>NZ_CP116899.1:1368333-1710416 GCF_030997045.1 Microbulbifer sp. TB1203 | reverse complement strand
GCGCACGCTTCGTGGCGGTGGGCCCGCAGTCCGGAGAGCAACAGCAAAAACTACTGTATATGGATGGTCGCATTCTCGACTTTGGCAAGGAAATCAAAGTGGCCATAGGCCCATTGGAGGGACAGCGCACGATTTTCGAAGGATTTATCAGTGCCCTGGAACTCAATTATGAAGAAGGGGAAGAGCCGGAAGTCTGCCTCTACGCTGAGGACAAACTGATGGACCTGCGCATGACCCGGCGAATGAAAACCTACGAAGAGATGAATGACGAGGATATCGCCAGTGCCGTTGCCGAAGAACACGGGCTGACTCCGGAAGTGGACGCCCCCGGTCCGACTTACGATCGAATCCAGCAGCTCAATATGAGCGACCTGGCTTTCCTGCGCGAGCGGGCGCGCCTGTTGCAGGCGGACGTGTGGACCGACGGCAGCAGCCTGTTTTTCAAGACCCGGGACAGGCGCGACGGCCTGGCCATGACCCTGGTGCGCGGCAACGACATTATCACGGCCACCGCCTGCGCCGATCTCGCCCACCAGCGCACCAGTGTGCGCATCAGCGGCTATGACGCCACCAGCCGGGAGGTGATCGATGAAGAGGCGGGCGAGGACGCGGTACGCGGCGAGATCACCAGTGGCCGCAGCGGGGTGGAGATCCTGAACAGTGCCTTCGGTGAGCGGGTGTCCCACCGGGTGCGGGAAGTGCCGCTGGAATCCGCCGAGGCGGCGGATTGGGCGCGCGCGGAAATACTGCGCCGGGCGCGGGGTTTCGTGCAGATCAGCGGCGTCACCAGCGGTCATCCGGACCTGATCGTGGGCGGTCAGTTGACCCTGGAGCGCATGGGCCCGGTATTCAGCGGCGATGGCTACTACGTCACCCAGGTGGCGCACACCTACGACCTGAGCAGCGGCCACCGTACCCAGTTCAGGGCAGAGAGAGCGGCAGTGGGGAATTACGCATGATCAACGATTTTACCCGGGACGGCGGCGAGCAGGCCTACTACGGTGTCTATCCGGCTATCGTCACCGATATTGTCGACCCGGACAGTATGGGCCGCATCGAGGTGAAATTCCCCTGGCTGGGTAGCGACGGCGACCGGGACGTGCGCGCCTGGGCAACTCTGTTGTCTCCCTATGCGGACAACGAACAGGGCATCCAGACCCTGCCGGAAAAGGACACCCAGGTGGTGGTGGCCTTCGAGGCGGGCAACCTGCGCCGCCCCTATATTGTCGGCGCCTGCTGGAATGGCCGCGAAGCGCTGCCCCAGGCGGCGGAGGAGGCCAACAATATCCGCGTGTGGAAAACCCGCTCCAACAGCGTGCTGGAATTCGACGATACCGAGGGCGCGGCAAAGATCACCCTGCAGATGGAGAGCGGGCACAAGTTGGTGCTCGACGACAGCGCCAGGACCGTCACCCTGAGTCATTCCAGCGGCCACGTGATCACCTTTACCGCCGCCGGCGTGGTGGAGATCAAGGGCAACCTGAGCGTGGACATCCAGGCGCCGATACTCAACGTCAAGGCGCCGGTGGCCAATTTCGACGGCATTATCAATTGCACCACCCTGACCGCCAAGGCCGTGGTCACCTCTCCAACCTATACGCCCGGCGTGGGGAATTTGCTATGAAAAGCAGACATCCCTGGATACTGGTTGGTCCCTGGTACCGCAGCGAATCCGTCGGCGGTCCGCCGGCCAACCGCAGCACTGCGCCTATATTGCAGAAGTATGGCGATGCGGGTTTCATGGATAAATTCACCCGTGAACCACAGCATTCACTGCGTTTTGCCTGCGAGGATTTTGTCGACCGTTTGTGTGTCGATCCCAACAAGATCATTACCCCGGAACTGCGTGAGCAGCTGGATGACAGCCTGAAGCTCTTCCAGCACGCACACAGCCGTTTCTACCTGGTGGTGTGCGAATTGCATTGCGTCGCGCCGGGCTTTCCCAGTGCGCGGCGGGAGCAGGTATGCGAAACCGGCTTTGTGGTGCGGCGCAAGGTGCCGATGGTGGGAAAGGCCCTGCAGCCGGAACTCCTAGCCAAACAGCACCGCCTGCGCCGGGTCAAGCAGCGGCTGGTAAAACTCGAAGGCAAGCACGGGAAAAAATCTGCGGTATTTTCCCAGGCTTTTGCGGAGATCGGGAACAAGCGGGTGGCGTCCCTCAAGGGCGAGCTGCAGGAAAGCATCGACGACCTGCAGACGTTTATCGTCGCCCACCATATCACCGCCCAGCGCCAGGGCTGGATTCCCAGTGAGAATGACGAAGCCATCGGCAACTGGCAGCCGGTGGAAAGCAAACCGCAAACCATTACCGAAAAGGTCTATCCGCTGTATCCACTGCAACCGGATCCACAGGACGACACCCACTCCGCTCAGGGCAAGACCCTCTGGTTCGGCCTGGTGCCCACCGCCGGCAGCGATATCGACAGCCTGGGCAATCCCCAGTTCGATGAGAGCGACCTCTATGAGATCCAGTGCTTCGTGCGCCGTAAAAAGGACTGTTGCGAGGGACGAGGGCGCAACTGTTGCCACGGAGAAGTCGTGTGGAGCCAGCCCACGCAGAATTACCGGCTGGCCGCATTTTTTGATATCGACGGCACAAGCCACAAGCCGATCAATATCAAGATGCCGGACCTATTGGCACTGAAAGACCAGGCCAATCTTGGCCCGCCGGGGCGGGGCGCCGGGGTCAAGACCATCGCGCCGGCGAATTCATCGTTGAATTTCGGCACGGACGGTATGGATATGCCCAGTATCAACGAGGAAATGCTTACCCGCCCGGGACAGCAGATCTGCTTCTTTGCCATATTGCTGTTCTTTATCGTCGCGCTGTTTCTGTTCCGCCTGTTCCTGCCCATCATCATGTTCCTGTTCCAGCTCTGGTTTTTACTCAAGCTCAAGCTGTGTATTCCCCCATCCATCGACCTGGATGTGGGCATTGCCGCGGACCTGGAGGTGCACGGCCCGGACATTGAGGCGGCGATCGATCTGGATGTCGGTGTGCTCGCGGAGATAGGCGGCGGCTTTAATAGCAAAGCGGAATTGCAAACCGCCCTGGCCAAGGGCTTGGGCGAGGAGTTGAGTTCCGCCGGCGGTAGCGAAGGCCCAGCCAACGCCTTCGCCGGAAAGCTGGAAAACAAACTGAAAAACAGCATCACTCTGAACGAACTGGCGGACTTGTATATCTCCATGAGCCGGGATTTTTCCGAAGACCCCAACCCCGAGGCACCCACAGGGCAGTTGCCGTTGCCGGAGGACGGCCTGGTCTATTTCGACAAGGTGGCCATGCCATGACTAAAGCGATTGGAATGAAACAGTTTCTCGGCAGTGGCTGGAATTTCCCCGTACTACCGTCCACCGCCGACCGCAGCCTCGTGCTGGCCAGCGGCCCGGACAAAGTCCGCCAGTCCATCTGGCTGATACTGGAGACCGAACCCGGCGAGCGCATTATGCGCCCGCAGTTCGGCTGCGGCCTGCGCCGCTACCTGATGAAACCCAACAACTCCGCCACCCGCGCGCTGATCCAGAACGACGTGATGCGCGCGCTCTCCCTGTGGGAGCCACGCATTAAGTTGCAACAGGTGAACGTGGAACCCGGCGGCGATCCATCCATGGTGCTGATACGAATCCATTATATCCATGTGCGTGATGGCAGTTCGGACAACTTGGTTTTTCCCTTTTATCTACAAGGAAGTGCCGATGTTTGATG
Source organism: Microbulbifer sp. TB1203 (assembly GCF_030997045.1). Classification (NCBI taxonomy): domain Bacteria; kingdom Pseudomonadati; phylum Pseudomonadota; class Gammaproteobacteria; order Cellvibrionales; family Microbulbiferaceae; genus Microbulbifer; species Microbulbifer sp. TB1203. The sequence continues at coordinate 1,706,710 of NZ_CP116899.1, read as the reverse complement.
CGTCGCCAGGGCGTTCAATGATGGGCACGCTGCGCTTTGCCCATCCTACAGACTACGGGACGACGGCTGATCGTAGGATGGGCAAAGCGCAGCGTGCCCATCAAAAACCACCCAAGGATGGGGTCTGAGTGGAAGCTGGAGAAAATAACTAATGCGCTTAAACCGCCCGGTACTGGACGACCGCAGTTACGAACAGCTCCGCAACGAGCTGGTCGCCCGTATTCCCGTGTACGCACCGGAGTGGACGGACCACAACGCCAGCGATCCGGGCATCACCCTGCTGGAACTGTTTTCGTTTCTCGGCGAAAACCTGCTCTACCGCTTCAACCAGATCCCCGAAGCCACCAAGCTGGAATTCCTGCGCTTGCTGCAGATTCCCCTGCGCCCCGCCAGTTCCGCCCGGGCCATGTTGTCCTTTACCACCAAGGAGAGCGCGGGAGTCAGGATCGAAAAGGGCTCCGTGGCCAGGGCCGGGGACATCAAATTCGAAACCCTGAATGAAGTGCGGGTGCTGCCGGTAACCGCCTTCGCAGTGGGAAAAATCGCCGAGGAGCTGCCGGAACCGGGTTCGGAGGAGGAGCAGTTTTTCGAACAGGCCTACCGCACCCGCGGCCTGGAATCCGCGGATAGCACCGCCCCCTACCGCACGAAAATTCTCTGGGAAGAGGAAGCCGGAGTCGCGGTCAATTTCGACGACGCGGTGGACGGCATGTTGTGGGTGCCGGTACTGGCGGAAAAGACGGAAGCTGTGGACAGCGTGCGCAGTGCCCTGGCCGAACACCCGGATGCGCCGCTGCTGCTGAACCTGGGATTCGTGCCGGATATCCGCATCGACCGCGAGCAGGATATTCACAACCCGGAATTCGCCCAGCGCTTCCGCTGCCCCGGCGCCGATGCCGGTAGCGACGGCCCGGCAGTGGAATGGCAGATATGGTCCGGCCTGTCCCAAGACAACGAGGCCAGATACCGTGCAGTGCGGGTGGAAGGCGATACCACTCGCGGCCTCACCCAGGAGGGGGTGGTCCGGCTGCGGCTGCCCGGGGATTTTGATGAGATCGGTATTTTTGCCGTGGACGATCCGGACGCGGTGGGGACCGGTGACCTGCCGCCGCCACTGGACGACGAGTACGGCGAGCGGGTGGTGTGTTGGCTGCGCGCCTTCCGCCACGACGGCAGCCGCTTCGGTTCGCTCATCTATCTGGGCGCCAACGCGGCGCAGGTGGAACAGACCCTGAGCGCGCGGGCGGAATTCCTCGGCACCGGTAACGGCCAGGCCAACCAGACTTACAACCTGGTCAATTCCCAGGTGGTGCCCGGCAGTGTTGTGCTGGAAGTGGAGGAGGCCAGCGGCTGGCGCGCCTGGCGGGCGGTGGACAATTTCTTCGCCAGTGGCGAGGGCGACCGCCACTTCGTGGTGGACGCCGCGGCGGGCACGGTGAAATTTGGCAACGGCCTGCAGGGTTTCGCCCCGCAGATCGGCCAGCGTATCCGCGTGACCGGCTACCGCTATGGCGGAGGCAGCGCGGGCAATGTGGCCGCCGATGCGATCGCCAAGCTGAGCCCCAGTCGCCCGGTAAAAGTTTCCAACCCGCTGCCCGCCTATGGCGGTGCCGAAGCGGAAACCGTGGCCCAGGCCCTGGACCGGATTCCCGGCGAACTGCGCCGCCGCGACCGCGCAGTGACCGCGGGAGATTTTCGCGAGCTGGCGCTGGCTGCCCCCGGCGCCAACATCGCGCGGGCAGAGTGCCTGCCCCGCTACCACCCCAGCCTGCCGGACCGGGAGTCCGCTGGCGTGGTGAGCGTGGTGGTCTGGCCCGGCAGCGACCCGGAACACCCGAATGCCCCCATGCCGGACAAAAACCAGCTGCGCAGCGTATGCCGATTCCTCGACGCCCGGCGCCTGGTGACCACCGAACTCTATGTGCTGCCCCCCAAGTATCGGCCGGTTGCGGTGGCAGTGGGCGTGGTGGTCAAACCTGGCTACGGCGTGGACGCGGTGCGCCACTGGGTGGAACTGGTGATCCGCCAGTTCCTCGCGCCCCTGCCGCCCTATGGTCCCAGCGGCCAGGGTTGGCCCCTGGGCCGCCGGGTGCACGGCCCGGAACTGGAAGCCGCGGCGCACCAGGTGGAGGGGGTGGAATACCTGGAAGACTTGCAACTGGTGGGCTGGGATGCCGCCGGTAACCTGTTGCGCAACACCGTGGTACTGGCGAAAAACGAAGTGCCGGAACTGATCGGAATCACCGTGGAATCCGGGCCCATTACCGTGGACCCGGGCAGCGCCATAGAACCGCCGCAGCCGGGCCCGCCGCCGGTACCGGTACCTGTACTGCTGGAGGAGTGCTGACCGTGGCTGCGCTCTCGCCTTTCGCCACCCTGCACAGCCTCGACCAGTGGCGGCGGGCGGCGCACGAGAATACGGCGCTGGAGGCCAGTGGGGATGAGTTCGGCGTTGTGCAGCTCGCCTGGCTGCCGGAGGATCGTTTCGACCTGGATTCCGACGAGGCGATTGTCGCGGAACCGGCGGGCATGGTCTTCGACCCCTGGTGCCGCCTCTATCGGGCGCGCCCGGAACTTGGGCAGGTGGAAAAAATCCTCTGGGCAGCAGAGGGTACAGCTGCGCAGCCGCGGCCGTTGTTCGAAGACTTGCCAGAATCCCTCGGAGACTTCGCCCCGGCGGAAGGGGAAACCGGCCCGCTCGGCGAACCTGTGGACCTGGCGGTGGACCGTCGCGGCCGCCTGTTTATCGCCGAGCGCAGCGACCGCCGCCTGACAGTGTTCGACCTGGTGGAGAACAAACTGCTGCGCCGGGTGAATTTCACCCGGGCGCCGGTGGCGCTCGCCGGAGACGGCGAGCGGGTATGGGTGTTGCTGAGAGACGGGGAGGGCGCCGCCCTGGCGGTGCTGGACGCGCGCGGCCAGCCCCGTGCCATCGAGCTGCCGCCCTCGGTAACGGACCCCACCGATCTGGCCATCGGCGAGGAGATCTACCTGCTGGATCGGGGGGGCAGTGAAGATGCGCGGATCGTGCCGCTTGCCGCCCCCGCGGACGCCTTCGACGTGCCCTGGGCCTCGGCCCTGGTCCGCCTGGCAGCCCCTCTCGGCAGTGGCGATATTCTGGTGGCGGCCCGCCGCCCCGGCGAGGACTTTTTACGCTTCAGTATCGAGGCCGGCGCCCAGTCGGAAATGCCCCACCTGAAGGTGCGCCACTACGATGGCCGCGGCCTGGTGGTGACTCCGGAAGGTGACGTGGCTTACTGGTCTCCTAGCGGATTGCGGCGCGCCACCCTGGCGCGGGTGCGCTACGAAAACCGCGGGCTGGTCACCAGCTTCCAACTGGACAGCGGCGATTTCCAGACCCAGTGGGGGCGGCTGTTTATCGACGCCTGCCTGCCCCGCGGCACCCGCGTCACCGCCCGTTGCCTGGTGCTGGACGAGATCCCGGAAACCGTCGAACCCCTGGAGCGCACCCCGCCGGACAATGTGATCGGCATGACCATCCCGCGCCCGGACCTGTCGCCCCCCATGCCACCGGAGCTGTTGCTGGACAATTTACCGGGCGCGCAGGATTTCTATCGCCGTCCCGCCGGCAACGAACTGCCCTGGGCCGGCTGCGATGACGAGGATTCCTTCCAGACCTACGAGGCCCCGATTATCGCCCCGCCCGGGCGCTATTTATGGGTGCAACTGGAACTCAGCGGCACCGCGCGCAAGACCCCCAGAATCCGGCGTCTGCGCGCCGAGTACCCCAGCCACGACCTGCTGCGCCGCCTGCCGCAGGTGTACTCGCGGGAATGGGCGGAGGCGGATTTCCTGCGCCGCTACCTGGCGATGCCCGAAGGAATGCTGCGGGACCTGGACCTGAAGGCCAGCTACCGCCAGCTGCTGCTGGACCCCCACGCCACCCCGGCGGAACTGCTGCCCTGGCTGGCGAGTTTTATGGGACTGGTGCTGGACCACCGCTGGCCCGAGGCGGCCAAGCGGGAGCTGGTGGCCAACTGCACTTGGCTGTTCCGCTATCGCGGCACGGTGATGGGCCTGCGGCGCTTTGTGGAAATCTACCTGGGCACCGGCGTCACCATTATCGAACACTTCAAGATGCGCGGCCTCGGCGGGGTGCTGCTCGACCGCGACGCCCTCGCCTCCAACTCGGTGGTGGGCGCCGGCTTCCGTATCGGCGGAAAACTGGGTGTCGACGAGCTGGAATCCGTCAACGAAGTGTCGATCGAGGACGCCATAGAGCTGCACGCCCACCGCTTCAGCCTGATCGTCGCCGTCCCCCTGGAGGGGGAAAAAATGGATGTGGTGCGCCACCTGCTGGAAACCCACCGCCCGGCGCACACCCTCTACGACATCTGCACCCTGGAAAGCGGCATGCGCGTGGGCCGCGGCCTCTACGCGGGGCTGACTTCCGTTGTCGGCAGTGCATCGGGCTTCGGCCAGTTGCAGCTGGGCGCCTCTTTACTGGGGCGCAGCGACACCATCGGGCGCGCCGGGCCGGGTACCAGTGTCGGCGGCAGCCGCCTGGGCCGCGATTCGCAGGTGGGCTGAAATCATGGAAACCACCATCAAACAATTGTCGCGCCGCTACCACCTGCAACCGGATCAACGGGATTTGCAGCGGGAGCTGGACGACACAGTGGCGCAGGCTTTTGGCGAAGGCCTGGACCTCGCCCTGGCGCGGCTTGGCATCGACAGCCGGGAAGAGATCTGCCTGCGCCTGGTGCGGGTGCCACTGGCTTTCGACCCGGATCAATCCCGACAGCGCAACGCCGAACTCTGGAGCCGGCACATCGCCGAGGCGATAGGCGTGGCGCTGGCCGGCCGCAGCGGCGAGGCCGGAAATATCGTTCGCTATCCGTCCCGCCTGCACGGCCTGCTCGACTTCGCCCTGGAGGTGAGCGCCGGTCGCACCGGTCGGGCCTGGGCCTGGAACCAGCTGGGCTGGTGCAGCCTGCCGGACGACCCCGCGCCGGCGGAGGCGCGGCGGCAGCTGGCAAACGCCCTGTGCCGGGAGCCGGCGCTGCTGCTGCCGCTGTTTGTACGCCTTGCGGAGGCCGGCAGGCTGCGCCCACTGCTGCGCGAATTGCCGCAGGCGGACTGCCGCGCGCTGTTGCAGGGAATTTTGATCACTGCCGGTGTGGAGCCGCGCTGGCTGAACAGCGAAGCGCCTGAAATTCCCTCGACGGAAAGAGGTGTTGTTGGCGGGGAGATTCCGGCACCGGTTGCCCTCGGCAATTCCGTTATTGCCCGCCACCTGACGGAGAGCCCCCGCGCATTGCCCCATCACAGCGCTATACCCCGGCGGCAATGGTTGCTGTTGGGCCTGATTGAACTGGAGCCCGCCTTGTCTTCCCGCACTCCCGGCGCCATCGCCGCACAGCTGGCAGCGGCGGAGGTGCAATGGCGACGGCTGACCGGAGAGGGCAGCGAAGAGCTTTCGAGTGCGCCGCGTTTGCAAAAAACGCACGATGAATCTCTTGAGGAAGTGCGAGGGGAAAACATTTCCTCCGCGGAACAACAGGAAAGTACTTTTTCCAATACCGGCGATTTGCACAGAGGCCTCGGCGAAATTGGGGATTTCCATTCTGATAAAGCTGCGCGGGAGCGAAGCGCCACAGGGCGCCGAAAAATCATTGCACCGGGAGCGGAGAGCAGTGAAATAACCCCGCTGCGGGAGATCGAAGTAACAGAAGAGGCCAGCGTCGATCCCCGGCTTGAACCGGCGACATTCCACAGCGAATGGGCCGGTCTCTTCTACCTTCTGCCGATGCTCGACAGAATTCTGGCGGAGGAGGGCATTGCCTTTGCGCTGGCTGGGGACGACGAGTTCTCCCGGCGTTCCCTGGGCTGGGTTTTCTTCCAGTTTTTCCGCCGCGCCTTTGAATGTGCGGATTGTGAAGACTTTCCCGCCGGGGACCCTGCGCTGCGCCTGCTGTGCAACCTCCCCGCAGACGAGGAGATGCCGGATTTCGAAGACCCGGAAGACCGCGAAGTAGAAATACTGGATACCCAGGTACGGCGACTGTTCTCCGCCTTGGAAGAATCGCTGCCGCAACCGGAACTATCCCCGGGTGGACGGTGGCGCTGGCTCTGCCAGCGGGGAGCCAGGTTGCAACTGGACCCCGCCTGGGCGGAGGTGATTTTTCCACTGCAGGGGCTGGATACGGAAGTGCGGCGCGCGGGGCTGGACCTGGACCAGGGTTATGTCCGCTGGCTCGGCAAAGTGGTGAAAATCCGCTATGAATAATCCACTTGCCAATTCGCCATCCAATACCCAGCCGGATGCCGGAGCCCCGGAAAAACTTCCCATGCTAAAACGGGAACTGGCGATTATGGCCGGCCGCTTCGCCCAGCTGTTGCGCCGGCGTTTTGCCGACGACGTCTCTCCCGTTTCCGTATCCCTGAATTTTCTCGAATACCGCTATCGCGAAGCCTGCGGCGATACCCCCCTGAGCGACTGGCAGGGCGATTGCCGCGTGCGCATCGCCACCGATCCGCAGAGTCGCTTAAACCTGCTGGTGCAGCGCTTGCACCTGGAATTGCTTCAGGTGGAAATGCTGCTGGTGGCGGGGCTGGCGGAGGAGCACGAGGGCTATGCGGATATTTTCCGCAGCCTGCACCCCGGCGGTCTGCCGCGGCCGACCCTGGGCCTGGTGGCACAACTGCTGTGCCCGCAGGGCCAACAGCGCGTACGGCTGCGGGAATTGATTGAATCCACCGCGGGCAATCGCTTTCCGTTGTTTACCGGCGATGCCGGGCAACCTTTCTTTACCCGCAGTCTGGGCTTGCAGGAGGGAATCTGGCCGCATCTGCTGGGCATCGAGGTGTGGCCGGAAAAACTGTCGATTTTTTTCCCCGAGCCGGTCGACGCGGGCCTCGCCGCCTGGCTGGCGGAAGCGGAAGTGCGCCGCGCCGGGCAGCAACTGCGCGGGGGCCGGCCAATCACCCTGCTGGTGAGCGGCGAGGTGGTTGAGTCCGCCGTCAACCGCGCCGCGGTACTCTGCGAACACCTGGGGTTGGGTTGTTGTGCCGTGCGCGTCGATGGAGAGTTGCAGGGGGAAAACCTGCGGCTGTTGCAGGCGCATTGCCTGATGCGCGGCCTGGTGCCATTGCTGGTGCTGCCCGTAGGCAGTGGGGATATCCCCGCTCTGGATTTCTGCGACTACCCGGCGCCACTGATTGTCTGCGCTGACGGCGACAGCAATACCACTGCGATGATGGGGCGGCGTCCGTTACAGTGCCTGGCGATAAAAACCCCGGGGGTATCCAGCCTGCGCGCCATGTGGCGGCAGCTGCTGCCGGAAATGGCGGAGCAGGCAGAGCATCTGGCCGCGCGCTACCCCTTCGAGCCGGCGCAGGCGAAGCTGGTGTGTGCCGATCTGCGCAGCGGCGGCCAGCTGCGCGCGGAATCCTCTATGGCGGAGTTGGCGGCAGCGGTGCGCGCCCGCTCCGCCGGTTCCCTTGCCGCGGGCATCCAGTTGATTCACGCCGACGCGGACTGGTCGCAACTGGTGCTGCCCGAAGAGCAGCTCCGCCAGTTACAGGACGCCGCCAGCCGCCTGTTCCTTCAGTCCCGGGTGCTGGACGACTGGCAGTTCCTGCGCGGCCGCCGCGGCGCCCGCGGTGTGCGCATGTTGTTTTCCGGCCCGCCGGGTACCGGCAAGACACTGTCCGCCGAAGTGATGGCCGGGGCCATGGGAGTGGACCTGCTGCAGGTGGATCTGTCCCGGGTGGTTTCCAAGTGGATCGGCGAGACGGAAAAAAATCTCGCCCAGGTTTTTGCCACTGCGGAAAACTCCCGCGCAGTGCTGTTTTTCGACGAGGCGGACGTTCTGTTCGGCAAGCGCACCGAAGTTTCCGACGCCCACGACCGCTACGCCAACCTGGAGACCGCCTACCTGCTCTCGCGCCTGGAGTGCTACGACGGCTTGGCGATACTGGCCACCAACTACCGGCAGAACATAGATACCGCTTTCAGCCGCAGGCTGGAATTTATTATCGAATTCGAGGAACCCGGTTACCGCGAGCGCCTGCGCTTGTGGCAGTGCCATATTCCTGAAGGGGCGCCGTTGGCGGAGGACGTGAGTTTTTCCGAATTGGCCTCGCAGTTTCCCATCGTCGGTGGCCATATCCGCAACGCCGCGGTCTCCGCCGCCTTTTTCGCCGCACGGGAAGAGAGTCCGATCACCCGACAGCATTTTTTTGATGCCATCCGGCGCGAGTACGAAAAATCCGGCAAGGCCTATCGGGAAATATCAAAAAGATGAAAATTTTTGGGGGAAGTTTGGCAAGAAGAGTATCCAGTTGGTGATAAACGCGATGCGAAGGTGCTGCTACCGGGGGCTTTTTGCGGGACCGTATGAGGCATGGATGCCGATTACGAGCGTACAGGGAAGTATTCACAGCGTGTCCCGTAAAAAGCCCCCGGTAGCAGCGCCGCCCGGGTTCCTAATTAAGCGCGACCGTGATTTAAGCAGACTTCAGGAGATTGAACCATGACCGCAGCACTCACAACTTACGCCACCGAAAAGCGTGACAGGTATCAGGCGCTCAAGGTCGAGGCCCAGGCCGCTTTCGCCACCGCCAACGAGGCGTTCGAAATCGCCAGCGAGGAATACCAGGACCTGGTGAACCAGTCGGCCGCGTTGGAGCGCGATATCGCAGGGCTGCGCAAACAGCTTTCCGGCAGCAGCCATATGCCGGCGGATATCACCGAATTGAGTGAAGAGCTGCGCAGCCTGCTGATAGAGCGCAGCCATCTGACCGCCGCCCTGTCGATAACCGGCGAGGACCGGAACAGTGCAAAAGTGGCCGCAGAACTGCATCGCACACGGCTGACGGAACTGGACAGTGCCCTGAAGCAGGCGGAATCCGAGCTCGCCAGTGCGCAGGCGATGGAGGACCGCCACGATGCCTGGACCGACGCGGGACTGGAGAGCGAGATAGCCACAGTGCGGGACCATGCGGCGGCGCTGCTCGCCGATACCTTTACCCCGGACCCCGGTGACGAAATCAACCCGGCGGAAATTCTCGCCGCCGCCAGGGCGAGGGTTGAGGAGGATATTCCGGAAGTACTGCGCGATCGCGCCCGCGCCCGGGCCGCCCAGGCCGTCGCGCGCCAGACCGCCCACAACGACCTGCGCGACGCCGTAGTTGCCAGCGCCCTGGCACAGGGTGCCGCAGCGGGTGGAAGTGGCGGGTTGGTGGTACAGCGGCAAATGGAATTCAAAGCGGCGGAAGCCGACTTGAAAAGCTATGCCCTGAACAGTCTGGACGATTATCAACGGGCTATCGAATTGCTGCAGTCGGTGGTGAACAGCGAGGAACTCACCGACGCGGCGGCGGAGAGCATCGACGATGCCGCGCTGGCCGCGGGTGATCCCGCCATTACTACCGAGGAAGCGCTGCACGATGCTCGCGCGGCGGTGGAAGCCAAGGAGGTGGAGTTGGAACTGGCCACCGTCAACGCGCTGATCGGCGATATCAACGCCGACCCGGAAGACGACACAGATGTGCAAGCGCGCAGGTCCGAACTGGAATCCCTGGAGGGGGATCTCGAAGCCGCGGAGACGGCGCATACGGAGGAGCTGGCCACTGCCATGGATATCTGGGAGGCCGCGGTACCGCCCGCCATTTGGAACAACCTGCGGGCCTTCGATCGCGCACTGGAACTACTCACTGAGCTGAGTAGCAGCGACGCCAGCCCCCTGATAATTGCCCTTACCGATACAGAAAGCGCGCTGATCGACGCACTGGCGCTGGACGACGACAACCGTCGGCTGGCGGGCTACCTGAAATTTTCCACCGCGCTGACCCAGGCGGAGAGCGACTACCTGGCGCGTACCGGCAGTTCGATGACAAGCAGTGCCATGCGAGGGGATTTTTAAATAAATATCGTCATTCCGGCGCAGGCCGGAATCCATATCCGCCGGGAGGTAAATGGACTCCGGCCTTTACCGGAGTGACGAAGGGGAAATGTTTAATCAATGGATTTTCGGAACCCAACCGAAAATACAGGAGAATCACCGTGTCCAATACAGCGTTGAGTGAAAACGGCAAAACCACCGCCCTGGGGGAAATGCTGCCGATAGATCCATTCCGCTCCCTGTACGTGCACTTCGGCATGCTGCTGGGGGTGGAGGACTTCCGCACCCTGGACGCCTACCACCGCGGCAAAATGTGGTTCCACAGCAGTTGGCTGCACCGCCAGGGTACCATCTGGGGGCTGGGTGTGGCGCTGGACGGGGAACGTAGCGAAGTGCGGGTGGAACCGGGAGCGGCGCTGGACGAACTGGGGCGCGAACTGCTGCTGCACCGCGCCGCCTGCCTCAGCCTCGGTGCCTGGTACCAGGAGCACAAGGATGATCCGGAACTGGCGGAAATTGTCGAGGTGAACGAGGACACCGGCGCGGTAACTTTCTCCGCCCATGTGGTGATCCAGTTCAGGGCCTGTCTGGAGCGCCAGGTGCCGGCGATGACCGAACCCTGCGACGGCAGCAGCGCGACCACGGCCTACTCGCGGGTGGCGGAAACCGTGGAGCTGCACCTGCTGCCGGGCCCCGCTCCGGAGTGGCGATCGGAGCCCGGACAATTGCCGTTCCACCGGCTGCGCCTGCTGTTCGGCCTGGAGGAAGCGCTGGTCGATGAAGAAGACACGGTGATCGATAGCGACCAGGACGTACTGGACGCGCGTGCGGAAATCGAGGCCTTGTCCCCGGAGCAGCGCCCCGCCGCCCGTTTGCAGTGGCTGCGCCATTTCGCCGCGCTGGACGAAATGGAACAGTCGCCAGCCCCGGTGGACGAGGGCGAGCGCCTGTCCCTGTTCCCGGCCGCTGACCCGAATCCCATTCCCCTGGCAAATCTCTCGGATATCACCCTGCTGCCCTCGGAAGATGGCTGGGCATTGGACCCCGAGACGCTGACTCCCAATCGCGTGGACAACGGTATCCGCCCCGTACATATCCCCACCACAACTATTCAGGAACTGCTGTGCGGCCCCGCCACAACGGGAGCCATGGCAGCGGTAGCACCCGCCGAACCGGGGCCGGCAGTGGCCGATGCCGGCGGGCCGCGGGTGGAGCCGGACTCGGTGGAAGTGGACGGCGAATTTATCCGCTTTACCGTGCAGGGCGGCCCGCTGATGAAGGCCAGCGTGGACAGCCGTGCGCTGAGCGTCTCCGCCTTCGACAACCGCGACGGCTGGATCACCGCGGAAATCAAAAAAGTCACATACGAAGAATCCGATGGGCGGATTGAAATCGAATTGCGCGACGCCCCCGGCGGCAACCTGGTGCGGCTGATCGTCCGCGGCACCGGGCCCCAGCCGATGATGGGTCGCAACCGCCTGCCCCTGGCGGGTGCCGTGGGCGGCCCGGCAGCGGACAAAATGAACGGAAACGATTTTGTTTCCATGGTGAGAATCAGGAGCTAACTCATGGCAGAGAAAACGATCACCGGCACCGGCGCCAGCCTGGTCAAAATCGGCTCCAGCAGCGGTCACACCATTATCGACAAGAGCGGCCTGCTGCGCCGGCTTCACTATTTCGATGGAAAATTCCTGCGCGCACCGGATCTCCTGTTGGAGCAACAGGCCCTGCTCAACCAGGTGCGCATCGCCAACCGCGCCGGTGGCGCCGGGGTGGTGCACGGCTACGACTGCCTGCTGTCGGGCGGGGAGCTGTCCATCGGTGCCGGAATGGCCATCGACAACGCCGGCCGCGCACTGATGCTGCACGAGGATATCCGCGTGGGGATCGCCGAACTGATCGAAAAATCCCGCGCGGCGCTTGCCGCCGAACTGCGGGTTGCCACGGTGGAAAAAACGGATACGGGCGGCTTCGACGACTGCGTATTGCATACCGAAGAGCCCCCTCTGGGCGTGGCGGAGAGCAGCGACCTCTATTTGATTACCCTGCATCACGCAGAGGCTTACTGCGGTGAGGAGGATGTCTACGGCAAACTCTGTTCCGAGGCCTGTACCACCAGCACCGAGCGCTCCTACATTATCGAGGGAATCGAAGTGCGCGCCACGCCGCTGGAATTGACGGTGCCGCTGAAGCAATCCCAGGCGGTCGCCCTGGGCGAAGCGCACCTGCGCTCGCGCGTGGCCTCCGCTTATTTCGAACAGGAGCGCCGGCAGGTTGCCGCGCAGATCTCCGCCAGCGGACTCACGTCCTCCCTCTGGTGCCTGGGTGCGGCGGCTGCGACAGGCAATGGTGTGCCTATCGCGGTGCTCGGGCGCCGGGGTGGAACAACCCTGTTCCTGGATGCCTGGACCGCCCGCCGTGAGCGCATGGAAGTGCCGCCGCGCCACTACTGGGCCTACCGCATGATGATGCGGCCGTGGAAGGTTTTCCTTGCCCAGGTATTGCAGTTCCAGTGCCAGCTGCGTGCCTGCCTGACCGCCACGGACCCGGAGGCGCCCTGTAAGAAACTGGTGGATTTCGATCCCTGCGCCGACACTCGCAAAGTGGCCGGCAAAGCGGCGGAGGGTATGCGACTGTTGCTGGACCGCATGGGCGCAGTGGCCGGGCGTCTGGCGGAATTTGACGAAAGTGTTTTGGCCGCGGCGGATTTCGATTTCGCAAACGACCTGTCGCAGCTGGAGCGCAACTACCAAAAGCTGGTGGATGTATCGCGTATCGAGGTGCCGGACCGGCTGATGATCAACTGCGGCATTGTCGAAGTCCCCAGCGCCGGCTACCTCCCGGTCAATGCCAACAGTACTGTGAGTGTCAACGAACAGGTGACACGGATGTTCGGTCCCGGCGTGGACCTGCGCTTTTGTGTCGTGCGCCCGGACTTTGTGGCCCACGCCTTGGAGGAGGCGCAGCATATGGAGCGCATCTGCCTGTTGCAGGGGCTGGAGGACGCCGCGAAAAAACCGCGGGTGGATGTGCTGGTGCCCAACGGGGAAATCCAGCAACTGGAGGTTGAGAGCCGCGGCACCGGTTATCGGGCGAAAATCCAGTTGCGCGGCGAACTGTTCGCCCTGGGGTGGCCGCGCAAAGTGCTGAATCGACTCAGTGCCCTGCGCGGCAATGAGACTGCCGAGGCTGCGGAGTTTTCCCGCGTTATCTCCTACGCGGCCACTGTGTCCAGGCAACTGCCGGAGATGTCCGGCGCGGCCCGGGGCGAACGGCTGACGAGCGGCGGCTTCAGTTTCCACTGCGCCGCGCAGAGTGGCCGCCAAGCGCTGCAGACAGCCACCCTGGCGGCGGCCAGGCGCGCGGCCGATTCGGTGCTGAATTTGCTGGGCGAGGGCGACAGTGCAGGGCGCTTGAGTAGTGGGCTAAGGATCAATACCAATATCGATGCGCTCGCGGGGTCCACGCTGGTGCCGGGTACGGCGCTCTGGCTGGACCTGAAGACCGAGCGCAACCCTTTCGAGCTCGCCACCGGTGAATCCACCGATGTTCGGGGAAAATGCACGGTGGTGGTCTCGCGCACCATCAACAATGTAAACCAACTGACTGTCGAAGAGCGTCGTATCAGCGGCCAGCTGCATATCACCCAGGGCGCGGCGCAGAAAACCGACACCAAACTGGTGGGCCGCCTGATTGCCGACGGCACCTGGCAGCGGGTTACCCTGGCCGATGGTGAGCGCAGCGAGCGCTCGGACCCGGTGGAGCTGGATGAAAAGGTGATTATCAGCCGGGCCGCCCTCGCCGGCCTGCCGCCCAGTATTTCCATCGCCATTGTCAATCCGTCCTTTTTCGCCGGCCTGGACAATGTGCAGCTCCTGTTCGAACGCAGCTGGGTATCCGCCACTGAATCGCGAGCCCGCGTACTGTTGCGCTATCAAAGCAAATACACCAGTTCCGGAGCCGAGAAATTTGTCGCGGGGATGGCTGCCAACCTGGCCGCGGCAGAGGGCTCGGAAGAGTTTGTATTTGCCGAGGCTTCGTTGGTTGAGGACAGCGCGGTACTCAAGCCGGGCAATGAATTCCATAGCGCCTCTCTCAATGCGCTGAGCGCCATTGGCAAGGCCACCGAGAACAATGGCTTTGCCGACCGCGCCGGCAAGCTGCTATTCCCGCCGCCGCAGAAACTGCCGGAGGAACTGCGGATTCTCGCCCGGGAATCCTGGGTACTTTTCCACCGACGCAGGGAGAAGACCTGTGAGCAGATCGCGGTGCCCGAGGTTTTGGTCAGGGAGCGCCAGTACCGGGTCTACCATATCCACCTGCCCGTGGAGATAGATGTGGACAAGCTGGCCGAGGCGCTGGCTGCCGATGCCGACGGCGTAATCGCCGGCTTCAAGCCCAAGGCTGTCACCACCGTCGCCTTCGCCCCCGGCCTGGCCGCGGTGGAAACCTCCCACGGAGATGTGCGCAGCGACTGGCAGGCGGCTGTACAGGTGGACGCGGATATGCATATCGGCCTGATCGCCAGTGAAGGCGAGGTGATCGACGACGGCGAGGCGCTGGCCGACGCTCGCCTGCAGCGGCTGACAGATCTGCTGGCTCCGGTAAGCGAGCCGGCGGACGACCTGGAACTGCTCAGTATCAACCACGTGCCCGAGTCTCTGGCCGCCGGCGAAGTGGATGGCGTGATTGTCTATTTCACCAAGGCGGTGGCCACGGAGTGCCACGCCACCTATCGGCTGGTAACCGACAACCTCGATATCCTGATGGGGCGCCTGGAGGAATTCCTGAAATCGGATAGCGACGCATCGCTGGCGGAATTTCTCAAGGATTTCGGTGGCCAGACATTGTCCACCAGCCCGCGCTTCCAGGGTGGCAGCGACGAATTTTACGGCGCCGGTGAAGCGGATCAGTTGCACGCGAGCTGGGATCTGGCCGGCGATGGTCCAGTCAGCCGGGCGATGACACTGGCCGCGGAGGAAACGGAAGAGCAGCAACAGCTTACCCGCGCACAGGCCCTCAGAATTGCAGGCGTGTTGAACAGCAATATCAATGCCGAGGCCGTGGACTACTTCCCGGCACCGCCGAGACTGTTCCCCGCATGTCCCAAGGCCACGATACTGGTCGCCGAGATACAGTGTCACGACGTTTATCTCTATACCCCGCCTACGGAAGATCCTCTGGCAACTCTGAAAGAGCTACAAAAAATCGCTGGAAGCCAGGGTATTACCGCGGAAATGCTGAACAACAGCGAGCGGGAAAATGTGTTTTCCAATCTGCAGCCGTTGGATTTCTACCGGGATAGTGGACAGATCGAGGAATTGTCCAAGAAGCAGTTCTTACTGAAGTGGCAGTCGGAACTGAACGGTACCCCGCCCTCCAGCTTTACCGGCTACTACCTGGCCGTGGCTCGTGCCGGAGGAACCGAGGCTGAGACCGCAGCCAACCTGGAACTGGCGAAACTGCAGGCGGAAAAAATCAATGGACTGATGGGAATCAACAGCGAGGTATTGATCGCAGTTACCAATAGTCAGGAAGTGGAATTCCCGGTGAACTGCCGGGCGTTAACCATAGCACTGCTGCCGATGAAACTATTTCGGGCGTCGACGCTTACCGAGCGCGTCGCCCTGGTGCGCGGCGAAGAGGGTGAGACCGGGGAGCCGGCATTGTCTCTGGAACTGGCCCGCTCCATCCGCTTCGACAGCGACAACGAGCTGATCCGCGACGAGCTTTTCTCCGCGGCAGTAGAGAGCTTTGGAAGCAGCGATACGAAAATCAAAACCCTGGAACTGGTGAGCATGGAGGGCACCGCCAGCGAGAAGGATGAGGCGCGGGCGAAAGCGCTACTCAAGGTTCTCAAGGACGAGGGAGTAGCCAACCGCAATGCCAAGGTGGTGGTGCGCGAGGCGGATGCCAAAGAGAGGGTCGAGATAGTGCGCAGTGGTTTTGTGCTTGATCGCGGCATAGTGCTCAAGTAGCACTGAGAACCGAAGGGCAGTAGCCATGGGCAATCTGCGGGCCAAGGCCGGAGAAGCGGCTGCCATCAAGACGAAAAGCACCGTCAGTCGCAGCCGCAGCCGCGAGGGCGAGAGCGCCTCCGCCGAGGACGGGTTCAATCCGTTGTGGCAGAGTATGGCCATTGGTGCCCGGCAGGAGGCGGTCGCTTCAATCTCCCCACAGCCGCGCCTGGTGCAGCGTATGTGTGCCGAGTGCGGCGCGGAGAAGCGTGAGGAGCAGCCCGCCCGCGTTCAGGCCCAATTGACCATCGGCGCCGTCAACGATCCCTACGAGCGGGAAGCAGATCGCATGGCGGAAGGCTATTTGGCCGGCACCGCGCAGGACCGGGACACACTGGAAGCTGCGCCCAGCGAACAGGTACAGCGCAAATGCGCGGCCTGTGCGACCGGCCCGGAGCTGCAGATGCAGGCCAACTCCGGTCCGGAGTCATCTGCCAACCAGGCCAATGCCGATGTGGAAAGCCAGCTCGAACGCAGGGCGGTCGGTGGCGATGCACTGCCCAAGGCGGTGCGCGAGGGCTTTGAAACCTATTTCAATACCGATTTCAGCAATGTGCGCATACACAACGATCCCCGAGCCAGCGAACTGTCGCTGGCGCTCGGCGCCGAGGCATTTACCTACGGGAGTGACATCTACTTTGCGCCGGGCCGTTTTCGTCCCGGCACCACTGGCGGCGACCGCCTGCTGGCCCACGAATTGACCCACGTGGTACAACAGGCCGGCGGCGCGCCGTCGGTGCAGCGCGACAACAAGAAAAAGACCGCACCCTACGTGCGCCAGGTAACCGGTTCCAAGCCCGGCACTGCCATTCACAACGAAGTGGAGGCGCGCCTCATAAAGGATTCGGGCAATTCCGCCCTGGTGACCGAAGCACCGATCCCCGGCAATACCGCCAGAGGTAAAAGCAAATACAACAAGTGCGCGGTGGGCTGGGCCGATTTTTATAAGTCCAAACCTGCCACCACTGTCGCCGGGATTTTTTACGATTGTGAGGTGGATAAAATAACCAGCCAGAAAAAAGGCTACGCCAACTTCCCCGACGATTACCCCGACAAGGCACGCTTGGTTCAGCACCCAACCAAAACGGCCGGAACGCTGAAGCGCGAACCGCGTATGGTTGGCGACAAGGTCAGCGGCAGCTTTCCCGGCGAAGTGTGGGTGGGAGATTTAAAACCGGCGACCAAGGCCTCGATTCTGGGCGGCAACAAACAGCTCACCAATTATCAAACCGGCCTGCCGCGCTTTGCCAAGGACGCCAACAGCGACACGGTGGAGGTAAAGGAACTCAAGCAGAATCAGCTCAAAATACCCGATGCGCTCAACTACAAGGATTTTGATACTCAGGCCACGAAGAAAGGTGATGCCCTGCTGCACCCCGCTGGTTCTGAGCACAGAATCTGGATGTACCCCTACCGCGACGGTCTGTGGCTGTATTTCGACTTGCACAAAAATCTCAACACCCAGGGTTTTGGCAAGCGACTGAAAGCCGTAAGCGACCACCTCGATTCATTGAAGAAAAATATTCCGCGCAAGAAGAAGCCGACAACCCTGAACAAATCTCCGCTGCCGGGGTCCGCGCAGACCGGGGTTGGCAAGCCCGCAGACAAGCCAGATCGCGGAAATAAAGACCTGCGGCAAAAATCGATATCCAAAAGGCCGCTGTTGCGAAAATCCAGGCCGCTGGTGCAGCGGGCGGAAAGCAAAGCCCTGGACGCCTGGGAGTCGCGTCGCGGTAAGTGGTCAAGGGATATGGCCGAACCTTTTCTGACCAATGAATCCGCCATCATCGTCAAAGTGGAAATCGACGACCTTCTCAATATCAGCGGTGGCGATTCTCTGGCGTCCTTTCACAAGGATACCCGCAGTATCTGGTTGTGGAGCGGAAAGCTGGGCGCCCTGATCGGAAAGATCGCCTTCCATTTTGGGGAGGGTTGGGAAAAAGTTAAAAAATTCTTCGCCGGAATAAAGGATCGTTTCAATAAATCCGTCGATAAGTTGCCAAAGGCCGGTGATGTCAAGCTGGGCGGATGGAAGAAAAGTGTTCTATCGACCATTTTGAAAGGCATCAAGAAGGGCTTTCCGATCGTCGCAGCTTTGATGCTGCGCCTGTTCCAGAATTGCATCGATGCCATCATTGATGGCGCCGCGCAAAAATTCTGGAAGCTGATCGACAAGGAAACTGGTATCGGCGAGGCGATGGAAGATTTGCTTAAGCCGTTTAAGGAAGCAGGAGAGAAAATCCACGATCTGGTTGATAAAATAAAGGCCAAGTTCGAGGATGTTTTCGAAGTTATGAAAACCTTTAGTGCTATGGTTACCGAAGGACAAAAAATCAGTTCCTTTATCGGCCAGTTGGAAATTCCCATCCGCCTGATATTTCAGGCTATTTCCTGCGGCTTTCCACCGGGTTGGGGCTGCCTGTGGGGCATCGTCGGCCAGTTTGCGATGTCCTTTGTGGTATGGACGGTGACCAAGGCCTGCGCATTCCAGTCACTGCTCAATCGCATGGCCTGTAAACTGCTGGAAACTGAATTGCTGACTTCGTTTGTGAAATGGATCAAGCAGACAATCGAGGGTTTTGGCTTGAAGGAGGTGATCGAGCTGGGCGGTAGCAGTTGCAGTTTCGATGAAAAACTGGATTGCAAGATTGAAGCCGAACCCGGCTGCTTTGAAATCCCGGGTGCCGGAAAAATGGGCGAGTCCAGCGGTTCGGGTAAATCCTCAGGGGGCGAGGACGGTGGCGAGGCTCAGGAAAAGCCGCCGCCTGCCAGCTACAAGGAAGCACGCAAAGCCATTGACGCTGAGGCGCAGAAGAAACCGCTGCCTTGCTACGAGCTGGAACCCGGCGTCCCGGCCACCTGGCAACACGTGCAGAAATTCCTGGATCTGGCGAGCGCCAACCGCTTGTCCGGCGATGTGATCCGGGCCATTCACTACCAAAACTGCAGTGACACCGCAGGCAAGTACATCCTTTCGCAAATGATGACCGACGTCGCCAGCCCGCCCGCGCCGGTGGCACCGGGCACGCAGCCGCCCTCCGCTTGCGCCACTTGCACGCCGAGCGGCGGCGGCAAAGACGGCGGTGGAGACGGTGGGGGTAACGCCGGAGGCAAGCAGGGCGAGAGCGGCGGCGGACAGGGAGAAGGTGGCGGCCAGGGCCAAGGCCAGGGTGGTAAAGGCCAGGGTGGTAAAGGCGAGGGTGGTAAAGGCGAGGGTGGTAAGGGCGAGGGTGGTAAGGGCGAGGGTGGTGGCAAAGGTGAAGGCAGCGGCGCCGGCCAGGGCGGCCAAGCGCAGCAGGGTACTCCACCGGGTAAAGGCGCGGGCCAAAAACCGCCAAGTGGACTTCCTCCCGAGGAAAAGCCGCCCGAGGAAAAGCCCGAAGACAAACAAGAGGATAAACAAGAGGATAAACAAAAGGCGGAAAAGCCGTTGGAGTGGACCGACGAAGATCAGCAATGGTTGGAAAATTTATTGAATCCACCACCTCAAGAAACCGAGGACCAAAACGCACCTAAAGGTAAGCCTGAAGGGGGTGGAGCTGGCGAACAAAGTAAAGCCGACAAGCTGGAGACTATCGGCGGAATCCTCAAGGAATGGGCTCGCGATGCGCGCAACAGCGGCGACGAAGACACTGCCAAAAAATTGGATCAACGCGCGGATAAATTATTCGATGAGGCAAGTAAGGCACTCGAGGAGGAAATGGAATAAATTATTGAGGATGTCGGCTGGACTGGCACGTCAGCACCGTCGAACGCAGCCAGGCGCACGCGCAGTAGTTGTGAAACATCTTCTGGGGAAAGGGAAGTATTGGAAGGATTATAAGAAAGAAAAGATCCTGTCTAAGTTTTTGGAGGAATTTATATGAATCGCATGGATTATGGGGTAAAGGTTTCCAGCAGATTTCCGGAAATTGTTATAGCACGCAGTAGTTTTGTGCTCGATCGCGGCATATTGTTTAGGTAGCGCCGAAATTCCATGGGCAATTTGCAGGCCAAGGCCGGAGACTCGGCCGCCGCGAACAAGACAAGCCCCGCCGGCCGCAGCCGTGACGGGGAGACTGCGGCCGCGGAGCGTCAGTTCAACCCGCTCTGGCAGGGTATGGCTACCGGCGCCCGGCAGGAAGAGACCGGTTTTTCCGCGTCGCAGTCCTCTCTGGTGCAGCGCATGTGCGCCGAATGTGCCGAGGAAGAGGAGGAGGAGCAACAGGAGGCTGCCCCGGTCCAGCGGCTGTGCAGCGAGTGCGCTGAGGAGGAGAGGGAGGGCGAAGCCGCCACTCAGTTCCAGATACACCCGGTGCAGATGTGGGACTGCCATGACTACGGTCCGCCCACTTGCAGTGTTCAGGCCAAATGCGCCAGTTGCGATCAGGAGCTGGTGCAGCATCGCTCCTCTGCGGAAGGGCAAAAACGCAGTCCCGGAGCTATCCAGCGCATCGCCAGCGAGGGGCTGTCCGGCGCCAACCAGCCCCTTCCCCACGGGGAGCAGATTCAGGCCTCCTTCGGCCGCCACGATATTTCCGGTGTGCGCACCAGTACCGGCGGCGCCGCCGGCAGGGCTAGCGAGCAGATGGGCGCGCTGGCCTACACCTCCAGCGATCGCATTGCCTTCCGCCAATCTCCAGACCTGCGTCTCTCCGCTCACGAGGCGGCGCACACGGTGCAGCAGCGTTCCGGCCTCAAACTTCCTGGCAATGTGGGCCGCCCCGGCGACCGCTGGGAGAGACACGCGGACCGGGTGGCGGATGCAGTTGTAGCCGGTGAATCCGCGGAACCTCTGCTGAATGAGGTCGCCCCGGGTCCCGGCCGCGCAGCCCCGGCGAAGGGGGACGGTATTTCCGGGGCGGTGCAGCACCAGATCACCTCCATCGCCTCGCACCGGGTGGAGAGCCCCGTCTCCGCTACGGGGGGTATAGGTGGTGAGGCTGCCGGCGAAAAGACGGAAGGCGCCGCAAGCGGGGAAGTCGGAGGCAAATCGGAAAGCGGCGAACAGGCCGCCGGACAAGAGGGGGAGCAGGCCGCGGAAACCGAAGCCGCCGCGGAGAGCCCGGCCGCCGAACAGGCGGAGCCGGAAGCGGCCTGTGAGGCCGCCGAAGGAGAGGAGGGTGGAGAAGCCGCGCCGGCGGCGGGACAGCCCGCCGCTGGCGCCGGGGGAGAGGGCGAAGGAGGTGGCGAGGGCGGTGGCGAAGATCAGGGGCGGCGCCTCGGTGAGTGCTATAACGCCGCGTCGCCACCGCGATCGGAAGACGCGGAGGAACCGGAAGGGGACGCACCTCCCAACGATGTCCAGGAAGAGAGTGAGGTCTCTTTCCCCGAGTGGGAAGAGCCCAACGATGCCTGTGAGTGCGAGGTAGGCGAGGAATTGCAGCAGACCGCCGAGCAGATACCTACGGAGGTGGCGGCTAGCTCCGGAGGGGAAAGCGTCGCTACGGCGCAAGCGCCAACTGGCGGGGAGGGCGAGCACCGGGAAACCGAGGGGGGAGAAGCGGTGGCCGCCGAGACCGGGGGTATGGCAGCCGGAGAAGGTGGTGGAACTGGCGGCGGCGAGGGAGGCGAGGGAGAAGGCGGTGACATGACCGGGGGCGGCTTCCTCCAGGGGGAGGCCGCGCGGGATGCGGCCATCGAGGACTACACAGCCGCCAGCGAGGAACTCGGTTCCGTTCCCGGCCGTGCCGCACTGCTGTCCCGAGGCTTGGTGTTTGCCGGTGCACAACGGGGCAGCGCCGCCGACGAGGTGCGCCGTGCCACCGCCCTGGCCACTATCGGCGCCTTTATGCAGGGTGCTGCGGCCCAGGTGCAACAAGCGGTTGCGTTTGTGCAATTCGAGGTTCCAGCGCGCCTAGGAGGCATGGCTGAGGCCACCAAAGCCGCCATCGAAGACAGCATGGCGGAGCAGCGGGCCGCCATCTCCGCGCGTATCGCCGTGGCGCGCAACCTGGCTACCGGCACAGCAATCGCCGCCCGCGCGCACGTTGCCGTCCAGCACGTCGCCAGCGTGGCCCGTGTGAATGCCGAGACCGACGCCGCCATCGCCAGCCTGCAGGCCGCCTACACCGGTGCCACTGAATCCATCGCCCGCCGCGAGACCACCGCCCTGGGAGAGGTGAATTCCCGCTTCTCCACCGGGCGCGAGAATCACGAGGCCAAGGGCGTGGAGTACGGCAACCGCGCCATCCGTCGCGGCCAGGAACACGTGGATCACTACGAGGGGTGCAAGAGGGACCGCAACTACGCCGACGACGGTTTCTGGGACGGTTGCCTCAGTGTGCGCCGCTACCACGCGCAGCAAAAGGCCGCCTGCAAGACCGCCAGCGGCTTCTACAAAAATATGACCGAGACGGCCCAGCGAAAGGGCTACAACCTGCGGGAGCAGCGCACCCAGTACCGCTGCGCGGTGATCTCCGGCGCCGGTCAATCCCAATCCACCCTGGACAGCACCATCGAGCGGCTTACCTCCGGCCTGGAGAGCGGTCGCGCCGGCACCCTGGCCGGTCTCGCCCAGGTGCGGGACATGAACCTGCAGGCGGTGGACGCAGCCCTGGCCGCCACCTTGCAGAGCCTGGACCGCCGGGAGCGGGAGCAGCGTCAGGCAGTCAACGATTCAGGTTATATCCAGCAGCTGGCGGTGGAACAGCTGGCCCACAGTGTCTCCGCAAGCCTGGCCCGCAGCGTGGGTTCCGCGATGACTTCCCTGGAGATAACCCTGGCGCAGTTGCGTGAGCAGCTCACTGCCGGTGATGCGCCGCAGCCTGAAGAATTGGCGGCGATGTTGGCTCCGGCCCGCGAGGGGCTTGAAGGGGGCATGGGCTCCCTGTTGGGAAAAATGGAGGAAGGTGCCAGTCGCGCCGAGATGCAGTTGCTCAATGCCGGGTTCAACGCCGCCGAGGCGCTCGGCGCCATCTCCTCCGCCAACGACTCCGCCACTGCCGAGGCAGAGGGCCGCTTTGTCGGGCAGATGACCACGTTGATGGGCGCGGCTACTTCCTCCATGGGCCAGCTCGCCGACAAGCAGGTGCTAAAGGCCCAGGAGAGTGCGGCCCAGGGGGCCGACAGCATGCAGCAACTGGCCGCTGGTTTCGAAAGCGCCACCGAGCAGATCTACACCAGGGTGGACGAGGCCATTGCCAACTCCCTGTCCGAACTGGTCCAGGATCTGGACCATATGGAGGGAATGCTGGACGGCAAGATCATCCGCGAAGCCAATATGGCCGCCTCCAAGGAACAGCCGGCTTGGAAGGACGTGGTTGCGGTGGTGCTGATCGTGCTGGTAATCATCGCCTCCATCGTGGTCAGCGTACTCACCCTGGGAGCCGGCGCACCCTTCCTTGCGGTGGTGCTGGTGGGGGCCATAGTCGGCGCCATTACCGCAGGGTTGATCCAGGTGATCAACAACTGGGCCGCCGGCGAAGAGTGGGACACCGGGCTGGTGCAGGCCATGGTGATCGGTGCCGTCGGCGGCGCGCTGGGCGGGGCCATCGGCGCCGGTGCCAACGGCCTGGCCCAGGCGGCGGTACAGGGCGCGGTGCGCGCCGGCGCCAGCCGGGCGGCGCAGACCGCTATCAATGTGGGGGTCAACTTGGCTGGCGACATGCTCTCCGAGGGGCTTTCCCAGGGTTTTGCTTACGCAGCCTATGGGCAGGACTTCAACTGGCAGGGATTCGTTATGGCTGGCGGCATGTCCGGTGCCTCCTCGCTCCGCGCCCGCCCGGGGGCTGGCGCACGGCCCGGTACTCGCGGAGCGGACGTAAGCGCCCCAGCGCCCCGGACCGGCGGAGCGGATGTGGGGGTACCGGCGGCCGGTGGCAGCTCGGTGCGCGGCGCCATGGCGGACCTGGGTGTTGGCATGGGTCTGGCCGGCGCGGTGGAGCTGGCGGATGTTGCCATGGGCGGCGAATTCGATGCCAGCCGTTTTGCCTCCAGCGCGGCATCCGGTGCCGCTGGTGCCAGGGCCGCCGCCCGCGGTGCCCAGGGCGGCCCCAGCAGGCCCAGCACACCGCCCACCTCACGCCTTGGCCGCGCCCGTGCGAGACTGACGGATTCCGCCATCGGACGTTTTGCTGGCAGGGCGCAAACAAGAGCCGGCGGGTTGCGCGATCGGGCCTTTTCTCGCCTGGAAATTTCAGACACCTCCAGCGCCAGCCGACGTTGGGGCAGTACCCTCAAATCGGCGGAAGACTGGTTTGCGGGCGGTGCCGGGGGACTTTTGGGGCGGCGTAGTGCACCGGAAGCACCGGGATCGGCAAGAGCGAGACTGGAAGAAGCTGACTCTCCCACTTCCCGTTCGACTGAAGAACAAACAAGGACGCGCAGCGATTCCGAGGTCGAAGCCGCCGCGGCGCGATCGCAACAGAGTCGTTCAAGAACGGACATAGACCCGCGTACGCCGGCCAAGAATCTTTCGGATGCAGAGCTCGCCTCCTCAACTACTACTCGCATGCGAGTGGGAGATACCGATCACCATGTCTCCGCGAGAAAGCCGGTCGACCAGGTCGTATGTGAGGTCTGTAGCTTTGCCTGCGGTAGAATCAAAAATAAGATCGACGAAATAGAAGCGCACCTGCGTGCCTTCGATCCGGATCATCCGCTGCTGGAAGGACTCGATGCTTTGAGGCAGCGCGTTACCCAAGTGGAAGAGGGTATTGAAAACGCATCGGTAACTCACCGCGATGTGGTCGATGCCAGCGCCGAAATCGCCGGGCATTTCCGACGGTTGGGTGAACTGGAACCGCGCCTGGGAGAAGCGCTCAACCATCCGGCGAGAATCGTTCCTGAAACCGGCGCTCCCCATGGCCGGATCAGTACGGTGGATCTCGGCGTAGATACCGGAACTCGGCAGGTTAAGCCTATTGAAAACTTTGCTGATTTGGATATTCCCGACGGAACGCCCGTGCTATACGTTTTGCGTGACAGAGAAACTGGTGCCGTAATGAAAGTTGGGCAGACCACGATGGGTACGAACTCGGATGCACGTTTCGGTCGCTACCACACGGCGGGATCAGAACTTGGCATCAGGTTGGAACTCGAGGTTACGCCGATAGCGAATTTGCGCGGCCAAAAGATCGAAGTACCTGAAGGCCGTTTGCGAGCTGCACTCGAAGATCAGGGACATGTCATGCCGTGGGACTACACCAAACCCCACCAATATCGCGATGTACGTGGGCAGGGAAGATTAGGTCGATTGGGGAGAGAAGGTCCGGGCGTTCCGTTTGAATCATTGCCGAGCAGCAAGTACAGTCGCCTGCGCCGCGAAGGCTATGACTGGGAGCGCGGTGAAGTACCGAGTAAAGGATATCTGCAACATCCGTCCAGACATTCCGGCGTTCAACCGACGACTCCGCTGGACCGTACCGCGGAGGTTCTCAGAGACATGCCCGGCGCGACGCGGGCGGAGCAGGCCGCAGCACTCGGGATCAGCACAAGACAACTTCGCTGGCGACTGGCAGAATGGGCACAACAGCTTCGCGACAGGGGTGTTTCGGTTACGCGACGGTAATAGTTCATACAGTAGGTTTTCGCACCAACAGCTAATCCTTTGCCAAGGAGTTACTTCATGTTATCAAATCATCCTCTCGACGATATTCCGGACTCGTTTTGGCAGACTATTGAAGTCGCGCGGAAAGATCAAGATCAACTTATTGCAGCAGTTAATTCCATGAGTCGAGATCAGTTGCTTGAGTTTATCTGGACGTTTCAAGAAGTTGCGGCTGAGTTCAAATACGAACCCTATACGGACTACGTCAGCCCCGAGCTATCTGAAGATGGTATCGATGACGTTGCCTCCTGGGTAGTAGAGCAGGGAAAAGAATCCACCTATTCAGTGTTCGATAACCCATCGCGCATGCCGGAAAGAGTCGATCATCCTTTGGGTTTTCTGAGCAAAGCCGTCCGTGCATTTTACAAGCGCTTCGGCGGACCAATACCACTTAGGCCGTAATAGACACAATAAAAGTTACACCGAAGGAATCGACAATATGATCAATGAACTGAAATTATGTCATCAGGCCAGTCGCACCGTCAGAAACATACATCTCGCTAATTGCAATTTAAAAGATAAGGGTCTTTCCGGTTTGCGCGCGGATAGTATTAATCTCGAGAATGCCAACTTGCGTGAAGTTATCTTGACAAATGTCAACTGGAGAAGCTGCTCTCTGAGGGATTCTGATCTTAAAGCGGAAAGCTTCACTGATGCCATTGTTAGAATGTGTAATTTTGATCATATGCGTGCCGAGGAGGCTAATTTTATAAAGACCCGTTTTGGGAATTGCACCGCTCTCGGGGCACAATTTAAAAACACTTCTTTTTCCAATGCTGTACTGTCCGAAACGGACTTTTCCCGCTCCAGTTTTTTCGCGAGAAACTTTCCTCAGTAGATGCCAGCGGCGCCAACTTCCGCGGCGCGGACCTGCGCGAAGCCGATTTGAGTAACACCAATTTCAGCGATATCGACCTGTGTGTCATTTTTGACGAGGACCGGCAGCTAGAAGAGGAATAAACCCCATTGTTCTTCCCGCCGATTCAGGAACCGGCGGACTCAGTGGCGCCTCTTGTTGCAAACCTTTTGATCCAAAAGAGGCGGTTATGAGGGTTTGCGAAGATAAATATAAGTTTTATTTTGGATGATTTAGATGAATATGATTGAAGTATTAGAGAAAATATACAGACAGGGGTGGACAGTTAGAGGCCTTGTGGTAGAAAGTTGCGACTTGAAAATGTCTAACTTTCAGAGTATGCGGGCTGATGGTTTACAGTTAGCGGGAATTGATTTGACAGATTCAAATCTGAGTAATGTCCATTGGAGAAATTGCCGACTGCGAAATGTGTGTGTTGAAGATTCCAGTTTTCGCGATGGTGTCTTGCGCCTGTGCACGCTGGAGTCGGTGCAGGCCTCGAACGCGGATTTTTCCCGGGCCGTATTCGAAAACTCCAAAGCCTGTGGTTGTATCTTTGATAATGCCGACTTTGCTGAGGTATCTCTGGTAGACAGCGACTTCTCCCGGGCCAGTCTCAGAAATGTAAACTTCCAGAGAGCCAGTGCCAGCGGCGCCTGTTTCCGAGGTGCGGACCTGCGGGGGGCAAAGCTCTGCCATGCCGACCTTGAGGATGTGGATTTCCGAGGTGCGGACCTTACGGGAGCCAGCCTGGAAAGCGCCAACTTGCAGGGTGCCGATTTCAGGGGGGCGCTGCTCGATGACAGCGCCTCCCATGAGGAGCCGGGCGGTGATTTTTCACCGGCGTTCCGCGAAGCTACCGCTGCCGCGGGGCCATTGGTGGCCGCGCTGTTGCGTGAAGGTGAAAATACCGGCCTGCTGGATTCGGATACTGTGATAAAACTGACGGAACAGTTGCAAAGCCAGTTGGGTGTTGAGTCCGTTTCCTCTCCCCCGACACCGGAGCTGGATAGGATACTACGAAGCATTGTCGACACCGGTGTTACCCCGTTGATAGAGGCGCTTCGGCAGGGGGAGCAGGCGCCATCCGACACAGTGGCGACTATGCTGAAAAACCTTTCCGATGACCTGGGGTTGGATAACGATGCTACTGCTGAAGACCTCTTGGCTCGTCTTGTAACCGTCTTCCGCAGTCCGGAGAGTGATATAGAGAAAGAATAGCTTTAGCTCCCCGGTCCGTATCTCTGCGGTTACAGGGAAACAGCCGCCGGAGAAATGCGCAATGCGAGTATGCCCATGGCTACCAAATATGATTAACTAAGGGTATTCGCATTCATGTGGCAAGGGAGCAGACACGATGGCTTTCGCCAACCCCGCAACCAGGGATATCAGCAGGGCGCCGCCGGTTCCGCCGGCACAGCAGATGCCGGCAACGGATACACCTGCACAGGCCGCCAACAATCCCGCCTGGAGCCAGCTGGCTACCGCGGAACATGAATCCATGGATGCCGGGGTGGCGGATGCCGCGCCTGTGCCGTCAGATGCTTCCGTCCCCATCCCTGGCGGTGTCGGCCCGCCCGCGCCGAGTGGGCCCGATGCCTGCTCGACGCAGGATGAGGAAGACCGCAAGAACGCTTTTCGCTACTCGATCAAATCTGTTTCCCGCTTCCGCCCGTCGGCGGGCTATGGCATGTTCGATGCCACTTATATTCCCTTTGCCAGCCTGATGACAGCATCGGTAAAAATGAAGTTTAATTTTCTGCCCGCCGAAGACATGCCAGATATATGGACGCTGGCCCAGCTTATCGCCGATGGCAACACCGCGGAAGTGGCCAAATACTTCTGGACAGAGCCGCAACAGCGCCAGTATGAGACGGACTATGTGACGCAGGTGGCGTCGAGGTGGTCCCTGCAACATGCCTTCAGGTCGACGAAACCCTGCTGGCCTTTTGTTGCTCATCCCGTGGTCTACCCATCTATCGTGGCGTCGGATACTGATGCGCATTTCAATGTGAATGTTTTTAAAATGTCGAGCGCTTCTGCAAGTCGAAAATCCACATTCCGTGCGCGCAATCCCGGTACGGCAGATTGGCAGGGTAGTGGAGAGCTGGATGAAAATGATGTGGTGGACAAGCAGAACCACAGAAGTCGCGATGTTGCCCGATCGGAAAGAATGAGGTTGGAGCGGGCGATTTCCTCAACGTCGGCATCTCCCATTCTTTTTGAGCAGGGCAAGAGCGCAATCCGGCCCGGAGAGGAAGTAAAGCTTCGAGCCTTGGCGAACCTGATGAAACAGAAAAATCCCTCGGACCCCGTCATTCCACTGCTGATCGACGGCTTCGCCAGCGCGGAGGGGCGGGCTGCCTTCAACCAACGCCTGTCTGAAGACCGGGCTAATGCGGTGCGGGATCTGTTGCAGTCAGAGGGAGTGCCCCAACCTGCGATACCTGATGGCAAGGGGGCAGTCGGTGCTCCAAACGATCCGGCAAGCCGAAAAGTGGAATTGACGCCGGATTCGAGTTTCGAGACGAGCTATAGCGGCAATGTATATGCAGTTGCCGGGCACGAGTTTGGGCACACCCTCGGACTGCCCGACGAATACAGGAATCGTACCTCCGGCAACTTGGGGCAGAAACAAACAGATTTTACCAACCTGGCGCATGCAGCAGGAGTGGAACCACCGGACAGGTGGGGAGACAGGACTTCCAGCATCATGGCGAGTGGCGTTGACGTTTTACCACGGCACTATCTCACCTTATGGGAGGCTCTGGGGGCCATGACAGATCCCGATATCACGAGAGACGAGTGGTCCGTTGATTAGTAGTTGCTATGGAGCCTTATATTAAGCTTCAGGCGGCAATATAAGGGGATTGGACACCGGTGCCCCCTTAGAATCGAAAAATGGGGAGGGTTGCCCCTGACCGCGCAATTTGGCCATAAGTATTTTGCGCAGGAAACGCAAGGTGATACCCAGCAGAACTCCCGAGTGATTGCGGTCGGGAGGGAGAGTCCCCTTGGCAAACTTCGCCTGTACATGGCCGAGCACCGGGCCGAGATCGGTATTCCGGCTTTTGGCGTTGTCCATAAAGTTGTGAATCATACCGACAAAGGGCATACCGCCGGATACGGTGTTGCCAATCGGCGTTTTGCAGCAGTCGGTGTACCAGCGGTACATGCCTTTGGGAGTCAGGCGCATACAGCGTAACTGCTCCTTACCCTTGCTTATTTCGATGCGGGATGGCGGCAACTGGAAAATATCCGTTCCACCATACTGGTCCAGTATCTCTTTCTCCCGGCCCAGGTAGCGGGCGAAAGCCTGGCAATCATCGCAGTAACAGACGAGGCGGGTCCCCGTATTCGGTGAAATACCCACAGCTTTGCCTTCAACTGCGCCACAACTACACTTCAGTTTTATATTTACCATTTGTGTGTTTCATTCCCTGGATTTTTTCTGTGCCTCAATCAGTAGAATGATCGCGTATTGTTCAAATCAGGGCAAGGATAACCAGTCCAAACGTGGCTGTAGTAAATACAAAGGCTAACATGGCCAATAATCCATCTTGAGCGACCAGTGCCAGGCCGAAAGCGGTCAGTGTCAAACCTGCAGCGGTTGCGGAGAAGGGCACCACTTCCATAATCGGTAGCACCAGGGCGATAACAACACAGATTATCGCGATTACGTAGGTGCCTGTACGCCCTACCAATAATCTCAGACGGGGATGCAGCCAGCGGTCAATAACTCTTGTGGGGGATTGCAGCCAGTACAACGCCTTGATCAGTCTGGCCTTGGAGATGGATCGGTGCAGTATCCATCCCGGCATCCAGAAATGTTTACGCCCAAGGAGGAGCTGAACTGCAACCAGTAACACCAATAGAGCCATGGTCGTGGGAAGGCCGGGAATACCGCTGAGGGGCGAAAACAGGATAATACCCACCAGTAACAAAAGGGGGGCGAAAGAACGCTGCCCGACTGCCCTGACCACCATGTCCAGGGAGATCCGCTTGCGGTGCCGGGCAGTTTTGGCGATATGGTCGAGCAGTTGCTGCAGGCTGGTGAATTCATAGGCCATATTGGCCCTCTAGCTAGATGGATTTGGGGAAGTTATGAACCTGTTACCAGACAGGGGCACTAGGGAGTTTAGTAGGCCTGATCAGTAAAATAATTACCCCGGCGAATGCCGGGGTCCCCTGCGGGCGCTCGTGCCAGTTTAATAGGATAACCGCCAATGCCGGCACGGTGTCACAGCCCGGTAGAGCCGCTTCACAGCCGCCCGGGCATTTTACTTCTCCGTACGAATCGACAGCGCAGCCACCGGCCGTCTTGCGGCAGTGGGAGCAGTAGCAGCGATTGAGGGGGAAGGGGCCGGGACTCGACACTGAAGTGGACGGCTTGGTTCATGGTGCATCCGTGCTTCCAGAACTGTTTCCGCTCCCGCTACGGACGGGTCACAATATCCGGTTTGGTGGAATTGACGATATCCAGCAGCTCCCGGCTCTCCTGCGCCGGCACCTTATGCTTGGCAAGGACCTGCTTCAGCAGCGTGACCATGCGCTGCCATTCGCCCTCGGTGATATTCAGGTGGGCGTGGGCCTCTTTCATACTGCGCCCGGTGTACTTGCAGGGGCCACCAGTGACCTGACAGACCTGTGCGGTCACCTGGAATTTCAAATAGGGAGCCGGCACCCGTTTACGGGCCGCGTCTACCGCGGGATTGCGGTTGATCTCCGGATCTGTGACCAGTACGTCGATAAGATCGCTCACCACCACCGAGATTGGCATGAGGCCCCCGAGCCGCTGGTACAGAGTGCGGGACTCGGATTCAGATGTGGACTGGGCGTTTGCCATCGCCGAGGTCAGGACGGTAACCAGGGTCAGGAAACCTGCAGCCAGAGGAAAACGGGCATTGTGGCACATCGACATGGCGTAACTCCCCACGTATAGGGTGGTTCCCGGCGGCGCAGGCCGGCCGGGGCTGCTGGCGCATATCTGTTCGAAGAAATTCGCGCCTATAGCAATAATAGCCAAGGGCACCGGATATGCCTGTGTGGAATGATCTCTATTGCGCATCTGGACCGGTCCATCCCGGTCAGTTCGCTAATATGCCCGTTGGCCCTTGAAGAGGGTGGTGGCCCTCGGGTTTATTCGGAAATACCCTGCCTGGGAAATTTCTGTGCGGGGTATTGCATTCCCTTACCCTTTCCTTTACCCCGCAAAGTTATAGGTGATATTGGTGATATGCCCGCGCCAGTATGGCTTTGTGCCCTCGGGCAGCAACCAGGCCCCCTCGCTATTGAGCGGCACCCGCATGCCCTTGCGCTCTCGATAGTTCCAGAAATGCCCCTGCCAGGGTGTCGGAACAACCTGATTCCTCAGGGTACGGCCGCGGGCTTCTGCATGTACTGTCTCGATTACACCGGCATCGTTGAAGCGGAACAGCAACGTCGGGGCAGCCGTGCCGTCGAACAGTGTGGCCTGCGCGGAACGCTCATCGACCGGCTCCCAGCGAACTCCCTGGCTAGGGAGCAAGGCGGTTGGATACCACGCCGCCTCGGCGAAGAAACGCATGAGTTCGCCTTCCGCGATTTCGTGTGTGCCGCGCAGATCGGCTACGGTAAACAAGCCGAGCAAGGCGGCATGCAGGATACCTTCGCCGCCGATATAAGCGTCATACACGCGGGCCGGGAAGCCGGGGGTTATTGCAATCTTGCCATCCCAGTGGAAACCCGGCCTCCGGGTGATCACCTGCTGGTCGGAAGAAAACGGTTTCCAGCGGTCCGCTGTTTCACCCATATTGAAGGTTCCCCGATGTCGCATAAGGACACCGCTGACCATCGGTTGGCCCTCCTTGAGCACCGTCCGGAAATAGCGCTGCACCGGCACCGGCAGTCCCTTGAGTTCGCGAAAATCGACGATTGCCGGGGCGACCGGCAGGGCGCCTGCTTCGAGACGGGCACGCAGTTTCCGGGTGCTCGCCTCCCAGCGGGAGGTGCCATATACAACGGCCGCCGCCAGTGAGCTGATCGCAATGATTACAAGGATGACAGTTAGATCCATAAACTATTCCCCGGAATGTCCGGGTTGCTACCGGGTCGGAAGGGCAGGATACTCCTCTCCCGGGACACGGACTGGGCGCCCCCCTTAAATACATCCCTGTACGCTCGTAATCGGCATCCCTGCCTCATACGGTCCCGGAGAGGAGTATCCTTCCCTTCCGCCTTATTAGTATATTGAACTTTCCTGATTGCCTCCGCCACCGGTCGACATCGCCGGGGCTCAGGTGACATTTCGCTAATCTTCGCTTCTCCTGCAGTATCTTGCCTGAAAGCAGCTGCGGACGCTCCCCTCCCTGTGGTGATGGCGCCGGGGCGGTTTAATTTTCCCCTGGCGGCGCCTCGAAACGCACCGCATCTATCTGCGGGAATTGCTTCAGATTCAGAGCGACCAGTGGATGCACCATCGCTATTGCCACGGAAACCCCCGCCCAGCCATCCACATCCATACCGAACTGGATATAGGCGGTGCTGCCCTGGAGCTGGAACTGAACAATCTCGGTTGCCCCGGGGCGGTTCTCCAGTACCGCGGCGGCAGTCTTGTGCGCCAGTGAGCGGGCGCGCTCTTCCACACTGCCTTGGAGATCCAGGGGCTTGCGTACCATGGGAATACCTGGAAAAGGGTCTGCACCGCCGGTCTGGGCAAAGTCGGTCATCTGTTGTCGATAGGCATCCATATTGGTCGGCAAAATCCACTGCACCTGGCTGGACTGGGCTGTTGGCTCAAAGGCATACGAGTCCTGTTCGGGCCCCGGTGTGCTCACTCGGGAGCTGTCGTCGTTGCGGTGGCAGGCCGTTGCTGCCAGTATCAATGCCACCAGCAGCAGGTATGTTGCGAGTTCTCGAAGCAGAGTGGCGATGGACATAATTGGAATACTTGAGGTTGTCGGGAAAAGATTAGGTACAGAATAGGCGAATTCTGGCCACATCGAAGGCGGGAGACGCCGACATCCGGAAATCCTGAATTTATTCGGAGGAGAAACTGTTCAGGGTGACATTTGCGGCGACAAGTTTTTTTGCCCAGGATGCAAGAACGGCTGCGTAGCAATAGCTTTCCCTCTCAATGCTTCGAGAAGAGCCTCACGTGTAATTGCCTGCTGCGCCTCCCGGGTAATCGTCGCCTCGCCATCGAAAAGCTGATGCCCATAGTGCCCGAACTGGGAATGATTTCCTCCCGGTATCCGGACCCAGTTCGTCTCTTTTGGCAAAAGGGCCCTGGAAGCCATGACTCGATCAACCGGAGCAACACCATCATTAGTGGCGTAAATTTTTGTAAAAGGAGCATCAATTCCCGTCAGGTCGTCCTCTTTCGGGTGTGTGGTGCCAATCAAAACGAATGCGGTATGCAACCCTCCAGTTGTGCGGGCAACGCGTGCCGCCAATGCCCCGCCCAGAGAATGACCGGCTATTACCCAATGGGTAATTTCCGGATGACCGGAAATCACTTTCCTTGCTCTGGTTACAGCCTGACTCTTATGGGAATCCAGCGGAGCGAAGCGGTAGGGCAATTTGATAGTGAATACCGGATATCCCAAATCGGCAATTGGACGCAAAAGAGGAGCGTATGCCTCTGGGTGGATACCGGAGCCGCAAATGAATACCAGTGCCGACGCGGCATGCCGCTTTCGGGGCAGGAAGTCCAATGTGGTTGTCCGGTGCAGGACTGTCACGTCATTGCTGCTGCGGAGCAGTTCATCGGCAACATTCTGAGTCCGCACGGAATTCGCAAGCCACGAGAGCGAGATCATCGACCACAGCAGAAAGGCCAACTGAATTCCCCGGTGTATTGTCTGCGCTCTGGACCTCTTCTTTAAAGAAGCGGGTGCCATGGAGGCTCCTTCTCCAGCCTGGAGGTTGGCATTCGCTTACTTTGCGTTCCACTCGTAAACCGCAACAATCGAAGACTTTGAGGTGTGTACCGGATCGCTGAATGCCAGGGCCTCGGCTTCCTCCAGGTTCTCGGCTTTGATCAGGTAGGCGCCACCGGACTGGTCTGTGAAGGGGCCGGCGAGCTCCAGTTTCCCCTGCTCCCTGAGGCTGTCCAGGAAGGCGCGGTGTTCGTCGATCACCAATGGGTCGAATTGCGGGGTGCGGAAGGCCGTGACAAGGTACCGAGACATTTGTTTTCCTCTATTGTGGTGTAAGGCATCGGTTGAGCCCGCGCCAGGAAGCGCTATTTGAGGGCTCACTTTACCATGATCCAGGTTATTCGGCGCGCGGATATGACGACCGTTTACAAACGTTTAGAATGACTATTTCTCAGGGTGAAGTAACACTCACCTGGCCGTGGCCTTACGGCAGCGGGAACAATGACAGTGGACCATTTTATGGAAGGGCGGATTAATCTCATCTCAGGTCACCTCCCCGCAAAGACAGCTGCCGGGAACAATGGATTCATCCATACACACCTCTCCTTGGCTCCATACTTAGCTTAAACACCGTAAAAAACGGCGTTACGACTGACATATTTTAGCAAACACGCCATTGATCAGTCTGTTCAAATCCTCCGGATTCAACTCTATTTCCAGCCCCCTGCGGCCGGCACTGACATAGATAGTGGGGTGATTCCTGGCTGAGCTATCGATAATGGTCCGGAGGCGCTTTTTCTGGCCGAGAGGGCTGACACCGCCCAGAACATACCCGGTCGAGCGTTCCACATCGGCTTTGTCTGCCATAGCGGCCTTCTTTGCGCCAGCGGCTTTCGCGACAAGTTTCATGCTCAGCATCGAGGAAACAGGGATAACACACACCGCCAGCTCTCTTCCGTCAAGGCTTACAACCAGTGTCTTGAAAACTCTTTCTTCAGCAACGCTCAGCTTCTCGGCGGCCTCCAGGCCATAGGATTCACTGGATGGATCATGAGGATATTCATGTACCCTGTAATTGATCTTACTTTTCTTGGCGGCAAGAATTCCTGGGGTCATTTTTTCTGCCCTTCTGGCGTACATCCCTATATCGCCAGAAATAATGCATTATACAGGTGCTTTTATTGCGCGTGACTAGCGTTAGGTTTTTCTATTTTACTGGCAAAGTCACTAACCCCTTGAGCGGTCCTTTCGACTTTTTGGATTGTGCCGTCGTCATTAAAATAGAGGTATTCCGCAGCAACGTGCCGCTGTTTCTTTTTACAGCTTGACTCAGGGGTGTCCAACCAGCGGTGATAAAACAAAATCCACTGCCCTTTAAATTCAACAATCGAGTGATGATTATTACTGCTGGCTTCTTCATCCATAATAGCACCCTGATATTTCCAGGGGCCTTTTGGTGATTTCGCCATGTAATAGGTCAGGGTTCTGTTGTTTTCCGGCATGGTGAAATAGTAAATGCCGTTTCGTTTAAACACCCACGGGCCTTCCATCTTGGGCTCATAACCGCCCATATCCATTTTATAAAAGTCGCCCTTTACGCTGAGTAGGTCATCCGCCATTTCCGCGACATAATAATCGCTATTGGTGCCGTGAAAATACAAATAAGCCTTGCCGTCGTCATCGATGAAAAGACTGGGATCGTTCGCATAGGGGTCTTTCCACAGCGGTCCGCCAATCGCATCCTTGAAAGGCCCTGTTGGCGAATCGCTTACCGCAACGCCAATCCCCATCCACTTTGTGCTGTTTTTCGGGTTCTTCCGGTCCTTCATGCCTGTCCCGGCAGGAAACACCAGGTAGTATTTACCATTCTTATAGGCTGCATCCGGTGCCCAGGCATAATTATCCGCCCAGGAGAGCTGATCCACCGATAGGCTGGGGCCATGATTTGTCCAGTTGACGAGATCGTCAGATGAAAAGGTATACCAGTCCTTCATGTAGAAATCTTCCTGGCACTCTTCATCATGAGAGGTGTATAGGTACATTCTACCATCGGCCCAGACATGACCCGATGGATCGGCTGTTCGTATATTACTGCCAAAATCGAGTGGATTTTGTGCAAAGCACATCGAAGAACCTAATAAGAGGGGTAGTAATGCAGATTTAAAAAGAAACCGATTCATTATTGTTTTTCCAGGATTGATGCTACTGACAGGATAATTCATAAGGATACTCATGGTTGTATAGCTGATCTCTTTCTTGGTATCCGGAAGTCCTGGGTTGTTTCCATTGCAAAATTTGGCTTATTGTCTGCTTATATGCTTTGCTTTATCGTGATATTGCCATAAAACATTGATTATCTTCCACTCACCGTTGTCGTTTTTAAAGAGGTGCATGTAATCGATCCAGTCGTCTGCGGTCAACTTGACCGAGGCAACCCTGCCATCGATATCCAGTATTTCAATCTCCTTGCGAGGCTTCTCGGGGAAGCTGTCTCCGTTCTTATTGTAGGTCTCCGCAACCTTGACCATAGTGTCGTAATCGGTCTCCATTACAAACTCATCCTGATCCTGCCGTTTCCAGTAGGTTCTTTTGGCAAGCTGCTTGTGAATGGCAGTCTCCATTCTGTCTGGAGAGACATTGTGCTGGGATTCGATGTAGTCCAACGCAGCCTGCCTGATTGCCGCCATATCGTCCGATTCGCCGGCAAACAGGGCTGTGGGCAGCAGTAGAACGGAAATAAGGGGAAGCGCCTTATACATGGGACAAATTCCTCGGCATTGGAATCCCGGCGAACACCGAAATCCATTTATCTGAACTCTTTACCTGAATTCCGACTTTTTCGCCATTCTGAAGCATTGTGAAGAACTTCTCAAATCGCTTCTGCTGTGTTTCCGGCTTACTTGTCGTCTGGGGGCGATAGGCAATGGTATAGACATTCTGCCCACTCTGCGTCTTGAAGAATACCTTCGCACCGGGGTGCTTCTCCCAGGCCATCAAGAAGTCACCGGGAACCATCATCTCGCTCCCCAGGGCATAGGCGGCCTCCCAGCGGTCATCTGACCGGGCTGCGCGCACCCGCTCCATGCCCGGCTCCTGCATCCTTCCTTCCGCAATAAGCCGCTCCGCCTGTGCGGTTAAGTTTTGACCAGTTGCCGCCCTTCCGGCGCGGGGTGAAGCGCTGGAGATAAGCTTCGTCATCCAATGGCTGCTTGATCCCATCGATCCAGCCCCAGCGCAGTG
Source organism: Microbulbifer sp. TB1203 (assembly GCF_030997045.1). Taxonomy (NCBI): domain Bacteria; kingdom Pseudomonadati; phylum Pseudomonadota; class Gammaproteobacteria; order Cellvibrionales; family Microbulbiferaceae; genus Microbulbifer; species Microbulbifer sp. TB1203. The sequence goes on along the minus strand of NZ_CP116899.1, from coordinate 1,669,340 downwards.
CCTCAACCACCGCCTCGGGCCTTAACTTTGCGCCATTCTGTTCAGAGCCCTTCTTGAAGATCCGACCACAGTTCTGGCTCAGCTTTGCGGTTAACTTTTAACCTCTTTCGGAATGCGGAAGAAGTTTCGAATGTGTGTATTCGGATCATATCGAGTTAAGGCATATAGGCCTTTTATTCGCCAGGAAACCTCTGAACATCGTCATTCTGGCGAAGGCCGAAATCCAGGGGATGTTGATTTCTTTGGCTCCGGCCATCGTCGGAGTGACGAAATGGGCTGTTCAGAGGTTCTCTAGCATTAATAGGACTGTTTTCCTGGAGACATTATATCCTATCGTCTGGAGACAATTTTATTGTGTGTAATTATCTTGTCCTATTTGTTGATAAAACCCACTTGAATCATAAGTAACACAGAATCCTATATTCCATTGAACGCCGTCCCACCAACAAACCCCCGACGTATTTATATCATTCTCCTTCGGGTCATACTGCTTTGCAGATAGTGTTAATTGATAGTCGCTCAGCTTGTTTTTATTTGGGTTGGGGTCATGGGCAAACACCGTATTTGGTGAATTCGTGTTTAAAATTCCAATGGAGCACCCGCCCAATTGCTCCGTGAAAATAAAATAGGGAGCGCGATTCGCCACTATATTACAGGCTGTAAAGCTTCCTGAGGAGTTAATTGGAATCCAGTTGCCATAAATAGGGTTTGTAAACATTCCGACATCTTTATCTCTTCGTTCCATAGTAGTTAAAAGACAACACTTGCGGCCAAAGATGTTTCGATTATCCCTGCGAAGGTCGAAGGTTTGAAGGCCTGAAGAAAACCGCCATGAACCTTTATCGATACTCGGCATAAGAATTATATATTGATCTAAAAATTTCTGGGGATTTCGTAGAAATTTTCTATTCAAACCATGCATGTTGTCTCTCCAAGAGATTATTTTGTTTTATTGATTACTGCTAGCCGAGATTCTCCCTGCGGAAAGGTGAACCTGGTCGTTCATGGGGTGGCGTCCTTTCCTTATAGTTGTTTTTCTGCCGGACACTCTAGCGAATCTGGGGCTGGTCCGCTACGGTGACGGAAAGTCCGCCCTGGCTTACCCGAGGAAGCTATCTATAGGTGTATTGCTTTTCCAGATCAGCCCGATCACGCCCGCGGCCAGTAGGGTAAATAGCGGGATTGCCAAGGGTGCGCCCAGCACCAGCAGGGTCAGCCTTCCGCCATCGTAGGGCCGGTTGGCGATCACGGCGATACCTCTTTCCTTCGCCAGCGGCAACTTTCCACCTCGCGGTGCGTAATGTTGTAGGTGAGCTGGGCGAAGTCGATACCCTCGGAAGCCATGATCTCCTCGAACTCGCGGTGCCGGCGGCCGTGCGAGGTGGTAATGCCGATGTAGCCGATTTTCCCCTCGGCCTTCATATCCCGGAGCGTCGCCAGGTGTTCGCGCCAATCAGTCAGGTTGTGTACCTGTACCAGGTCGAAGCGTTGTACGCCTCAGCGTCCAGCCAGCTCAGCCACCTGCTCCCGCGCTGAACCGCCGGCCCCGGGCTCCAGACCTTCTCGGCTGAAAACAGGCTGGCGGGTTTTCCGAGATGCTTCAGGGCATAACCCATCACGTCGGGCGCGGAACCATACATGGGAGAGGAATCGATCAGGCCGCCGCCGTGCTGGAAAAATGCCCGTACCACCTCGGTGCGCGCGTCAAGCAACAGCGGGTCGCTGCCGACGTTGAAAGTGCGCCAGGTGCCCATGCCGATCACCGGGAGCCGCTGTTCCGTTCCGGGGATCGGCTTTTTATGCCGCTCTGCAGGGCCGGCGAGCAGCGGGCCGGGCGGAAGTGCGGCAGCGGTGCCGATTAGCTGGAGGGTTTGTCTGCGAGTGAGGCGATTTTTCATAGCGGGCGCGCTTTCAGGGTTTCGGGCCGGCTCAGGGCAGTGATCAGAACCAGGACAAAGCATGCCAGCACGAACACCTTGTTGACAAACCAGTTGGTGCGCCAGATGGACCATTCGGGGTCAGAGAGGAAGCGGGCGAATAGCATGCTGATGATGATGATCTCGACGACCGACATGCCGATCGCGAGTGCGCGCGTATACCGCGGGCGCGCCAGCAGTGCCCAGCCCATCCAGACATGTGCCAGCGGCCACAGGTCCCAGTAGATATGGCTTGTCCAGGGTTCCCCGTTGGCCAGCGCAAAGCCGATCGGAAACAGGTATTTGATAAAAACCGTCCAGGCCGCCAGGATAAACAGCAGATGTGCGAGAAAGGTGATCCAGGCGTTCGAGGCCTGTTCCGTCGCGGGTCGCATGGAGGAGGATCGCATTGAGGGTGTTCTGTTGTCTTTGCAGGTTGAACTGTTTGATTAGTGCCATTGAATCCCGGCCCAAGCGACTGTCGGGCGTTTGAGCCCGAAGTGCACCGCACTGCTGCTAGCCACGATTCTCACTGTAGGGCTGCACCTGCGCCCATACCTTGCCCAGTCCCACCACCTTGACCTTTTCCACTTTTAATCTTGTATCGGGAGAAGCCTCGGCAATCTGGTTGCCGAAGTCGTAGCGCAGCCCTTTCAGCTTGGGCGACTGGTCCATCAGTGGGCGCGGCCTGTCCGACGTCACGGTGATCACATCCCCCGGCAGTTTCAGCTGAATGGCGCCAGGAATGGCCGCACCCACCAGGCCCGCCCCCAGCGCCATAAACAGGGACAGGGGCAGCTGCGCCGCGGCAAATTGCTCGGGAAACCTGCCAATAAACACCAGCGGCACTGAGCACATGGCGATGCCGACGAACAGCAACAGGTAGGGATTGATTTGTTTAACGGGAGGATGAACCTGATCGTTCATGGGGCGGGCTCCTTTCCAGATTGTTGTTTTTCTGTCGGACACTCTAGCGAACTTGGGGCCGCTCCGCCACGGTAACGGCGAACCCAGCCCCGGCTTATCGGAGGGAGCTGCCTATAGCTGCACTATTGAAGTATCTGTCCGCTTCCTTTCAGCACAAATCCCGGATATGTCTGGCCAAACCAGGTGGTACGATCGTACATGAAATCGTGACTTCTGGACCCCACTGTTCGCGTCTTCTATGCAACGGTGCCCTTTTCATCAACACGTTCACTCGCTCTTTGCTCCCACTCGAAGCGCAAGGGGCACTTGGCAGTCCAGTTCACATCGGCGATCGGCAGGCTGATATAGATGACTTGTGGTACCCCGATCCTGCTCGCTAAGGCTCAAGATCAAGCGCGGCCTGATCGCTCCCGTCCATATAGAAGGGTACAGAGGTGTGCTCGTGAACGATGCGCCATCGCCCATCTGCTTTGCAAAAACAGGTGGTGGAGCGGAACCAAAGGTCCTGTTCTGCACCACCCTGGAGGCCGCGCATTCTATTCAACGCCGTTGCGAACGCCAGATCGCCATCGATGGTAAGATCGAGGTCGCGAACATCAATACGGATGGGCCCATCCCAGGTCGCGAGCCACTCCGAAACTCTGTGGCGATCTATACCGCGACGCCCCAGCGGGGGTGCGAGATCGTAAATCACTGCATTCGGAGCATAGAGCGCGACAATGGCACCGGCATCCCGCTCGGCAAGGGCCTTGGCAAGACGCTGGAATATTGCCTCGATTTCGGTTCTGTCTGGGGTCAGGCTCATGGCAATTGCCTTTTCTTGGATAGGGAGTAGGAGCTTATAGTCGGGCGACATACAAAAATCGACAGGCGCGGGGAAAACCTCCTTAGGGCGCCTCTGAATAAATCCAATTCGTCACTCCGGCGAAGGCCGGAGTCCAGAGAAAATCACCGTGCCCTGGATTCCGGCCTTCGCCGGAATGACGATAATCACGCTGTTTTGATTCCGTATTTAGGTATTAAACCAGCGACAAGATCTACTTTAGCGTGAGGCCACGAAGAGACATATCAGTCCAACATGGCCATGCGTCGCAGCATTTTCTTCCGCAAACCGGGAACACGCAGCGCCAGGTTGGCGCCGGACAGCGCCAAGCGTATAAAACGGCCCTGCTTGGCCAGAAGAACGCGGGTCATGATATCCGTCACACGGTTCACACCCTGGGCAATCTGAGCCCTTCGGCTGTCGCCGTACGCCTGCAATGTTTCCTCCGGATTGGATCGCAACGCTTGTTCAATGGCGGGCGCCAGACGCGACGCGTCCTGAATGCCGGCGTTCATACCCTGACCACCCACCGGACTATTCAGGTGAGCCGCGTCGCCGGCCAACACAACACGGCCGCGACTGAACACAGAGCTGATGCGACGGTGGAGCCGAAATTCGCTACGCCAGACCGGCTCCCAATCCGAACGATGAAACAGATTCTCCACCGCCTCTTCGACTCGCCGCTCCAGTGAGATCGAGTCACTTTTGGCAAATGGCAGGATCAGTCGCCAGGTATCCGCCTCGATTCGAATGCCGACAGCGATTCCCGGCGTTGTGGTCAGGCGGGGAGAATGTAAAGCTGTACTGTCACTGATTCGAACGTCCGCCAGCGCCGCCTGCATGGCATAGGTCAAGCCTTCCTGGTGAGCCCCTATGGCGTGGCGCACAAAACTGTGGGCCCCGTCACAACCGACCAGTATGTCCCCTGACGCCACCGACTCGCCCGCCGGGGCAGTAAAATGCACCTCAACGCATCCGTCCCGCTGATCGAGTTCAGTGACCTCGGACGAAAAACGGATGGTGGCGGAGGATTGTTGTTCCAACGCCTCCAGCAATAACGACTCGGTGCGGGCCTGGGGAATTATCAGCAACCAGGGAAAGCGGGTTTGATCCGACAGGGACTCCAGGGGCGCCCGGAACAGGCAAGTGTCGCGATCCACGTCATAGATCTCCAGAGAGGGCTTCAGGATACCTCTCTCTGTGAACCGATCCATCACGCCCAGATCTGCCAGGATTTCCTGAGTTCTGGGCCAGATGGCCGGCGCGCGGGAATGCTTCGCCGTGCCCACTTCTTTTTCCAGTACCAGTACCCTGTAGTTCTTCAGGGCCAACATCAGGGCCAGACTGAGCCCCACCGGGCCGGCACCTACGATGATAACCTGATAGCCTTCGCTCTCTGAGCTCAATTTCTCTCCGTTATTGAGTTGGCTCACATCGACAAACGTTCCTATGTGGTCTCGCGCGTACGGTGGTAGGGAGGGGCGGGCTGGAAATCCGCCCTTATCTGATTAAATGTAGCTAGAACTGGTGGCGGTGCATTGATTCCCAAAAATTTCGTTATTGGGTACCACGGGCTGAGTCTACAGTACTATGTGCCTTTGGCGCGAAAATAGGGCGTAGCTTCCCCGCACAAAAATACATAGTATTGGCCGTTCCTGAAGCGAATGATTATTCGCGATCCGACACACAGTAGAATGCGGTTCCATAGTAGATTCCTCTTACAGTATGCCGGATGCCTATGTACAATTCGTCTTTTAAGAATTCAACTAAAACATTCCCACCAAGCTTTGCCGTTTTCAGTTTGGCCTCTCTTAGCGACTCAAACTTATCTCGGCCTGACCCGGAGATGAAACCCAACCGATTACAGTTCGAGTTTGGCTCACGATACTTAATAGTTACCTTGCTACTGGAGTGGGAACACCCAAAAACCAAAAAAGTAACTATCGCAAAAAGTGGCAATTTGATCACTTTTCGTAACAAATAACGTCCGGCTTTTGGGTGGACTTGGATCTGGGGAGCAGCGGAAAGGCCATCCCGACCTTGGAAGGGTGACAACAGCCATCTGTTACGTGTGACCGGCACTCTGCTAGTACCCATAAGCGTACAAAACTATGGCAACAATAAAAGATATTGTTGCCAATCCAAATGTATAAATAAGTACCCTTCGAGGAATTACTGCTGAGCCGTTTCCAAATGTAACACTCGGAAGGCCAAATATTTTTCCATATTTGTACCTAGAATCTGCCCTGCCAAATATTTGGTAAAAAAATATGACTCCGAATAGTACAGCGGCCCCAGCCCAGGCGAAATATTCTGAAAAGGCCATAAGCTATTTATTATCCTTTGTTTGCCAATAACGAAACCGCTAGGCGCATGGCGCTGAGTTTAGAGGTAGGCACGCTTCATGCTTATTTTATGGGAAAATGTGAGCGTAGCGAATCGCATAAAATGTGTATAGAGTGGCCTGTATCCTAGAACAAACGGTTGGAGTTCACAACAGCCACCAAACCACCGAGTAAACTATGGCAACCCGCACAACTTAGCAAGTTAGACATCCGCTGGGTGCCCGCTCTTCGCTCCGCCTACTTAGGGCCATATTATGATTCCGCCGGATCGCGGACAAATTTCATTCTCAGCTATTCATATTTCACATTTGAAATAGCCTCGACCAAATGGCCAGGGCTATTTCAATAGTCAAAGCGATCAACTTCACAGGTCGATCCTATTCGCTTGGTCAGAACTGCATAAAGAAATCCCAAGCCTCTGCGGGAATCCAGGATTCAGCCGCGCCGGGCTCCCGATGGTCGTGAATGTGACCTCCGTCGAAGGTGCAGACTTTCACGGGATAACCCTCATCACAGCCTTCCATATTAACGCATAAATGCTGGGAGGGACTTCCTGGAACCCAGGTTTCAATGTCGTTTGGCACGTTACATCCGTTATCGCGCGCTTTCTCCAAAGCGATGTACTTCGCACCGCGTCCGCCGCCAGCATCCCAAGGCGTGATGGAGTCGGCCATGCCGGTTGTCTGCATCCAGGCGATGGGTTCAGTGCGTTTTGGGTTAGGCAACCAAATATTGAAGTTCGCGGGAGACATCCCGAAACCTGCGCGAATTACGCCCTGATGATTGGTGGACAGTGAATAAGAGATCATCCCCCCGAAGCTCATGCCCGAGACGAATACCCGCGTGGTATCGACACACAGGCTATTTTTTACGAAATTAGTGATGTCATCAAATAAAGGATGATCGCGTTGATCCCACCGATCGATGGCTGTCGGCGCGATCCAAATCGCCGGGACATTATCCCTGAGCGCCTGGGTCCTTAAGCCAAACCAGTTTAAGAAGTCAGTATCATAGACATGTTCGCCAACCCCACCTAAACCGTGCGAAACGTAAAACAAGCGGTAAGGTTCATTAGGATCGTAATTAGAGGGAAGGGTGACAAAGTATTCGCGCTCTATACCACTGCTAATAATGGTGTTCCTACCGTTCGTAAGCGATAGGGGGTTGCCGCAACCCGCGCTCTTTTCCGGGGGGTTCTTCACACCGCCGGAGCCGGAACAATCACCGACGCTGACGGCGCTGCCAGTTACGGTCAAGCTATCGATATTGCCCAGTCCCTCAGCAGTAGTAGCCTGCAGACGAATTGTGTGGCTGCCTTGGTCCAGCCACAATTCGACCGTTTCGCTGTTACTCCAGGCTGTCCATCCACCTGTGGTGGCCTGAGTTAGTCCGGTGTATTGAAGCTCACCATCAATAAGCACATCAGCAGAACGTCCATTCGCACCACCATTAGCATAGCGCCATTGCAAAATGTAGCTGCCGGCCTGACCAATCTCGACTTTCCAGGTGATCCCCGTACCGGTGTTGTTGTCAGTGTTAGCAAAACCGTTACCGTTGAAGCCGGAGTGATTTGTGTCGACACTACCATCCACGTCACAAAAGCCACCTTGCTCTTCAAACGTCACACTTGTTGGGTTGGGGTTGTTGCCCCCGACAAGATCAAGTGCCCACAGTTGGGTGTCGCCACCCCACCATTCCCACTGCGCAATGTTTGCGCCATCAGAGGTATCCCAATCTAACAGGTCGAGACTTTTGCCACTGTGTTTATTGATAAAACTAAAATAGCTATCACCCTGATCAGTGATAGTCCACGTTTGTGATTCACCCCCCCAGTATTCCCACTGGGTCACATTGCCACCATCTGCGGTGCTGAAGTCGTACACCTCCATGGCCTTCCCACTATTCACGTTAACGACGGAATAGTCATCGCCCCCTACATTAGAAATTTTCCACTGCTGGGTGGCGCCTCCATTTGCAGACCATTGACTAACGTTTGCCCCATTGGCGGTATCGGCGGAACCCACCTCTACCAACTTTTCACTGTATTTGGACGTGATGGTATAGATTCCATCATTAATGGCCCAACTTAGTTGATTACATGAAAGTAAAACTATCAGCGTTCCCAGCCGCCAGATTATATTTCTAATCATAATATGCTTCTCGCTTTTGTCAGGGGTTAGACAACACACGCCTTAAGCGGACAAAACCCGTTGATGAATGTTTTTATTTAGTACAACCGTACAAAAAAACTAGATTTCACTAAGGGAACCTCTGAACATCGTCATTCCGGCGAAGGCCGGAGTCCAGAGGACGGTGACTTCTCTGGACTCCGGCCTTCGCCGGAGTGACGAAATGGACTTATTCAGAGGTTCCTAAGATAGGAAGACAGATAATATCTAATATAATATGACCATACCATAATCAGCCCAGACAAGATTTTCAAACTACGCATGAGTTCTAGAACTTGGAAAAATTCCGATAATGCGCATAAATCATTAAAATTAGGCAAGTTTTGTGCTAGGCAACGCATGAAAAATCCGCCATGCTATGCAGTATCTCGACTCACACCAATTGCAGGTTAGGTTTCTTGTGCCATTCACATGGAAATTTATGACATAAGCGCCAACCGGCAGATAACCCCCTCCGATCTTTTGATCTTTTGATCTTTTGATCTTTTGATTTTTGTGCACAGTCCACTCAAGGCCATAACGATCATTCTGGTATCCATTTCTGCGTTTGGCGCTTAGTGCTCGGTATTGCTTACCGAAAAACAGCCGGCGGCGGTGGGGTGCATATCAAGTTCGACAACGCCGGCATCGGCGGCGAAAGTGGCGCGCGTTAATGGAAGGGTGTTTTCAATGTAGTCATGCGTTGACGAATCGGTTCAACCGGAAGTACAGGTATCGTTCGTCAGGCCTTCTTGATGGTGCGTTTGATGAACGCCGCAGTGGAAGAGTAGTTTCGGTCCAGCAGGTCGTGCTGTTAGGTACCAGGAGGCGTTAAGCAACTAACGAGGCTGTAGAAAAACTATTTCGGAGAATCAGCTCTTCCAGCCATATTTTGATTGATCATTGAGCCCGATTAAAACACAGTCCTTTCACATAGTCATCCAATCTGCGCAGTCAATAGAGAGGCTTCGCCAAGAGCCTTCTGGCTCAGTGAATCGCTCCATAATTCATCAGCTTTTCAATGTTATGCACCAAACAGAACATCCGCCATTGCCCCTGGACCTTGTCCAGGCCGCGTAACGTGAATCGATTTAGGCCCTTGTTGGTGCCTGTATTGCCAAATACCGGCTCCACCACGGACATTCGGTGCCCGTAGATCACCTTTCCTTCCTGGCTGTCGATGCGTCGCTTCATCCAATCTGTCGCGGTGTGGCCATTGGTCACTGTAATCGAGACCTGGCGACCGTGCCCCTCCCTTGTGTCGGCGGCACTTGGATTGCGCATACACTGGTCTTTCAGTTGGCAGCTGCGACAGTCGGTCAGGTTACCTTCAAAGACCAGCTTTCTTTTACCTTTGACAGGTCGAGATTCACCAACGAACCAAAGAGACTTTCCGGCCGGACAGATACAGATCTTGTTCTTGGCATCGATTTGAAATTCGCTGGCCGGGATGATCTTCTTCTGGCCTTTGGCATTGTACTGATTCCGCTTACCGTACTTCTTTTTCTGCTTAGAGAAAGCTTTGTCTCTGGATCGGAACTTATTGTCAGGGATGTAGGCGTTGATGTTCTCTTTACGGAGATAATCATTATTCTCCTCACTGGAGAACCCGGTATCTGCGGTTACGATTACCTGACTTTTGAGGATATCGTCATGGATTCCGGTATCACGATACCGCTTTCTGATACCGTCCAGAATCGACTTCAACGTATGCTGTTCCTGGCCGGAGCCAAAGGCCTGGGCTTCGACAATGATCTGGTGTTCCTTATCGACGGCGGCAATACCGTTGTAGCCCTGTATTGTGCCTTTGCTGGTGGTCATTTTGGCGGATTCGTTATCGGTGATGTTGCTCTTTACTTCTTTCTGGTTCTTTCCTTGCCCCTTCCTTGGGGTTGCCGTCTTTAGGAACTGATCAATCTTGTCGAAGTGCTTTTGGAGGGTTTCAGTGGCCTGGGCGAGCTGCTTCTTTCGGTCTCGCTCTTTGGGCTTTCGCCCGTCGAGCCGTTTGTGCTCTTCGATGCAATGCCGGATCTTCTTCTGGATTTTGTCTCGCTTCTGTTCCAGTTCTTTGAAAGTGCCGGAATGCTCTTTGGAGGCGTCTGAGGGCATCTTGCAGCCGTCAATGGCAAAGAGTTCATTGCCCAGTAGGCCCTGCTGGTCGCAGACAAGCAGTACCTGCTCGAAGACAGACTCAATGGCGTCGGGGTAGCCGCTGACAAAGCTCGCGATACTGGTGAAGTGGGGGACGGTGTCGCAGGAAAGGGCTTTGAAGATGATGTTGTTTTCACATTGCCACTGGATCTCGCGGCTGGAGGTGATGCCTTTGGCGTAGGCAAACAGGATGATCTTGAGCAGAATCGCTGGATCGTAAGCGGCTCTGCCGCCCTGATCATTGCTGTATTTGTCGTAGAAGGGGGAGAGGTCGATATGCCCGTCGATCAAACGGTGGAGAGTGAACTCGAAAGTGGCAGGCTGGAGTTGGTCTTCGAAGTTAATGACGACCATGGCGTCCTGGCTGTAGCTGTATTTTCTGAAATTTGGCATATCCCCTCCCTTTGAGGGTCAAATTTTACCAAAAAACGCTGGGTTTTAAGAGTTTTTCTACAGCCTGAACGCCGAGATCAGGGGCAGTTTACAATATGCACCTTTTTGTGAAAAATGGGAGGGCAGCGACCGCATAAAAAGGTGCATATTGTAAGCTATCCCTTGCATCGACTCGTTAGGTGTTTCTGGCACGATCCACTCTATCAATTAACTCCTCGGCTATAGGGTTTTTGGAAAAAGGATTGAGCCTTATTGGGGGATTAAAGGCTAACTCTTTTCCTATAGCCCCATTGGATCTAACTTGTATAACTATTTTCTCTGGAGAACTCATCTTAACATAGCTAACGTTGATAACTTCGTTGAGATAAACTCTTTGTTCTTTACCCCCTTTTCGAAACAGCAAAGAATCTCCCTCATCGAAAACCTCGTCCGCTAAATCCCAAACCAGATCTTTAAAAAGGACAACCCCGAAAATGGCCATAATGATGGGCACAGAAAGAGACAATAATGACTCCTTTGCCGCTCCAGACACCAATGAAGTAAAAAGAAATATGGCCAAAAATCCAAACCATAGAGAAGGAAATAATTTCTTAAAATAGAATGTTGATCCGGATATTTTCTTCATGCTCTCAATGGGCACCTAACGAGGCTGTAGAAAAACTCCGGCCTTTCGTTCTGGTTATATTTTGCCCAGAAAATCGCGCTCCTACGTGAATTCTGGACCTGTTTTGTATGGCGAAAAGCATTTCAGAGCACTCTCCGCACGAAAAATTTGCTACTTCAAGAAGTGCTCGAGTTTTTCTACAGCCTGAACGCCGCGCTCAGCCGCAGCTTACTTTGTGCGCATTTTGCGCGAAAATGGGAGCGCAGCGACCGCGCAAAAGGTGCGCAAAGTAAGCTGTCGGTCTGCGGCGCATCGTTATGAGTTACTGCTCCGAAAGGTAGAAGCAACCATCGTGGTCTTCTCGCCGGATACCATCTTCTGGTATCGGAAGCTTGAATACATTGCTGCCTTTTGCCGTAGTACGGATACCCAGTACAGGCATTAATAACTTTTTCGCGCCATTTTCCTCAACAAATTTTCCTTTTCCGTATGGCACGCATGCTGAGAATGATGGGTCAAAACCTTCCATGCCGAGACCAAACGAAACAATACTCAGCTGACTTAACCTGACGATGTCAATTCCGATGAATTGTGACGCATCAAGGGTAGTTTCACCGTAGTTTGAACGAATAACTACGCTTTCTATTTTCCCATTTGGCGCATTCAGAACCATTTCTACAGAAGCCCGCCCTAAATCGTGCCCGAGATCCGCGGTCAATTTAGACTCAACTAGCTCATGGAAATGAGGTTCCCATGAAAATGCCTTCGCACTAACCAGTATGAAAATTATTGTTATAGCTCTGATCATGTTTCTACTCATAACAGTTTTATTCAAAAGCCCGGGGCTCTATATCACTCTGGCTCCTGTCCACCGGCTTTTGCTCCCGTTTTTGGGAGATAAATCCAATTAAATCAATAAGATACGAGTATCACCGTCTAGTGTTACACAGGATAAGCAAGTCTATGGCCCGTTAATTCAGAAACCGGAATGGCTCCCGATCATATTGTGAACCCTTTAAAAGTCAACGCGTTACAAGCAATCCCACAGTATTCAAGAGTCAATGGCTCGTGAAGTCGGCCTGATTGGTCGTTTTTTGATCCCGTCTGCTTTGTAGCTGACAAAAAAAAGCCCCGCCGATAAGGGCAGGGCTTTTCAATCGGAGACAGGGCTATCGCTTAAACCGCAACATCCTGAATCTCCGTTGCCGCAATCCGCTTGCCTTCCTCGGCGGATTTCTGGAAATCCTCGATCTGGTCGAAGTTCAGGTAGCGGTAGATTTCCCCGGCCATGGAGTTGATGTTTTTCGCATAGGCCTGGTACTCGGCCGGGGTGGGCAGTTTGCCGAGGATGGCGCCTACCGAGGCGAGTTCCGCGGAGGTGAGGTACACGTTGGCACCGTCGCCCAGGCGGTTGGGGAAGTTGCGGGTGGAGGTGGAGAGTACGGTGGACCCTGCGGCTACCCGCGCTTGGTTGCCCATGCACAGGGAGCAGCCGGGCATTTCGGTGCGGGCGCCGGCGGCGCCGTAGATGTTGTAGAAGCCTTCTTCCATCAACTGGTGCTCGTCCATCTTGGTGGGGGGAGCAATCCACATGCGAGTGGAGATGCTGCCCTTGTGCTGTTCGAGCAGCTTGCCGGCGGCGCGGAAGTGGCCGATGTTGGTCATGCAGGAGCCGAGGAAGACTTCGTCCACCTTGTCGCCGGCCACTTCGGAGAGCAGGCGGGCGTCGTCCGGGTCGTTGGGGGCGCAGACGATAGGTTCCTTGATTTCCGTCAGGTCGATTTCGATCACGTCCAGGTATTCGGCGTCCTTGTCCGCTTCCAGCAGTTCCGGGTTTTCCAGCCAGGCTTCCATGGCGCGGGCGCGGCGTTCCAGGGTGCGCTTGGAGCCGTAGCCCTCGGCAATCATCCAGCGCAGCAGGGTGATATTGGAGCGCAGGTATTCGCCGATGGTGTCCTTGGAAAGCTTGATGGTACAGCCGGCACAGGAGCGCTCGGCGGAGGCGTCGGAGAGTTCGAACGCCTGCTCCACAGTGAGGTTTTCCAGGCCTTCGATTTCGAGAATGCGGCCGGAGAAGATGTTCTTCTTGCCTTTCTTCTCAACGGTGAGCAGGCCTTTCTGGATGGCGTAGTAGGGAATCGCGTGCACCAAGTCGCGCAGGGTGATGCCCGGTTGCATTTCGCCCTTGAAGCGCACCAGTACGGATTCCGGCATATCTAGTGGCATCACGCCAGTGGCAGCGGCGAAGGCGACGAGGCCGGAGCCGGCGGGGAAGGAGATGCCGATGGGGAAGCGGGTGTGGGAGTCGCCGCCGGTGCCCACGGTGTCGGGCAGCAGCATGCGGTTCAGCCAGCTGTGGATGATGCCGTCGCCCGGGCGCAGGGAGACGCCGCCGCGGTTCATGATGAAGTCGGGCAGTTTGTGCTGGGTGTCGATATCCACCGGCTTGGGATAGGCGGCGGTGTGGCAGAAGGACTGCATCACCAGGTCGGTGGAGAAACCCAGGCAGGCCAGGTCTTTCAGTTCGTCGCGGGTCATGGGGCCGGTGGTGTCCTGGGAACCCACGGTGGTCATCTTCGGTTCGCAGTAGGTGCCGGGGCGGATGCCTTCAACACCGCAGGCGCGGCCGACCATTTTTTGCGCGAGGGTGTAGCCCTTGTCGCTTTCCGCCGGTTGCTCCGGCTTGCGGAACAGGTCGGAAGGCTCCAGGCCGAGGGATTCGCGGGCCTTGGTGGTGAGGCCGCGGCCGATAATCAGGTTGATGCGGCCACCGGCCTGCACTTCGTCCAGCAGTACCTGGGATTTCAGTTCGAACTCGGACAGCACCTTGCCGTCTTCGGAGAGGATCTTGCCTTCGTAGGGGCGGATCTCAATCACGTCGCCCATATTCAGGTCATCGACTGGCGCTTCGAACACCAGTGCGCCGGCATCTTCCATGGTGTTGTAGAAGATGGGGGCCACTTTGCTGCCGATACAGATGCCGCCGGATTTCTTGTTGGGCACGCCGGGCATTTCCTCGCCGAAGTACCAGAGCACGGAGTTGGTGGCGGATTTGCGCGAGGAGCCGGTGCCGACCACGTCGCCGACAAAGGCAACCTGCAGGCCTTTGGCCTTCACTTCTTCGATTTGCTTGAGCGGACCTTTTACGCCGGGCTCTTCCGGTTCCAGGCCGTCGCGCTGCATTTTGTACATGGCCAGCGCGTGCAGCGGGATGTCGGGGCGGGACCAGGCATCGGGGGCGGGGGAGAGGTCGTCGGTGTTGGTTTCGCCGGTGACCTTGAATACGGCCACTTTGATGCTCTCGGGTACCTTGTTGCGCTTGGTGAACCACTCGCCCTCGGCCCAGGATTCGATCACTGCCTTGGCGTTGGCATTGCCCGCCTTGGCTTTCTCTTCCACGTCGTGGAAGGCGTCGAACATCAACAGGGTGCCTTTCAGCTGTTCTGCGGCCAGTTCGCCCAGGTCTTTGTCGTCGAGCAATTCCACCAGGGTGACGATGTTGTAGCCGCCCAGCATCTGGCCCAGCAGTTTGGTGGCGTGTTCGCGGTCGATCAGCGGGGACTCGGCCTCGCCCTTGACGATGGCGGACAGGAAACCGGCTTTGACGTAAGCGGCTTCGTCCACGCCCGGCGGCACGCGGTGGGTGAGCAGTTCGACCAGCTCCTGTTCCTCGCCGGCGGGGGGATTCTTCAACAGCTCTACCAGCCCGGCCACTTGTTCGGCATCTAGAGGCTTGGGTGGAATACCCTGTTCGGCGCGTTCGGCGACGTGTTTGCGATAGGCTTCAAGCACGGATAAGTCCTCTTGGTATATGGGGTGGCACCAACAGCTGGCGGATGCCCCGGGCAACTGCTGAATTGGCGGGGCTCTTTGTGTTCGCGTTGTGTTCGCGGCCGCTGGAGGCGGGGGTGGCGAATTCTACAGTAAAGCCGAATTGCTGTTAAGTTTATTGAAAAATCAATAACTTACGCGAATTCCGATTATTTGTTTGGTGAATAATGGTCAATTTGTGGGCGGTGACTTTCTTTCGGAATCCAAACAAAATAGTCTACCGGGCAAAATCATCCCCACCCGATTTCAGACTGGTTGATACCAGCGCAGACCGGCTTGATTATTCGATGTACAAAAAAGTCCGCACTCCCTGTATCGGCGTTTGTTCCACCGGCATCGGCGACGATGTGTGCCGTGGCTGCAAGCGCTTTGCCCACGAGGTGATTCACTGGAATGCCTATTCCGAGGAGCAGCGGCGGATTATCGCCGAACGCCGCGAGGGTTACCTGGCCAACGCGGTGCGCAGCCAGCTGGAGATTGTGGATGAGCGGGTGCTGCTGGTGCAGTTGCGCCACCAGCAGATCGCCTTCAACACGGACCAGAATCCCTACTGCTGGGTGTTCGAACTGCTGCGCGCCGGCGCCAGCCAGATCGACAACCCGGCGGACTACGGCCTGCGCCCCACAGCACAGGCCCGCGATGTGCCGCTGACGGAACTGCGCCGGCGTATCGATGAAGATTTTTATGCGCTATCGGTGGCTTACTACCAGCGCTATGTGGCCCCCGGGTTGCAGAAAGCCTGATTCCCGGAATTTCCCGTTGCTTGCCCAACAACAAATATCCTTATCTATGTAGGAGCGGCCGTTGGCCGCGATGGGCGTCATTTCGTAGTTGAAGACGGACGGCGCTGCTATCGGTGGCCGTTTTGCATCTCGCCTTCCGTCCTTGCCTGATACCGATCGCGACCAACGGCCGCTCCTACAACAAGGGCGGTGCCCGCACTATCCTGCTTCCCGCAAATACACCCGCAACGCCGCCAGAAACGGGTCGCGGGACATCGCCAAATCCCGCCGTTGCCGGCGCAGGCTCACCGCCGGTTGGTGATCCACGCGGGTAAATTCCGGCAACTGGCCGCTTTCATCCCCCAGCACAAGAACCGGCATGGCCGCGTAGCCCACCTGGCGATAGGTCTCGCCACTTTTGTCGCGAAAAATTTCCGCCACCTGCAGGTTGGGGCGGCTCTGCACCTGCACCTGGCGCAGGTCGCCGTGCTGGTTCCGGTGCAGCCCCGCCAGCAACTGCCGCTGGTACTGGATGCCCGGGTCCGCCCCCTGGGGGTCCAGCTGCACCAGTTTTCTCTCGCACCATTCCACCGATACCTTGCGGATCGACTTGCGCGCCTTGATCCAGCTCAGTGCGATGGCCCGGGGCCGCTCGGGGCAGAGCAACACCTGGCGGTAGCACTGGCGCAGGTGGGCGCGGGGGTGGCCGGCGCTGGAGAGCAGATCGCGCAACTGGCGGTCCCGTTCCGGGGCGGGGCGTTCCGCCAGTGCGGCCTTGAATTCAGCCACGGCTTTGAAGAAGGCGTCTTTGTCCATATTCAGCTGTTGCGCAAGCTCGATAACTGGCGCGGGCACGCAGAGCAGGCCGGGAATCTGCAGGGTGGCGCGGGCGTCGCCGGGAGTGCCCGCGGAATCACAGTAGTCCAGTTGGGCGTAGAGGGCGCCGGCGAGGGCGAAGGGTTTTTCGAAACTGCCGCCCAGCAGTTCGGCGGCATTGCGGGCGAAAACCGGTTGCAGCAGATAGTGCTGCCAGGACCTGGGTGAATCCTGCAACTGTTCCAGCGCGTTGCGGAGTTCGCCGGCGCTGGCATGCAGTTTGTCGAGCAATGGCGGAATGCGCCGAGCCAGCTTTTGCTGTTCGCCCATCTGGAAATCTCCCATGTATTTCCTGCAATATTAATCCACTTAATAAGCCGTTATCAATTTGGAGTTTAATCAGGGTCAGGTTTCGGAGTACAACCAGAAGTCACCAGGGTGGAGGATTAGTAGGGTGAATAAGCGCAGAGACCGATTAGTGCCGGCGCCCGGATCTTCCTACCATTCTCCCCATGAACCGGAGCGAATTTCGAGAGGGACTGCTGCGGGTGATGGAGCGCAAGGTGCACTGGGCCTGTCCGGCGTTTACCGGCGGGCTGGTGCCTAAGGAGCGGTTGCATATCCATCTGGAGCAGGAATACGCGGTCTATGTGCGCGATCTTCCGATAATGATCGGCCGCGCCTATGTGCAGTGTCCGGTGGCCAAGGTGCGACAGGAACTGGCGGAAGATCTCTACGAGGAGGAGACCGGCGGCCTGAGCGGCGGCAGGCCGAATTCGGAGCTGTTCCTGCAGTATCCCCGCGGCCTGGGAATGAACCTGGATCGCTTCAGGCGGGTGAGGCTGCTGCCGAAGGCAGCGGAGTTTCGCGCGCTGTTGGATGTGGCCGTCAGCCATCACGGCTGGGAGGTGGCGGCGGCGGTGACCACGATTTTTCTCGAGGGTACCCAGTACGAGCGCGGTGAACTGGAGCCCGGTGCGCCCCGGCGCCCGCAACTGCCGCTGTCCCAGCACCCGCTGGTGAAACACTACGGGCTGCCGATCGAGAACCTGGCCCTGGCCCGGGTGCACCGCCAGGTGGAGCGGGGCCATCGCAAGGTCGCCTGGCAGCTGATGCTGGATTTTGTGGAGGAGGGCGCCCGCCCGCGGGTGCTGCAGTGGATGGGGCAGGTATTGCACGGCTGGCAGGCCTATCGCGATGAGGTGGCCGAAGCCTGTGGCCTGGTGAAGTCAGACAGCGGCGCTGCAAATCCGCGGGCGTCGTCGCTATAATCCCGCGCTCGAATCAGCCAACTGCTAGTGTCCTGTATGGTAGTGATACCAGAGCCCCCCAGATTGTTCACGGTTAGGCGCAGCTCGCAGGGAATGGTCATTCCATTTTCAAGAGCTGCAACGCGGCTGTGGGCCCTCTCGATTGGTGAAGAGGGGGGGGCTCCCTTCGGGCGGGCCGCTAAGCAGCCATCTGCGGCGTTGCACTTGCTTGACGTAGAATGACTACGCCGGCGCAAGTGCGCCTTGCATCTGGCCGCTTAGCGGCCCGCTGGTATCACTATTTAGTTCCATACAGGACACAGTACCGCCCATGAACGCTCCGGTCCCCGACCTTTCCGCCATTCACGATTTTCTGCTGTGCCCCACACCGGATGCCTGGGTGCGGGCCGCGCTGGAGTCGCCGGAATTGATGCTGGTGGACCACGCCAACTGCGAGAAAAAGGCGGCGGGAACGGCGTTGAACCTGATGTTCCGCTACCTGGACAACTTCGACCTGCTCAACAAGATGTCGCGCCTGGCCCGCGAGGAACTGCGCCACTTCGAGCAGGTGCTGGCAATTATGAAGAAGCGCGGTATCGCCTATCCCCATATCAGCGCCTCCCGCTACGCCGCCGGCCTGCGCGAACAGGTGCGCAGCGCCGAGCCGGGACGGCTGGTGGATACGCTGATCTGCGGCGCGATTATCGAGGCCCGCTCCTGCGAACGCTTTGCGCGAATCGCGCCGCACCTGGATGAGGAGCTGCAGAAGTTTTACCTGTCGCTGCTGAAATCCGAGGCGCGGCATTTTCGCGATTACCTGGCCCTGGCGCAGAAGGCCAGTGAAGAGGATATCGAGCCCCGGGTGCGGCAGCTGCTGGAAGTAGAGAGAAAACTGGTTGAAGGGAATGACGGCGAATTCCGTTTCCATAGCGGAGTGCCCGCCGGAGTCTAGCTGCATTCTGTAGGAGCCTGCTTGCAGGCGAAAAGATCAGTGCTCTTAGCGGTTCGCTTGCAAGCAAGCTCCTACAAAATGCGGCCTTCTAGCTGCGGTCGATTTTCGCCAGTAGGTCGACAAATTCCTCCAGCTCCATCGCGTTCGCATAGTCGACCGTGTACTTGTTGTGAAAGAAAATGGTCAGCTGCACCTTTGATGAACTGATAAAAACCGTATAGCCGTCGAAATCGGTGCTTGCGGTCAGGCCGCGGTAGTGCCAGCCGTCTTCCTCTTTCACGCCTTTTCTGGTGATCTTGTCAAACACGCGCAATGCTTGTTTGACGTCGATTTTGTGCTCTTGGTCCACGTCTTTGCCCGTTGTCGGAAGTCGCTGATACCACGCTATAGTATCTATTCGATCCCGGCAATCCCACACAAGGAGCAGACCATGGGTGAGAGCATTTCCAGCGAGTCCCTGAAGCAGCTCTTTACCGAGGCGCGCACCCACAGCCACTGGCTCGACAAGCCGGTGAGCGATGAGACTCTCCGGCAGCTGTACGACCTGATGAAAATGGGGCCCACCAGTGCCAACTGCTGCCCAGTGCGGGTCCTGTTCCTGCGCAGCAAGGAGGCCAAGGAGCGCCTCAAGCCGGCGCTGAATGAGGGCAACGTGGATAAGACCATGGCCGCGCCGGTAACCGCGATCATCGCTCACGATATGAAGTTTTACGACTACCTGCCGAAACTGTTCCCCCACGCGCCGGCGCGGGACTGGTTCGTGGACAACTCCGAACTGGCGGCCGCCACGGCCTTCCGCAACGGTTCCCTGCAGGGCGGTTACTTCATTCTCGCCGCACGCGCGGTGGGGTTGGATTGCGGGCCAATGTCCGGTTTCGACAACGCCGCGGTGGACAAGGAATTCTTCAGTGAACCCTGCGAGGACAGGGCATTCCAGCAGGAGCACTCCCCGGACAGCCATATCAAATCGAATTTCCTGTGCAACCTGGGCTACGGCGATCCCGTATTGCTGCACCCGCGCAGCCCGAGGTTCGATTTCGACGACGTCTGCAAAGTCATCTGACAAATCGCAGGGGCGAACGGAGTTTCGTCATTCCTGCGCAGGTATGGGGAGTTGATTTGAAACAGGGGTATCTATAAAGACAATTTCGTCGTTCCGGCGCATGCCGGAACCCAGGGAACACTGAACTGGATACCGGCCTCCGCGGGTATGACAATCGATAATGGCTTAACTGACATCAAAAATGCGGTTTTGCCACCATCAGAAAAACAATGGCAATCATCAGCGGAAACACCACGGCGCCGAGCGCGCACCAGAGTTTCATCAGCCGGTGGACCTCGACGTCACTGGACTTGTGGGCGTGCAGTCTCAGGCGATATTGCAAAATCACCACCGGGAGCCACAGAAGGAAAACCAGCACAGTCAGGGTCATGGCGAGTTTTAGCCAGGATTGCTGCAACCAGGCGGGGTTGATGGACAGCATTCCGATAGCGCTTCCGAGCAGTATAATGATAGCGCTGGCGGTAAATACCCAGTCTGCGGTGACTGTTTCGCGGCTGATCCAGCGGAATACCTGCCGGTCTCCGGAAAGCCAGCCGCGCAGCGTATACCAGGCGATACCGACGCCGGTGCCGAGCACGACAATGGCGCTGATGACATGCAGGGTTTTCAGCAACAGGTAGATGGACATGGGGCACCGCGGTGAATTTCGCGCTCAAATTACCACAGTTGCCCGGTGCAGCATCAATGTCTGTGCCCGAACCTTCGTCCGCTCACGGACTATCGACCGTGACCACGTCACCCAGCCGGCGGCGTATGATCTCCCGCGTATGGGCCGCCAGTTCCCGGTAGAACCGCCTTCCCGGCGCGCTGGCGCGCCACACCAGCCCGTGTTGGCGGAGAATGGGCTTGGCCTTGAGTTCGCTCACATGGAGCGCTTCGGGGTTGTGCATTTCGGAGTGCACGTAGAGCCCGGGCAGGAAGGCCACGCCGAGCCCCATCACCACCATTTGCCGCAGGGTGTCCAGGCTGGTGCCCTCGTAGTCCCGCTGCAGCTGCGCTCCCAGGTCCTCGCAGATTTCCTGTACCTGGTGGTGGAAGTGGTGCTGCTCCTCCAGAGTGAGTACTTTCTCGCCGCGCAGTTGCGATGGTGCCACTTGAGCTTTTCCCGCCAGGCGGTGGTCCGCCGGAACGACAAACTTGAGGGGTTCGGTAAACAGCGGCTCTACCGCCAGTTCCTCCGCGGTCACCGGCAGCGGGATGATGGCAAGGTCGTAAGCGCCTTCCACCAGCCCCCGCTGCAGGTGCCGTGGCGCGGCCTCCCGCACGTACAGTTTCAGCGCGTGATAGCGGGCGTGTAACTCCGGCAGGACGTTGGGTAGCAGGTAGGGGCCGACGGTGGGGGTCACGCCCAGTTTGTAGGTGGTCTGGTACCCCTGGGCGAGCATCTGGGCATTTTCCTTGAACTCCCGCATGGCCAGCAGAATCTGGCGCGCCTGATCCAGCAGTTCTCGGCCCTCCGGCGTGAGCAGGGTGCCGGCGCGGGATCGCTCGAACAGGGAGAGCCCGAGCGCGCTTTCCAGCGCTGCAATCTGGGTGGTCAGGGCAGGCTGGCTGACCCCCAGTTCCTCCGCCGCGCGGCGGTAGCTGGACCGCCCGGCAATGGCCGCGAAGTACTCCAACTGCTTGATCGTCGGCGCCTGTCGATTGGAAGCCACGGGATCCTCCGGCGGTTATCTGATAATAAAAAATTATCATTAAATGGTATTTTATCCTATTGAACTATCAACAAATAATGATTGCCACAATTGTTCGGTAGTTTCGCAAAAGGAGTTTCCATGGAGCACGTGATATCCGGGGTGGCCAAGTTTCAGAAAGAGGTCTATCCGGCGAAGAAAGAGCGGTTTGCCAAACTGGCAAACGGCCAGAATCCGGAGGTGCTGTTTATCACCTGTGCGGATTCCCGTATCGATCCCAACCTGGTGACTCAGACGGAGCCGGGGGAGCTGTTCATCTGTCGCAACGCGGGCAACGTGGTGCCGCCCCACAGCAGCCAGACCGGCGGCATGACGGCGTCCATCGAGTTTGCGGTGGCCGCCCTCGGCGTCTCCCATATCGTGGTCTGCGGCCACACCGATTGCGGTGCGATGAAGGGCGCCATCGAGCCGGAAAAGCTGGAGGGCCTGCCCCACGTGAAGGAGTGGCTGGGCCACTGCCGTTCCGCCACCGAGGTGGTGCGCGGGCGGCGGGGCGGCCTGAGCAAAGATCACCTTGAGGAGGTGACCTGCGAGAACGTGGTACAGCAATTGCAACACTTGCGCACACACCCTGCGGTTGCCACCGGCCTGGCCAACGGCCGCATTGAGCTGCACGGCTGGCTGTACAACATCGCCAGCGGCGAAGTGCTCTATTACCACGAGCAGTCCGGTGGCTTCAAACCCATGGACGAGGAATACCGGGCCGCATTCGGGGCCCGTTCAATGGAAGCAGTCGAGGAGTAAGGCTGAGATGAAGTTCGATCTATCTACGTTGCGAGGCGACATCACCGGCGGCGTCACCGCCGGTGTGGTGGCGCTGCCCCTGGCCCTGGCGCTGGGGGTGGCCTCGGGGCTCGGCCCCATGGCAGGTATCTACGGTGCCATCGCGGTCGGTTTTTTTGCCGCTCTGTTCGGCGGTACCGGTCCGCAGATCTCCGGCCCCACCGGGCCCATGGTGGTGGTTCTCGCCGGTCTCTTTGCCAGCCTCTCCGGCGATGCTGCGCTGATTTTTACCGCTGTGATTCTCGCGGGCCTTATCCAGGTGGCATTCGGCCTGTTTGGCCTCGGTCACTACATTCGGCTGGTGCCTTACCCGGTGATCTCGGGCTTTATGACCGGTATTGGCGTCATCATCATTATCCTGCAGCTCAACCCGCTGCTGGGCCATGACTCGCCCAGCGGGACCCTCGGGGCCCTCGGCTTCCTGCCCACGGCGCTGTCGGACGTCCATCTGGTGAACCTGCTCCTCGGCCTGGGCACCCTGGCGATGGTGTACAGCTGGCCCGCCCGTTTCGGCCGCTACCTGCCGGCGCCGCTGGCGGCTCTGATCGCCGGTACCCTGGTGGCTTACTTCGCGTTTGATGTGCCCGTGCTCGGCAATATTCCCACGGGCCTGCCGGAGCTGCACCTGCCGGTATTCAATGGCGACAAGATGTTCCTGGTGGTGGAAGCGGCGGTCATTCTCGCGGTGCTCGGTTCTCTCGACAGCCTGCTCACATCGCTCGTTGCCGACAATATGACCCGCGAGCGGCACCACAGCAACCGGGAACTGATCGGGCAGGGGCTCGGCAATACCGCGGCCGGCCTGGTCGGCGGTATCGCCGGGGCCGGTGCCACCATGCGTACCGTGGTCAACATCCGCTCCGGTGGGTGCAGCCGCCTGTCGGGGATGATTCACGCCCTGGTGCTGTTGGCGGTGGCTCTGGGACTGGGTCCGCTCGCCGCGAATATCCCGATGGCGGTGCTGGCGGGCATCCTGGTGAAGGTCGGCCTGGATATCATCGATTGGCGCTACCTGAAGCGCGCCCACCAGGGCCCGCGATGGGACTTGATCCTGATGGCGCTGGTACTGGTACTGACCATTTTCGTGGACCTGATCACCGCGGTGGCCGCCGGTGTGGTGCTGGCTGCCCTGGCGTTCGTGAAGCAGGTGGCCCAGTTGCAAATTGCCGGCCTGCGTCACCTGCCGGAACACCTGGACTCCCCGGAGGACAAGGCGATTCTCGAGCGCAATCGCGAGGCCATTGCGCTGTTCGAGTTCAGCGGCCCCCTGAGCTTCGGTGCCGCCGCCGATCTCGGTCATCACGTGCGCGAGCACAGCGAGCCGGGCTCCCGGATTCTGATCCTGGATTTCTCCTCGGTGCCGTTCCTGGACCTGTCCGCTGCACTGGCGGTGGAGACTATCGCCGCGGATGCCCGGAGCAGCGGCCGGCAGCTGTATCTCGCGGGCATGAATGAGGAGGTGCGCTCCGTACTCGCCAACCTGAACGGGGGGCTGCCTGGGGATGGCCAATTCCGCGATCGCAGCGAGGCTCTGCGGGTGGGGGACGGAGCTCTGCGGCAGCGGGAAAAAGATAGCGGCGGCAACTGGCTGCCGGCGGGTGCCTGAGCCGGTGCATCCGGTGATTCGAATGGCATAAGCGCCCCTTGTAGGAGCGGGCCATGCCCGCGATCAATGTGGAATTCAACCACCGCTGATCGCGGGCATGGCCCGCTCCTACAGGTTAGGTTCAAGGCTCAACGATCCGGTTCCAGCCTCTCCACGGCGGTCACTACCGAGAAGCGGGTCAGTTCGCGCAGGATTTCGTCCAGGCTGAGCAGTTGCCAGCAGGCCTGCGCCCCCGCCCGGCTCCACTCGCCGCGCAGTATTTTCCTGGCCATGGCCGCCGCCGGCGCCGCGGGAATCCAGGGCCCGTCACCGTTCAGGCCGAGGGCCTGCCAGCGGTAACCCAACGGCTGGCCATTCCGGTCTTTACCGCCCAGGTGGATCAGCATACCGCCGTGGCCGCTGCCGCCGGGCCAGTGCGCGGCGAGCCGGTAGCCGAGCCTCGACAGTTGCAGTCTGTTGAACGGCAGCGGCTGCCGGGCCAGCTGCGCGCACAGGACCAGGCCCAGTTGCAGGGCGCGCGGCTCCAGGCCGGTGGCGAAGCGGGCATTTTTCAGGCCGGGCAGGGCGCGGGGCCAGAGTTCCAGGTCCGGCACGTCGAAGTCGCACAGCCAGCGTTCGCCCACAGGGTGGGCCAGCCTGTGCCGGCGCAGGTGATTGCCGGCGTAGGTCTCGCGCCACTGGCCGTCCTGCAGTTGGGGAAAGTTGTCGCCCAGGGACTCGAAACCGGCGCGCACCGTGGCCAGCCCGCGCTCGATACGGTGCGCGGGGGCGATGCTGATATCCACTGAGTCCAGTTCGGCGAACTTGTCCTGCAGTTCCTTCAGTACCGACGAACTGAGCGCCGGCAGGCTGCTGGCGCCGGAGACCAGCGGCACACCCGCGGCCTCGGCGGCGGGGGACAGACGCTGGAAATCGCATACGAAGCGGCGCCCGTCGGCGATATCGATATAGGGGGTGCGGGCTTCGATACAGGCCCGGGCCACGCGGTAGTCCTGATGCTGGAAGGGGCCGGCACAGTGAATCAACAGGTCCAGGTGCAGGGCCTTGAGCTGTGCGGCGAGGTTGACTGCGTCGCGCTCCAGGCGCAGGCCCTCGGCAAAATTGGGGAGCTGGGAGGCGCAGAGTTCTGCTTTGAACTTGTCGTGCCCGGCGATGATCAGTTGCAGTTCGCTGTCGCTGCTGAGCAACCGGGCGATGCGAGAGCCGAAGGTGCCGTAGCCGCCGAGGATCAGTACGCGTTTTTTCAGGTTCTTCACGTCAGCGGTTCTCTGATCCGTTATTTCTCCAGGGCGGGGCTCCGGCCCGATGCCTGGCTGGGCTCGGCGGTGATTCACTCTATCCCTGGCGCTCGCCCGCGTCGCGAGCGGCTGCGGTGTCCTAATCGGCAATCATGCTATGGGCCAGTGGATCAATTCAAGCGAATCCCCGTCTGCCTTCACGCACCAGCCCAGGTCTCCCCAGTCGCCGAGCACGATGCGCTCGGCGGCTTCGCCGTCCACGGTGATCGCGTGGCGTGCGGGCCTGTGGGTGTGGCCGTGGATCAGGGTGCGCACGCCCTGTTCGCGCATCACCCTCTCCACTTCCTCCGGGGTGACGTCCATGATGTCTTCCGCCTTGCGACTGTTCATGGACTTGGATACCGCGCGCAACTGCGCGGCGATAGCGCGCCGCTCCTCGAGGGGCTTGGCCAGCATTTCCCGCTGCCAGTTGGGATCGCGGGCCTGCTGGCGGAAGGCCATATATTCGCTGTCGCGGGTGCAGAGGCTGTCGCCGTGCATCAGCAGGACGCTCCGCCCGGCCAGGGTGACTGCGGTGGGGTCCGGCAGCAGGATGGCGCCGGCGCGGTGGGCGAAGTCCTCGCCGATCAGGAAATCCCGGTTGCCGTGCATCAGGTACAGCTCGGCGCCGGTGCCGCTATAGGCGCTCAGTTCGGTGGCCACCTCCGCGGCCAGCGGGGCGTCGTCGTCATCGCCGATCCACACCTCGAAAAAGTCGCCGAGGATATACAGGGCCCCGGCACCGGCGGCGGGGCCGCGCAGGAAGTCGAAGAAGGCCCGGGTTACCTGTGGGCGGCTCTCGTCCAGGTGCAGGTCGGAGATCAGGTAGCTGGTCACAATGCTTGCTTCCCTCGCATTCCTCTTCCCTGTAGGAGCGGCCCATGGCCGCGATCGGCATCGCTACGTAGCGGGAAAGATCGCGGCCATGGGCCGCTCCTACAGGAGATAGGTTAGTCCTCGGCGACGGTCACACCGGTGATTTCGATGGTCTCCACCGGCACATCCTGGTGGAAGCCCTTACTGCCGGTCGGCACGCCCTTGATCTTGTTGACCACGTCCATACCCTCTACCACCTTGCCGAATACGCAGTAGCCCCAGCCCTGAGAGTCCTTGCTGCGGAAGTTGAGGAAGTCGTTGTCGTTGACGTTGATGAAAAACTGGGAGCTGGCAGAGTGCGGCTCCATGGTGCGCGCCATGGCCAAGGTGCCGGTATCGTTTTTGAGACCGTTGTCCGCCTCGTTTTCGATAGTGTCGCGGGTGGGTTTCTGCTCCATATCCGGGGTCATGCCGCCGCCCTGGACCATAAAGTTGTCGATCACCCGGTGAAAAATCGTGCCGGTATAGAAGTCTTCGCGGCAGTACTGCAAGAAGTTGGCGGCGGTTTTCGGGGCCTTGTCGAAATCCAGTTCAACGACGATATCGCCATAGGTGGTGTGCAGGGTGATCATAAAACATCCTGTGAGTGGCTGGTTAGGTAAATTGCGGCCGGCATCATACCTTAGGACGCCGTTCCGCAAAACCGAAGGGGCCCTTTAAAAATCGTAGCGAGCGGGTGGCTGGTGGTGGCCGCCGGAGCGGAGCAAGCGGAGTGTACAAATAGTACATGAGCATTGCGACCGGGCTGGCGCACCAGCACCGCCGGCCGCCGCCAGCCGCACGCGCAGTAGATTTTTAGAGGTGCCCCGATGTTCCGGGGCGCAACTGCGCTATAATCCGCCGCTTACATTGCACAGCTGTAATCGAGACATCTATGACATCCGAGAGCAAGCCGGCTCACTTTTTACAGAATATCATCCGCGAAGATCTGACCGGGGGCCGGGTATCCGAGGTGGTCACGCGCTTTCCGCCCGAGCCCAACGGCTACCTGCATATCGGCCACGCCAAGTCCATCTGCCTGAACTTCGGCCTGGCGCAGGAGTTCGGCGGCAGCTGCAACCTGCGCTTCGACGACACCAACCCCGCCAAGGAGGAGGAGGAGTACGTCGAATCCATCAAGCGGGACGTATCCTGGCTGGGCTTTCAATGGGCCGGCGAAGCCAAATACACTTCGGACTACTTCGATCAGTTGTACGACTGGGCCCTGCACCTGATAAAGGAAGGCAAAGCCTATGTTTGCCACCTGTCGCCGGAGGATGCCCGCGCCTACCGAGGCACCCTGACCGAGCCGGGCAAAAACAGCCCCTACCGCGACCGCTCCGTGGAGGAGAACCTGGCGCTGTTCGAGCAGATGAAGAACGGTGCAATGGAAGAGGGCGAGTGCAGCCTGCGCGCCAGGATCGATATGGCCGCGCCCAATATCAACCTGCGCGACCCGATCATCTACCGCATCAAGAAGATGGCTCATCACCAGACCGGCGACAAGTGGTGCATCTACCCCAGCTACGACTTCGCCCACGGCCAGTCGGACGCCATCGAGGGCATCAGCCACTCCATCTGCACCCTGGAATTCGAGGACCACAGGCCGCTGTACGACTGGTTCCTGGAGAACCTGCCGGTGCCGGCGCGCCCGCGCCAGTATGAATTTGCGCGCCTGAACCTGAATTACACGGTGGTCTCCAAGCGCAAGCTCAAGCAACTGGTGGACGAAAAGCACGTGGACGGCTGGGACGATCCGCGCATGCCCACCCTGTCCGGCATGCGCCGCCGCGGCGTGCCTCCCGCGGCGATCCGCAATTTCTGCGAAATGATCGGCGTGACCCGCTCCGACTCGGTGGTGGATCTGGGCATGCTGGAGTACGCTATCCGCGACGACCTGGACAAAAACGCCCCCCGCGCCATGTGCGTGATGGACCCGCTAAAGGTTACCCTGACCAACTACCCGGAGGGCGCGGAGGAAAGCCTCAGCGCCCCCGGCCACCCGGTACGCGACGATCTCCCGGCGCGGGTGCTGCCCTTTACCCGCACTCTCTATATCGAGCGGGAGGACTTCCGCGAAGAGGCCAACAAAAAGTACAAGCGCCTGGTACTGGGCAAGAAGGTGCGCCTGCGCAACGCCTATGTGATCCACGCGGACGAAGTGGTGAAGGATGCCAACGGCGAAATCGTCGAACTGCGCTGCTCCGTGGACCGGGATACCCTGGGCAAAGATCCGGCGGACGGCGTCAAGCCCAAGGGGGTGATCCACTGGGTTTCCGCGGAAAAGAATGTCGACTGTGAAGTGCGGTTCTACGATCGCCTTTTCAGCGACCCGGCGCCGGATGCGGGGGACAAGAATTTCCTGGATTTCGTCAATCCGGACAACCTGGAAATCCTCAGCGGCTGCAAGGGCGAAATCGGCCTGGTGAATGCCGAGCCGGAACAAAGCTACCAGTTCGAACGCAACGGCTACTTCTGCCGCGACAGCAAATACGGCAGTGCGGAAAAACCGGTGTTCAACCGCACCATCGGCCTGCGGGACTCATGGGCCAAGGAACAGAGCAAGTAACGCAGTTGGGTACTGGATGCCGGCCTGCGCCGGCATGACGAGGTATTTCAATGTCGTCATTCCGGCGAAGGCCGGAATCCAGATGCACCGAACCCGACGAGCACACTGAATTCACAAAAAATAGTTATCGGAACCAATGGCTCTACAGCTTTACAACACCCTTTCAGGGCAGAAAGAAACCTTCAAGCCACTGGTGGAAGATCGGGTGCGCATGTACGTCTGCGGCCCCACCGTATACAACCGCGTGCATATCGGCAACGCCCGCCCGGTGGTGGTGTTCGATACTCTCTACCGGCTGTTGAAAAACCGTTTCAGCGACGTGGTCTACGCGCGCAACATTACCGATATCGACGACAAGATCATGAAGGCCGCGCGGGACAACGGCGAGGAGATCGGTGTGCTCTCCGCGCGCTTCGCCCAGGCCTATTTCGAGGATATGGCCGCGCTCAACAACCTGGAGCCGGACGTCACCCCCTACGCCACTGAACACCTGCCGGAAATGATCGCCATGATCGAGCGGCTGGTCGAGAAGGGCCACGCCTACGAGGCCGAGGGTCACGTGCTCTTCGCGGTGGAATCCATGGACGGCTACGGCAAGCTCTCCAAACGCTCCCTGGACGATATGCTCGCCGGCGCCCGCGTCGAGGTGGCCCCCTACAAGAAATACGCCGGCGACTTCGTGCTGTGGAAACCCTCGAAAGACGACGAGCCCGGCTGGGACAGCCCCTGGGGCCGCGGCCGCCCCGGCTGGCACCTGGAGTGCTCGGCGATGATCAAGAAGCACTTGGGGGACACCATCGATATTCACGGTGGCGGCCGCGATTTGACCTTTCCTCACCACGAAAATGAGCGCGCCCAGAGCTGCTGCGCCAACGGTGTGGACTTCGTGCGCTACTGGATGCACAACGGCTACGTCAATATTGAAGGCGAAAAGATGTCCAAATCCCTGGGCAACTTCCGCATGGTCAACGACCTGTTACAGCAGTACCCGGGCGAAGTGCTGCGCTTCGCGCTGCTCTCCGCCCACTACCGCTCGGAGCTGAATTTCAGTTCCGATCTGCTGGACCAGGCCCAGCGCAGTCTCGATTCACTTTACGGTGCTTTGCGCGAGGCGCAAAGCATAAAAATAGACGAGGCGGATCTTGAGGGCACTGCATTTATGAATGCGCTCGAGGACGACCTGAACACGCCGGTGGCCATCGGCGAACTGCATCAGATTGCCAGGGAGCTGAACAAGTCGGAGACGGCAGGGAAGGCGCGTTGGAAAGCTTTATTGCTGGCGGCAGGCCGGCAACTGGGCATACTGCAACAGGACCCGGAAGCCTGGTTCAAGCAGGCCCGGGGAGCGGAGACGATTTCTGAACAGGAAATCGAGCAACTGATCGCCGAGCGTCAGCAGAGCAAACTCGACAAAAACTACGCCCGTGCCGACGAGATCCGCGAGGAGTTGAAGGCCAAGGGCGTGGTTCTGGAAGACAGCCGCGAAGGCACCAAGTGGCGGCGGGAATAATTCAATCTCGTCATACCGGCGAATGCCGGTATCCAGGCAATTTTTCCGCAGGCACTGGATTCCGGCCTGCGCCGGAATGACAACGCAATATGTAGGATGGGCAAAGCGCAGCGTGCCCATCAAGACCCGGGAAGATGGGCACGTCGCTGCGCTCCTTTGCCCATCCTACAAAAGAAACAACAGATAGCAGAATGAAAAAACTATTTATCCTCACGACCGCCATTATCGCCGTACTAACCCTCACCGCCTGCGAACCCAAGCGCGGCTCAGAGAAGTGGTGCAAAAAAATGGACGAAACCCCCAAAGGCGACTGGACCCTGACCGATGCCGGTGACTACACCAAGTACTGTGTGCTCAACCAGAAGCCCGAAGAAGAATAAGCGGAACCTGTCCTGTTGTTTTTCGCGGATGCCTACCAGCACTTCTTCCGCCCGCTCACCGGAAAATACCGCGAGCAGGTGGTGGAGTGTTTGCGCCTGCTGTACGAGCGCCTGTACACCGCCAAGGCAGACTACGGCGAATCCCTGGCGCGCGAGCAGATCCTGGAGATTTTCAGCGAAGCGCTGACCCGCGCCCCGCAACTGGACAGCGACGACAATAATCCGGATTCCGAAGGGCGTTTTCGCAACCTGCGCGAGCAGGCGGTCTGGGTGCTGAACAGCCTGGTGGAATACGGCTGGCTGGAAAAGCAGGTGGACAGCGCCACACTCAGCGCCAGCTATCCCTTCAGCCGCCGCGGCCGCCTGTTTACCCAGCCTCTGGTGGAGGTGAACAGCACCCGTGTGCGCACCCGCCACCGCAATACCCGCAATACTCTCAACGCCCTGGAAGCCTTTGCCAGCCGCGGAGAAGTGCACGACCTGATCGACGCCTGGGAGTATTCCGAGCGCATCGTCGCCGACTTCACCGATATGATTGCGGAGCTGGAAGAGCGCAAGCGCGAACTGGTGCGCGAGGTGGAGGCGCAGCTGCTGGTGCAGCAGGCCACGGATGAATTCTTCTCCTTTATGGAGAGCCGTTTCCAGCCGGACCTGGCAATCCGCCTCTCCGCCGACAGCGTGGAAAAGCACCGGGACGCCATCGGCCGGGTGATCGCGCGTATCCGTCGCAAAGACAGGGAGCGCAAGGCGCAGTGGGAGCGCCGCCTGCGCCAGCTGCTGCCGGAACTGGCGGAAGAGGGCCGCTCGCTGCTGTGGCTGATGCTGGACACCATCGAGGACCGCATGCGCCGCGCCTGCGAGGTAAAACTGCCGGCGCTACGCCGCGCGCTACAGGGCTTTACCAAGCGCGCGGACATCATTATCCGCCAGCTCAGCTATCTGCACAGCCAGTCCGAGGGCGAGTTTGCGGACCTGTGCCAGCGTCTCGGTGAGCAGTCGGAAAAAAAGGAATTGCTGGAGCGGCTCGGCGATCAACTGGGTGGATTTCAGCTGCGCCTGTTCGACCCCAGGCAGACCCAGCTGTGGCAGCGCAGCCGCCGCCAGCCGGTGAATACCCTGGTGGAGGAAGATGTGCCGCTGGCGGAGGAAAACCAGCGGGATATTCTCCTGCAGCAGTTGCTGGACCAGGCGTTCAATTTCAACGGTAGCGACCTGCGGAATTACCTGCAGACTGCCCTCGGCAGTGGCCGGCGCATCAATAGTCGCGACCTGCCGTTAAAAGACGCGCGGGATCTGCTGGCCATGAGCCACGCGCTGGAAGCGGCCGCGGTCAACCAGGATTCCGCCGCGGCGCTGCGGGTGGAGTTTACCGGGGAGACCGCGAGCAATGACTACTTTGCCCAATTCGACGAGTACTTTTTAGAGTTGAAAGAAAGTGATTGAACAGGCCTTGGAAGAAGCGCTGGCCCAGTGCCGCCTGACCCGCGGGGAATTTTCCGAGCTGCTGGTGCGCCTGCTGGACTACGGAGTGATCTGCCGGGAGGAGAGCCAGGTTGAGGCGCAACTCTACGACCGCTTCCAGCGCTGCGAACAACTCATTCGCGAGTGGCTGGCGCCGCTGGGGCTGCGCCTGCAGCACGACAGCCGCTTCCAGTTTATCCGCGTCTATCCGCCGGGTTCCGAAGTACCGGGCCTGCCGGACCAGGAGGAACCCCACCACGGCGGCCTGCGCGCGCGCCTCAGCCAGTGGGAGGTGGCGGCGATCCTGGTGTTGCGGGTGGAATACGACAAGGCGCTGCGGGAAGGGCAGGTGGACGACAGCGGCTGTGTGGCCCTCTCCCTCGAGGCACTGGAACTGGGCCTGCGCAACCTGCTGAAGATGTCGCTGCCGGACAAGTTGGCGGAGCGCAAAAGTTTATTAAAGAAATTGCGTCAGCTGCGCCTGGTGCAGTTTGCCGGCGACGACGCGGAGCCCCTGGCGGAAACCTGGCTGCGGGTGCGCCCGACCATCGCGCACTTTGTCACCGAGTCGACCTTGCAGCAGTTGCTGGACACGGCGCCCACCGGCGAAACCGAAGCGCGTATAACACCGGAGAGTGAAGACCACAGCCTCTTCGTTGCCACTGAGTCCGAGTAAAAACCGTAGGATGGGCAAAGCGTAGCGTGCCCATCAAGGCCGGCTGATGGGCACGTCGCTTTGCTCCTTTGCCCATCCTACAAAACTGTTTAAACAAGCGAAAACCGCATGTTTCTAAAAAAACTGATCCTGATCAACTGGGGCAATATCCCCCAGCTGGAATACGAATTCGGCCCCATCAACCTGTTTTCCGGCGGCAACGGCTCCGGCAAGACCACTGCGGCCGATGCTATCCAGACACTGATGACCGCGGCCCACGACACCCTGTTTACCTTCAATCCAGGGCAGGACGAAACCACCCAGCGCGGCCGCGGCGGCAAGCAGGTGCGCACCCTGGCGTCCTACGTGCTGGGCTGTGACGACGGCAGCTACGCGCGGCTGCAGCCCACCGACTGCTATATCGCCGGAATTTTTTCTCCCACGGAAGGAGAGGACAGCGAACCCTTTACCTCGGTGATGGCGATCCGCGCCCACCTGGACAACAGCACCAAGCCGGCCCAGGCCCGCCAGGACGACTTGCGCTTCTTTATCTTTCCCGGCGAAGAGCTGGCCATCGGCGATTTTATCCGCGAATACAAGGACGGCAGGCATCTGCTGCCGCTGGACAAGTTCCTCTCGGTGCTGGGCAAGCAGTTTGCCAAGGTGGAGCAGTACGATAAAAAGAAAGCCTATCTGCGTCGCCTCTACGGCGCCCTGCGCGGCCGCCGCGATGCGGTGCCGGATCGGGAGGCCATGCACGCCGCGCGCACCTTCTCCAATTTCATGGCCTACAAGCCGGTCAAGAGCATCAACGATTTCGTCGCCCAGGAAGTGTTGGAAAAGCGCGACCTGGGCGAGGCCATCCGCTCCGTCTCCGAGCTGATGAAAACCATCCACGCCATGGAGCAGGAGGCGCGGCAGATTGTCGAGCGGGTCGGCGCGCTGGAACAGATAGCACAGTCCGCAAGCCTGTACCGCGAGCAGTGGCTGCAACTGCGTCTGCAAGAGTATCTGCAGGCGCGCCATCGCCAGTTGCGGGTGCAGAAAACCTATCTCGCCGGCAAGAACAGCCAGCAGCAGTTGCGCGCCGATCTGGAGAACAACGGGCGCGAAACGCGCATCGTCGGCGAACGACTCGAACAGTTGAACCAGCAGTTGGTGGAATTGCAGGCCCAGCGCCTGGGTATCGATGCCCTGCGTAGCAAAGATGAGCTGGAGCAGCGCATCGCCCGCGCACGCCAGCAGCTCTCCGACCAGGGTGGGCCGCTGGCAACCCAGGAGCAGCGCTGGCAGCACAATCGTGATGCCGCTGGCGAGTTGCTGGAATTGCTGAACAGCTCCGCAGCGGAACTGGAAATTCCGGCACTGCGCAACAAGGCATTGGTCCAGTGTGTCAAACAGGTGAGCCGGGAGGAGGATCTGCCGGATCTGCACAAGCTGCTGGGCAAGGATTGGATAGACCTGGCCGCGCTGGAACCGTTGCGCGAGCGTGCCGCCGGCAGCGAAGCGTTGCACAACAAACTTTGCGATCTGCTGGCCGGCACAGACGCGGGCGAAACCTCGCTGCGCGAACAGATCAGCCAGCAGGTCTCCCGCTGGGAGCTGCAGGTGCAGCAGCTGCAAAAACGATTGCAGGCACAGGAGAGCCGCATCCAGCACCTGCAGGCCAACCGCGTACGCTATCCGCAGTCGGTGGAGCAGGCCCTGGCCGCCATCCGCGAGCAGTGCCCCCGGGCCGAGCCGCG
Organism: Microbulbifer sp. TB1203; assembly: GCF_030997045.1. NCBI lineage: Bacteria > Pseudomonadati > Pseudomonadota > Gammaproteobacteria > Cellvibrionales > Microbulbiferaceae > Microbulbifer > Microbulbifer sp. TB1203. The sequence continues at coordinate 1,634,844 of NZ_CP116899.1, read as the reverse complement.
GGTGCTGTGCGACTATGTGGAAGTATTGGACGAGCGCTGGCAGATGGCCGTCGAAGGCTATCTCGGCGGTGCGCGCTTCTCGATCATCGTGGAACCGGAGCACGAGGCCACCGCCATCCGCATAGTCCGCAACCTCCCCGGCAGGAACAACCGCGCACGGGTGATCCAGGGGGACAAGGCGCGCCGGGATGCAGAGCGTGTGCCGCTGCCCAAAAACTCCATCGTCGAACTGATGGAGTTCAATCACAAGACCGCCGAATACTACCTGCGCGCTTCCTACGGCTCGGTGCTGCAGGTGTGCGATGAGAACGAACTGCGCGGCACCCGCCGCGGCCTTACCGCGGACGGCATGGCTAGCGGCAATTACAGCATGTGGCGCTGCGATATCGACGACGCCGAGCTGGTTTTCGGCCAGGGCGCTCGCGCCCGTGCACTGGCCGCCCAGCAGCAGGCGCTGGAACAGTTGCTGACGGAAGCCGCGCAGGTGCACGAACAGCACCGGCTTTACCGCCGCGTCGCCTCCGCGGTGCGCGACCTGAACGGCCTGCAGCTGCTAACGGTGGTGGACGCGGCGCTGGCCGCCCAGCGCGACTGGCGCAGTGCTGAACAGGCGCTGGAAAACCTGGACCTGAAGGACTGCGAACAGCTGGAGCAGCAGGTGGAGGAACTGAAGGCCCAGCTGCAGGCGCAGCAGAAATTGCAGTCCGGCCTGCTGCTCGACGCCGGCAAGCTGGGGCGGGACCTGGAAAATACCGGCAGGCAGCTGAAGGCACTTTCCACCGAGCTGGATACACTGGACGATGCCCTGAGCAATTGCGAGTCCGCGGTGCGCCGCATCGCCCGGATCACTCCGGACTACAATGCAGAAGAAAGCCTGGAACAGGCGGATGGGCAGGCGGAGCGTGCCGGCGACAGCTTTGATTTCGGTGCGGATATCGAAGAGATGCAGGGGCGCCTGGAAAAATACTGCCGCCAACTGGACCGATCAGTAATGGAATACAATGCCAGCACCGCCGCCGGCGATACCCTGGCCTTCGAGCCGGACCTGGGCGCCGGTCACAACGAGGCGCTGTTCAAACTGGTGTGCAGCCTGCGCGACCAGGTGGAGGCGCTGCGCAACCGATTGAAAAACAATCTGCTGGTGGACCGGCACGAGCAGTTGATGGGCCTGAAAAAATCCTTCAACACCACCTTCGTCACGCATTTGTGCCACGCTATCTACCAGTCGATCAACGATGGCAAGCGGGTGCTGGACGACCTGAACAGGGAGCTGGAACACCACCGCTTCGGCGCCGACCGCGAGCGCTTCCGCTTCGCCTACAGCTGGGTGCCGGAGTTCAGGGAATACTGGAATTTCTTCAAGGCGGTGATCGAACTGCCGAACCTGGGCGAGGAGGAGAGCCTGTTCGACGCGCAGTTAAACCCCGCCCAGCAGAAAGTGCGCGACAAGCTGCTGAATATGCTGCTCAGCGAAGACGAGCAGGTGGCGCGGCGGGAACTGGATCGCATCAGCGACTATCGCAATTACCGCAGCTACGAGATCTTCAAGGAGCCGGAGGGCAAGGAGCCGATTGCACTGAGCCAGTACGGCACTGGCTCCGGCGGCCAGCTGGAGACCCCCGCTTATATTATCCGCTCCGCCGCGGTGACTTCGGCCTTCCGTTTCAACGAGGGCAGCAGTCACCTGCAGATGGTGCTGGTGGACGAGGCCTTCTCCAAGATGGATGAATCCCGCTCGCGGGAGGTGATCCGCTACCTGACGGAAACCCTGGGCCTGCAGTTGCTGTTCATTATGCCGAGCAGCAAGTCCGGCCCGTTTATGGACCTGATCTCCAATCAATTTGTGTTCAGCAAGTGCCCGAGCGCCAAGCCCATCGGCCAGCTCAATACCCGAGTCTACGTGGATCGCAAAATCTGCAACCGGGAGAAGATCGCCGAACTCTGGGCCAACCACCGCCGCACCATCCGCCGGCAGGCGTCGCTGGATTTTATGGAGTTGGTGGAGGCATAGAAACTCCATCTTTGTTTTTATTGTAGGAGCGGCCATGGGCCGCTCCTATAGGAGGGTTCAAGGAGGAGAATATGACAAGGCAAATCCCCGAACTGGCCGCGGCCAACCCGGTGATTATGGGGCTGCTGGAATACGTGCTCGACAGGCGCGACGAGCAGATTCTCACCGGCGAGGAAAAGCCGATCGGCATGACTCTGGACCCGAGGAAGGCACCCCGAGCGCTGCGCGCCGCGCTGGCTCCATTTACTGATCCCGTGTACGACGACGGTGAACTCTGGGACGAACTGGTGTGGCTGTCCCGCGATTACCGCTGTTTTTCTATCAAGCCTCCGGGGCGCCGGCCAGCGGGCAGCGCCGCCTGGGAGGGGGCGCGGCTCTACTTTGAAGACAGCCGCGAGCCGATGATCCGCGAGTGGTTGGACAGGTCGCGCCCGGTGCGGCTGGACCCGGAATGGCAGGCTGCGCTGACAAAATTTGCCGGACGTTTCGAGGTCCCGGATGCATTTCCGCCCGGCGGCCTGGAGCTGGACCCGGGCTTCGAGGATTTCGAACAGATGCTGGCCTGCTGGGCCGGCCTGGGCGGGGAACTGAACCGCGCGGAAGGCGATCCCACGGAGGGCCGCCCCGCGAAGCGCCTTTCCTGGCGCCAGCTGTCGGCGCGCTGTTTTCTCGGCGATTCCAAATACCTGGATGGCGATGGGCGCCAGGCACTGGTTCGCGCGCTCTTCCCGAGCCAATGCGACAGAGTTCACGAGCGGCCGCTGCTGATGCACTTGTACCTGCCGGCGCAAACGGAGCGGGTGCTGCTGATAGAAAATCAGGACTCTTTCTTGATGCTGGCGGACTGCGGGCCAGAGCGCACGGCACTGGTATATATCGAGGGCTACCGCGGCGGCGCGGCGCGGGTGCGTACGCCCGGTGTGGCCCGCTTCAGCACCCTGAACAATGCGCAGCAGACAGCGCGCAGGGATTTCCTCCAGTGGTGGCAGGGGCAGGGCGCGGTGGAGCTGCCGGTGTACTTCTGGGGTGACCTGGATTACGAGGGCATGCAGATCGCCGCGGCTCTCAAGCGCAGCTTCGCCAACCTGGTTTGCTGGCGGCCGGGCTATGAGCCATTGCTGGAGAGGTTGCTCGCCGGTGACGGCCACCTGCCGCAGCAGACCAGAAAGACGGGCCAGCGGCCAATCGAGAGCACCGGCTGTGAATACGCCGACGGGAAACTGATCCCGGCGCTTCGGCAGAGCGGATGCTGCGTGGATCAGGAGGCGGTGACGCCGGAACAGCTGCTCGCTGCGGTATCGTCCGACAAGGAGTGAAATTAACCCACAGCTTTTTAGGGAACTTCTGATTAACGTCATTCCGGCGAAAGCCGGAATCCAGAAACCCCCCGTTTCTCTAGACGCCGGGGTGACGAAATGGACTATTCAGAGGTCCTCTTAGGTGGCGGGTTAATACAGCACAGGTGTGCCGTTGCCGGATAATAAAGCAGGCTGCCCGGTCACCATCCGCTATTGAGATTTATGCACAAGTTCGCAGAAGATAGCCGCAGTTTATTCGGATAATGCAGTTTACTTTTAAGCCAATGGGGCGAAAGGGAATTTATCGGAGATTGTTATGCGTCAGTTTTCCATTCTGGTTGTTTTTGCCCTGGCCTTCGGCGGCGCGGCGGTACTCTACGAGCAGGAGAGCCGCAAGGTAAAAGGGGTGTTGACCCAGATTACCGAGCTGCAGGCGCAACTGGGCGATCTGCAGGCAGAAGTTAACCGGCTCAGCGCTGAGCTGGAGGCAACAAAGCTGGCCGAGCGGCGCCGCCCCGGTTTGAAGTCCATGGCCAGCCGCGTGTTGCGCGATGAAAAGCCGGCTGACAAGCCGGCGGTCCAGGTGCGGGATTCCTCCGGCAAGCTGATTGCTTCCGATGTCACCAGCGCCCCGCCCGCCATTCACGGCCGTGGAGAAGACCCGGATGAGGACGAATGGAGCAGGCCGACGGTGGACGCGGAGCGGTATCAATCGGAGTCTGCCGGTTCTCAGTCGGAACAGGCCGTTGCCGATCCCTATCAGTAGTTGAAGACGTATGTCATTAACACCTTTTTATTCTTCCCTTTGTGCCCAGCTATCCGGCCTGCTGACCGATGAGCGCGACTGGCTGGCGAACACAGCCAACGCCAGTGCGCTGCTGTTCCTGGAACTGCGGGATATCAACTGGGCCGGTTTCTATTTCCTGCATGGTGATGAGCTTCGCCTCGGGCCTTTCCAGGGCAAACCGGCCTGCACCCGCATCGCCGTGGGTTCCGGTGTCTGTGGTACCGCGGTGGCCAGTGGCGAGCCGCAATTGGTGGAGGATGTGCACCAGTTTCCCGGGCATATCGCCTGCGATGCGGTTTCCGCGTCGGAAGTGGTGATCCCCCTCTATGCTGGCGGGCGCTGCCTGGGCGTGCTGGATATCGACAGCCCCTCGCTGGCGCGCTTCGATGCGGAGGACCTGGCGGGCCTGGAAGCGTTCGCGGAGGTATTGCTGGACCACTCGGATACCCCTGGCGCCTGATGGCTGTCGTATGGCAGCGGCAGGTGGGGGGCAACTGCTACCAGGTGCGCCGACACGGTGCCAGCGTGCGCCTCTACAGCAACGGCATATTTCACTCCCAGTGGAATCCCCGCGATCCGCTAAAAGGTTCGCTCTGGGAACTGTTATTGTTGCCGGCTTTCTTCCTGCCGCCGCGAAAAATTCGTTCGGTGCTGGTCCTGGGTGTGGGCGGTGGTGCGGTGATACGCTTGCTGCAGCAATTTGTCGAACCCGAATGCATTGTCGGTGTGGATCTGGATGCAGTTCACCTCTCGGTTGCGCGCCGCTATTTTGGTGTGCGAGGCGCCGAGCTGGTATGTGCCGATGCGAGGGAGTATGTTGCCGGCATCCTGGCTGCAAAAAAACAAAATTCCTATGACCTGATAGTCGATGACCTTTTCGGCCACCATGAGAGGAAAGCGGAGCGAACGGTTGCCGCCGACCTGGACTGGTGTAAGAGCCTTTTGCAACTGCTGGCGCCGGATGGACTGGTAGTCAGCAATTTTGGAAGCCGGCGGGAAATGATTACCAGCGGCTGGCGCCGTACCGGGCTGCGCGAGCAGTTGACCAGCTGGAGCGCGGAAATGCTCCAGTATGAGAACTGTGTGTTGACCGTGAGCCGCCGGCCGCTGGCGATGGCTGACTTGATCTCCCGGGCCCCGGGGGCCATCAACCCCCAGAATCCCCGCCGGCGGCTCAAGTGCCGGCTGCGGCGCCTCTGAGTTATTTGATTGGCGCCTTTTCGCACTGGCTGTCTATACTCAGGAAGAGACAGAATTTCCCTGAGGCGGGGCGATGCGGTACAAAACCTTGGAGGATGTGATCCAGGAGGGAAGGGATTTCCACGCGAAGCTGGCTCAGCAGTATGGTGAGTACGAGCAACTTGCCAGCGATGAGCGTATAGAGTTGCTGTTGGACCAGCTGCGACGGCGGGAGGATTCCATGACCCACTCGCTGGAAAACTTCCGCGAGGATATTTCCCCCGGTGCTTTGCACACCTGGTTCCAGTTCGCCCCAGAAGGACGCGAGCAGGAATTCCTGAAGCGGGTGCGCAATCTGGATATCAACAAGCTGGACAACATCGCCGAACTGGCGATGGATATCGAGATGTACCTGGCGGATCAATACCGGGACCTGTTACAGGGGGCGGACACACCCTCCGCCCGCGAAGCGATGGAGCGGTTGCTGGAACTGGAGGAACTGGAGGAGCACACGCTTTCCAGGAATCTGTTTAATCTCCGCGACTATTGAGCCGGTATCCAGTCTTCTGATGGTGTCTGAGCTGAATACCGCTACCTTAAGCGTTGTTTCGGCCGTAGGATGGGCAAAGGAGCGTAGCGACGTGCCCATCTTCCGGGACCTTGATGGGCACGCTACGCTTTGCCCATCCTACAAATATGCCGATTTTCGGCTTAAGGTAGCGGTATGTGTCTGAGCCCGGCTTGCGCGGGAAGGTTCTCCCCTACGTATGGAAACCACTCGACGATCGTCCCGGGCCGCGTAGGTGGTAGACACAGAAGCCCTTATCCCTGGCAATCAACTCGGTTTCAATAAAACAGCCCGCGGCTTTTTTCCCCAGCGGAATAAATTCATTCACCACAAACAGCGCCTGGCCGCCGGGTTTCAACAGCCGTGCGGCCTGCTTCAGGAAACGGTCGGTAAGATCCCCTTCCACCTGGAATCCCTGGTGAAAGGGCGGGTTGCAGATCAGGTAGTCGGCGATGTCACTTTCCAGCTCATCGCCTGCATTGGAGGGAAGTACAACGCCCTGCAATCCCAGGTCCTGGAAATTTTTCGTGCAGGCGAGCAGGGCGGCCGCATTGTTGTCCGTTGCGGTGAACTGGTAATCACCCTGCGTTGACAGTTGGACGCAGAGGTAACCGTAGCCGCAGCCCAAGTCCACTACACGGGCATTGTCCGCCGGTGGGTAGTGGGTGAACTGTTGCGCGAGCAGGGCGCTGCCGGTATCGATCTTGTCCCAGCCGAACAGGCCGGGCTTACTGTAGAGCCCGTTCAGCGTCTCCGGCTGGCGCAGGTGGGAATAGTCCTGGTCGTCCAGCATTGTGCCACTGGCAGTTTCGCCGGAGTGGATATTGGTGCTCGAGTAGCTCGCGCCGTGCTTCTGAAGATTTTTCCCGCCGGCATAACGCTGTGCGGCCCTGGCCGCATAGGTTTTGATGCCGCTCTGCTTGCCGCCCAGCAGTATCAGTTCTCCACCTTCGGTCAGCGCGTCCGGTGCGCAGTTGATAATATGGTGCACCACCGCCTTTTCCTTGGAGACCGGGTAGACGATACGGCGATAGCGCCGCTCCAGTTCCTCGAGCTGGAAGTCGTTAAAAAAGCTGCGCCCTACCTTGCCCTCCGCCAGCCTGGCGATATCCCAGCGGTTGCTCAGCAGGTCTCCGGCAAAAGTGATGCCTTCAAGCAGCAACGCCTTGCTGTTCTCGTCGGCAATCCACAGAGTTTCCCGTGGATTTTGTTGCAGCAATTGGCTCAGCAGTGTGTTCATTTAACGGAGGCAATTTCTTCCGGGGTGAGCGGGCGATATTCGCCTTCAGGCAAATCCTCGTCGAGCTGGATTTCGCCGATGCGCTCCCGGTGCAGCTCCAGTACCCGGTTGCCCAGGGCGGCGAACATGCGCTTGACCTGGTGGTAGCGGCCTTCGCTGATGGTGATGCGTACTTCGTTGGCAAAGAGGATTTCCAGCTTTGCGGGCCTGGTTCTTTTCTTTTGCCGGACACGTCCCTGTGTCCGGCCCTTCGGGCCGCTGCGCGGCTCAAAATCGTTCCTGACGATTTTGTCGTTGTCCAGCCAGATGCCCTTGGCAAATTTTTCCACCGCACTTTGATCAATTTGCTCCGCCAAGTGGGCGTAATAGGTCTTGTCACAGTGATGGCGGGGGGAGGTGATCCTATGGGACCACTGGCCGTCGTCGGTGAGCAGTACCAGGCCGCTGGTGTCGATATCCAGGCGGCCGGCGATATGCAGTTTGTGCTTGTTGGGCTCGTCGATCAGGTCGAGCACCGTGGGGTGTTCGCTATCCTTGGTGGCGCTGATGTAGCCGAGCGGCTTGTGCAGCATAAAGTAGCGCGGCCCCGGCTCCAGCAGCGGCTCACCGTCCAGGCACAGAGTATCCGATTCCGAGACTTTGGTGGCGGGATCAGTCACTACCGCGCCGTTGACGCTGATGCGCTCCGCTTTGGCGGCTCGCTTTACCTGGACGCGGGAGAGGTCGGTGACCTGGCTGACGGCTTTGTCTAAGCGCATGGGTTTCCCTTCTCCTCAACCCTCTTTCCAGCGGAGAGAGGGGGGCATGGCGACGATCGAACTGTCCGGAGTGCGACTCCCTCTCCCCCTATGGGGGAGAGGGCTGGGGAGAGGGGGATACTAACAGCCAATTTTGCGCTCGCCGGAATCTACGGACTGATAGATCAGGGTATTGATCGTCATGGGGCCGACCCCGCCGGGCACCGGGGTGTAAGCGGCGACGCGGTCCACCAGCGGGCCGAGTTCGATATCGCCGACGCCGCCCGGGTGATAGCCGGCGTCCACAACCACGGCGCCATCCTTGATCCAGTCTGCCTTGATAAATTCCGGTCGGCCCACGGCGCCGACGACGATATCGGCGCGACGGATATGCTCGGCCAGGTCCCGGGTGCGGGAGTGGCAGATGGTCACGGTGGCGTTTGCGTTCAGCAGCATGGCCGCCATGGGCTTGCCCAGGATGGGGCTTCGGCCCACGACCACCGCGTGCTTGCCGGCGATCTCGATTTCGTAGGCTTCCAACAGGCGCATAATGCCCTTGGGTGTGGCGCAGCCGTAGGCTTCTTCGCCCATGGCCATGCGACCGAAGCCCAGACAGGTAACGCCGTCGACGTCTTTATCCAGCGCGATGGCATCGAAGCAGGCGCGCTCGTCGATCTGTTCCGGCACCGGGTGCTGTAACAGTATGCCGTGCACATTGGGGTTGGTGTTGAATTCTTCGATCTCGGCCAGCAATTGCTCGGTTGTGGTTGAGGAGGGCAGTTCCACCTGCAGGGAATCCATGCCGACGCGGCGGCAGGCATTGCCCTTCATCTTGACGTAGGTTGCGGAGGCTGGGTCGTCGCCCACCAGGATGGTGGCCAGGATCGGCGTCTGGCCGCCGCTCTTTTCCTTGAGTGCGGCCACGCGGGCCGAGAGCTCCTGTTCGGTCTTCTGCGCCAAGGCCTTGCCGTCCAGAACGAGTGCGGACATAGATGGTCTCTCTGATTTTCGAAGGGCGCTATTTTGGCACAGCCCGCGGGTAATTTCCCGGCCGATAAACCGTTGCAAAAAGAATGGCTTAGCGACGTTGACTCCCCCGGGGGGCGCAAGTATTATGCGCGCTCTCGCAAGGGAGGCAGCTGCTGACCAGTGAGATTGCGGGGAACTTTTTAAACCCCGTTGGAGAATCGGGGCATAGCGCAGTCTGGTAGCGCGCCTGCTTTGGGAGCAGGATGTCGGGGGTTCGAATCCCTCTGCCCCGACCAATTTGCACCGGGTATACCATGCGCCCGTAGCTCAGCTGGATAGAGCATCCGCCTTCTAAGCGGATGGTCGCAGGTTCGAGTCCTGCCGGGCGCGCCAATCTTTCGGGATGGGTTCGAAGTTTGGCTGCTCCAATTGGCTCATCGCCGGATTGTAGTCGCAGGACTATTCCGGCCCATCAGCACAGCTGATGGGCGCCGAGTCGGCCGCAAAGCGGTGCTTTGCAAATAGCCGCCCCGGCCCTGCCGGGCTAAATGCTCGGCTCAAATTCACAGCACCGCCACAAGGTGCTGACATATCACGATTTATGGTGGCCGTAGCTCAGTTGGTAGAGCACAGGATTGTGGCTCCTGAGGTCGCGGGTTCGATCCCCGTCGGCCACCCCATATCTTCTGGCCCGCTTTTCGGGCCCTGAAAAGCCCGGCCCTTATGCCGGGCTTTTTTGTGCCGCCGGGGTGGCCGGCGCAAGTGCTTTACGCTGCCTGGCTAATGTTCGATAATTAGCCATCGAGTGCACTTCAATAACTTTTAGTTATAAAGAAATTCCATTGAAGTGCGGTGAACAGAGGCCATTGAAGAGACTACCCGGGGGTATCGGTGACAGCGACGATAGAACGCAAGGCAACCAACATCCATTGGCACGACGGTGATGTAACTCGTGAAGATCGTGCGAGCATGCTCGGCCATAAGGGCGCGACTCTGTGGTTCACCGGCCTTTCCGGCTCCGGCAAGAGCACGGTAGCCGTGGCCCTGGAGAAGGCGCTGGCCGCCCGCGGGGTGTTGAGCTACCGCCTGGACGGCGACAATATCCGACATGGTATCAACGCCAACCTGGGCTTCTCCGCCGAGGACCGCCAGGAGAATATCCGTCGCGTGGGTGAGATCTCGCGCCTGTTTGCCGACAGCGGCGTGATAGTGCTGAGCAGCTTTATCAGCCCCTACCGCGAGGATCGTGAATTGGTGCGCCGCATGCACGCGGAGAGCGATCTGGATTACCTGGAAGTGTTTGTCGACTGCTCCCTGGAAGAGGCGGAGTCGCGGGACCCCAAAGGTCTGTACAAGAAGGCCCGCGCCGGAGAAATCCGTGGCTTTACCGGTATCGACGACCCCTACGAGGAACCTGCGTCCCCCGAACTCCACCTGCGAACAGACTCAATGAGCCTGGAAGAGGAGGTGGAAATAATGATTTCCAGTCTTCAGGCCCGCGGCATTATTGCCTGACCCGCCGCGTCACGGGAGGCTTTCAGCCGTTTGAAGCCTCCCGAAGTCCCTCTCTGACCTCAATCCCTTATTCCTTTTATACGTACTCTTGTACGCCAACTCCCCGCCAGCTCGCCCGTCTCTACATATACTCAATTTGTACCAATTAGGCAGTCGGCTGTGTGGAGGCGGTTATGGCGGTACGGAGGGCAGGGATTCTCTCTGGAGTAGTGTTTGCGGTTGTGGGCCTGTTGATTTTCGGCGCCTGGTACGGCTATCAGGAGCTGCCCAGAATGCCGGGCGTGCCCGAGGCGCCGGTGGTTGGCGTTCCCGATGGCGCCCTGGACCACCAGCCGCTGCCCGCCTATTCCGGCGCCCACCCGCGCGTGCAGGAGCGCCCCCCGGAATACTATCCCTTCCCGATCGCCATCGGCGAAATCGGCCCGGCGGAGACACTGTTTGCCGGGCCCTCCACCTATCCCTTTTATTGTGGTGAAAATTCGGTCACCGATCGCCAGCCGATGGTGGACAACCAGAAGGGTGAGGGGGTGCCGGTCTACGCCCTGGATGCGGAGGGCAACAAAACGAGTGACATCATCGGCTACAGCCGCGACTGCAGCCACCCGACCCATGTGACCTACTACTATCGCAGCGTGATCGATGGCGACTTCCATCCCCTGGAAGAGGCGGATGGGGACATCGACCAGGTCACGGTGAATGGCAGGGCCGTCGACTTTGTGGTGCGCCTGGAAACCGGCACTATCAACCGCTTCTTCTACGCCATAGCGGCGTTGAGAGGAGAGGGGGAGACTCCCGAAAACCCCAGCACCAGTAACTGGAACCGGCGGTTGATCTATCAATTCCGCGGTGGTGTGGGAATAGGTCGCCGGCAGGGCGATATCGGCAAGGGCGACGTCGTCGACCGCCGCGCCGACCAGTTGGCGCGGGGCTATGCCATTGTCTATTCCACTGCCAACCAGACCAGCAATCACTACAATATCTGGCTCGCCGAGGATACCGCGCGCCGGCTCAAACAGCAGTTCAGTGCGCTCTACGACGAGCCTCTCTACACCGTGGGCATCGGCGGCTCCGGTGGCGCCATCCAGCAGTACCTGATCGCGCAGAACGCCCCGGGCCTGCTGGATGCGGCGATTCCCCTCTACTCCTATCCGGATATGGTCAGCCAGACCATCTACGTGTTTGACTGCGAGCCGCTGGAGTACTACTTCGATGTGGTGGACGGTGACAACCCCCGCTGGCGCAACGCCGAGGAGCGCTCGGTTATCCAGGGGCTCCCCGCCAGTAACAATGTCAAGAATCGCTTCCATCTTCTGGAGGTGGCCGCCACTCTGTTCGACGGTCGCTATCGGGACGGCACCGAGGGGGCCACCGAGTGTATCCAGGGGTGGCGCGGCCTGGTCCCGCTGGTAAACAATCCCCACTTCGTGCACTTTATCAATAATTACGCGGACGATATTGCCCGCAACACCCACTGGTCCCACTGGGAGGACCTGCGTAGTTTCTACGGGGCGGATGAGACCGGTTATGCCAACAGTGCCTGGGACAATGAAGGGGTACAGTACGGCCTGCAGGCACTGCGCGACGGCGATATTTCCATGGAGACTTTCCTGGAACTGAACGCCACCATCGGCGGCTGGAAGGCGCCGTTGGATCAGGGGGATGAGAAGCTGTGGTTCCTCAACGGCGACCTGTTCCCGGTGCAGTTCTCCGTGTGGAGCGACCATAATATGAACCTGGGTACCCTGGACCGGCCGGCCCGGCGCAGCCGCGCGAATATCGACGCGATCCGGGGTATCTACCGCTCGGGCCACGTCTTCCTGGGGGATGTGGAAATTCCTATTATCGATCTGCGCCACTATCTGGATGGCGAGCTGGATATGCATCACAGCCTGGCATCCTTCTCCAGTCGAGAACGCATCCGCCGCGCCCGCGGTCACGCCGACAACCAGCTGATCTGGGTCAGCCACAAAAAGTACACGCCCCTGGACGAAACCCTGGACACCATGGACCGCTGGATGCGGAACATTATGGAGAACCCCCAGCGAGGCGTTGCAGCCAACCGTCCGGTGGACGCCAGCGACCAGTGTTTCGACAGCGAGGGCAATGTGATCGCCGCAGGCCCCGATGTATGGAACGGCGAGTGGAATCGCAAGGCCCGGGGAAAGTGCATGCGGGAGTACCCCATCTACAGTACGCCGCGCCAAGTCGCTGGGGCACCGATCACCGGGGACATCTTCAAATGTGCGCTGCAGCCCATTGAGCGTGCCCTGGCGAAAGGAGTGTATGGCTCCGCCTCCGAGGATGTCGCCGAGCACATAGTGGAGATGGGACGAATCTTCCCCTCCGGTGTATGCAATTACAACTATCCAGACGAGGGACGCCCGAAGGAGAACCTGATTCCCGGCACCGCGCCGGTTACCATCGCCGGCCACAAAATCGCACCGGACTACCGCCTCTCGTCGAAAGGCTATGTGCAGGAGCCGATACCCGAGGAGGTCGAACAGCCCGTGCCAGTCTCCCTACCGGGGGAAAAGGCCGCCAATGAGTAATCCGAAATTCCGGCGCGCCATTTGTTGACAGACCAATGCAATCCGGTATGATGCGCGTCGCTCCAGGGGCAGTGCTCCGAAGAAGCGCAAAGGGTGGTTAGCTCAGTTGGGAGAGCGGCGGCCTTACAAGCCGTAGGTCACAGGTTCGACCCCTGTACCACCCACCATCCCCACTGGGGATACGCGGACCGGTAGTTCAGTTGGTTAGAATGCCGGCCTGTCACGCCGGAGGTCGCGGGTTCGAGTCCCGTCCGGTCCGCCATATACAAAAAAGCCCTTCTCTTGCGAGAAGGGCTTTTTTGTATATGGCGACCGCTGGATGACAAAATTGTCAGGAACAATTTTGGACGCCGCGCGAAGCGACGGCGCCCGGAGGGGGAGGGCCGGGACGGCCCGAATCAGTACCCTCGTTCGACAAAATTGCCGGGAGCAATTTTGGACGCCGAAGGCGCCCGAAGGGTGAGGGCCAGGACAAATCCGCCGGGAGCGGATTTGGGCAGCTTTGGCTGGCCGTAGGCCGTGGCGAATCATTGCCCGAGTTAGTCCCGTCCGGTCCAGGTAAAGAGCAAAGCCCGCGAAGCGGACTTTTCATAATTTAACGAGCTTCCAACTGAAAATCCCGTGAGCCCCAGATACCTCTCCAGCCTGGACCTGCATGACTTCACTCAAGCCGCCCGCGAAGTTCCCTATCAACGCATCGAAAGCGACCTGTTTCCCGGCGTAGAAGTCTGGATCCGCCGCGACGACCTCCTCGACCCGATCATCTCCGGCAACAAGGCGTATAAACTGCTGTTCAATTTGCTGGAAGCGAGGGAGCAGGGCGTCGATACCCTGATCACTTGTGGTGGCGCTTGGTCAAATCATATCCATGCCGCTGCCGCTGCCGGCGCTCGCTTCGGCTTCCAATCCATCGGCATAATCCGCGGCGATCGCCCCCCAACGTTGAGTGCCACTTTGCAGGATGTCGAACGTTTCGGCATGCAATTGCTGTTCGTCAGCCGGCAGGTTTATAAAAAAAGGAGCTATTCAGGCTTTCTGTTGGAACTAAAGATCGCTGCAAACTGTTCTTCTTTTATACCGGAGGGCGGAGCAAACCTGGCCGGAGCCAAAGGCGCGCAGTTATTGGGAAAAATAATTGAAGAGACGAAACCAATCAGGTTTGATCAGCTATGGATTGCCTGCGGCACAGGCCTGACGCTCGCCGGCTTGCGGTCCTCGATAAAGTGCGCCCCGGTACGTGGCGTGGAAGTACTCAAGGCGGGCGATTCGATCCGCTATCAGGCACAGCATTGGCTAGCGGCTCTTCAAAACCCCTCTCCCGCTTGCGGGGGAGGGGTTGGGGAGGGGGAAAATGAGCCGAACCCGAGCAGCTGTTATCACTGCGGCGGCTATGCCAAATACCCTCACTATCTACGCGACTTCCAGCAGACATTTGAGCAAGAAACCGGCATACCACTGGACCCCGTCTACACCGCAAAGCTGCTCTACGGCCTACATCGGGAGGCTACACTCGCCCGAATCCCGGCTGGCGCCAAAATACTGGTTTTGCACTCGGGGGGCCTGCAGGGGCGACGGGGATTTTTACTGGAATAGATTAAAAAATGGACAGCGGAATATTATTTGAACAATTTTCCCTGACCACCCGGACGGAGTTCGACTCACAAAACAAGCTCAGGCATAATCGCCTGTCACTGAAAAGTCGGGAAAAATCTTCCCGCCAGTGCGCAAAAAATATACAGATATAGCGTGCTGGGCCAAGGAACAAATCGCAAGGGCCCGAATTTGGGCACCATGGGGGAACGGTGTCGGAATTCCATAATATCGGCCTGATCGGCCGTACAGAAAGCGACAGTGCCGTCCTCTCGCTCAAGCGCCTGATGGCGTTCCTGGAGCGGGAGGGCTATGCCGTGGTTCTGGAACAGGAAACCGCAAGCGCCGCGCCCAACCACGGTACCCGCGTGGCACCAAAAGGCAAGCTCGGCGAACTCTGCGACCTGGTCATCGTGGTTGGCGGCGACGGCAGCCTCCTCACCGCCGCCCGCGCCCTGGCCAAATTCAGTGTGCCCCTGCTCGGCATCAACCGCGGCCGCCTGGGATTCCTCACCGATATCACTCCAGACGAGATTGAACAAAAAGTAGGCGAGGTTCTGGCCGGCAAATATATGGCCGAAAGCCGGTTTTTGCTGGATATGTCCGTCACGCGGAACGGCAAGCCGATAGGTAACGGCTCCGCGCTGAATGATGTGGTGGTTCACCCCGGTGAGTTTATCCGCATGATTGAATTCGATTTATTTATTGATGGGCAATTTGTCTACACCCAGCGTTCAGATGGGCTAATCATTTCCACTCCCACCGGTTCCACGGCTTATGCGCTTTCCGGGGGTGGCCCAATAATGCATCCCAAGCTGGATGCCATTGTTGTTGTTCCTCTTAATCCCCATACGTTGAGTAGTCGACCGATAGTGGTAGAGGGGAGTAGTGAATTCAAAATCATTGTGGGTGAACACAATTTGGCCAGACCACATGTCACCTGTGATGGCCACGACCAGATTATTACGGAACCGGGAGATGTGATTCGTATTCATAAGAAGCCACACCGCTTAACGCTAGTACACCCTCTTGAGCACAATTTCTATGAGACCTGCCGATCAAAACTTAACTGGCAGGTAAATTGAAGTGCTTACGTTGAACCCGAAATGGATGTTCAGAGTCGGCCGAATCTGCACCAGTTTCATCTTTCTAGCCGGGGTTGCAATATCGGAGGGCATTGGCAGAATGTGGCAAATTTTTGCGCTGGCAGTCAGAGTTTCAAGCTGCTACCCGCAAGGTAAATCAACACTATTCGACAATAGGATGGATCGGCTGTGACAGATGCTACTTACCCCAGAGGGGTGCCAGTGGGTGACGAAATCGACCTGGTCGCGTTGCTACAGAGCTTGTGGGCTCAAAAATGGCTGATCGCGCTAGTAACCCTGGTGGTTACCCTGGGCGCTGCCTCTTATGCGTTTCTTAGTAAACCAATTTACGAATCGCGTATTGCCGTGCTACCACCCACGCTCAGCGATATTGCTGGCTTCAACCTAGGGCGAGATGGAAGGAGTGGGCTAAAGCCTTTCTCGGTGGGCGATATATACACTGTGTTCACCCGCAACCTGCAAGCTGAGGACAGCCGCCGTCAATTCTTCAGGGATGTGTACTTGCCGTCTCTGGATGAAGAGCAGCGTTCAGGCTCTCAGGACCGGCTCTACCAAGCGTTTGCCAAAGTGCTTAGCGTCAAGGCTCCGAACAAAAGCCAACCGGATCGCTACGTCATTGCTGTTGAGCACCGTGACCCAGCACAGGCGGCCAACTGGGCCAAGCACTATATGGATCAAGTAACCCGGCAATCCCTCGATGAAATGTTGCAAAACATCCGACGTGAGGTGGAAGTGAAGGGCAGGCAGGTTCAGCAGGAAATCGAAACCTTGCGGGAGTTTGTCAAAATTCGCAAAAACGATCGTATCTTTCAGCTTAAGGAAGCACTGACGGTGGCCGAAGCGGTAGGGTTGGCGAATCCCCCTGTTATCAGCGGGCAAATCGCAGAGCAGTTGTCCGCTATTATGAATGGCGACTTGATGTATATGCGTGGTTCAAAAGCGCTGCGGGCCGAGATCGAGGCCTTGGAAAACCGTACTTCGGATGATCCATTCATTCCTTCGTTACGTAATCTGGAAGAGCAATACGATTTTTATGCTGGCATACAGGTTGTCCCAGAAAAAGTGGCTATTTCCCGCCAGGATGGTGCTGTGGTAACACCGGATGCACCCATCAAGCCTAAAAAGGCATTGATCCTGGTGCTTGGAATACTTCTTGGTGGCATGCTCGGCGTCTTCATAGCATTGGTTCGTTTGATGCTCAGCAAAAATTCTGCCACAGCTCAAGTGCTCCCCACCTCGATAAGCCAGTCTGTGGGGGCAACCTGAAAGCCTTATTGATATTAGCAACAGCGAGCGTCATGCCTCCGAGCAGGTCGAAACCTGTGATTGCTTCGGGGCCGAGAGGGTGCTCCGCAAGCAGCAGGTGAATGTGGTAATCATGGAGTCGGTACGATCAGCCGACGGCAAACAGGAGCGAACGATCGGTTTGGCAAAAGCTGCACCGATAGTGTTGTTACAGATATGAATATAAGTACTGCGAGTGCCCGCTGCATTGAAGGTCCGGCCGTGGCTTGGTACCTCGTGCAGTGCAAGCCCCGTCAGGACGAGCGTGCGGAAGAAAACCTACAGCGCCAGGGCTATGCCTGCTATCGGCCGCAGCATAGCTGCGAGCGGATAGTGCGTGGCCGTCGACAAATCATCGTCGAATCGCTGTTCCCCGGTTATCTATTCATTCAGCTGGACGCCGATGCCAACTGGGTATCCCTGCGCTCAACCCGTGGGGTCAGCCGCATAGTGGGTTTCGGCGGCATGCCGCTACGGCTCGACAACAGCTTGATCGTGCATCTGCAACAACGCACGGCCGCAGCCGTTAAACCGGTCCTCGATGCAGGGGATAGCGTGCGTATTACCGAAGGCGGCTTTGCCGAGTTGGACGCCATCTTCGTAGCAATGGATGGCGAGCAGCGCGTGATACTGCTGCTCAATATGCTTAACCGCCAGCACCAGATCAGCATGCCGCTGGCGAGCATTGTCAAGAATTGAATAAGCCTCGGCACTGGCCGAGATCAAGGCTGCGCCAGTAAAAATTTGAAGATTACGACGTTCTCAGGAAACCAACGGTAAATCTTGGGGCGGTAGCGTGTCTGATGCAGATCAAACCGCTTCAGGCAGGTCACTCGCACAGGAGCTAGACACCACCGAAGGCATAACCCTGGAGTTTGAATAGTGGCGCATTGAGCCTACGCTCGTCGAATGCCGAGCCGCTGTTGCGGTTGAATATTGGGGCAAGAAGAACCCTGAGTTGGCTGCGAAGCAGGTCAGCTCCGTTGAGAGCATCATCCCCGTTTCGTGAGACCAGGTTTTGTGCCCCCGTTGGGCTGCTTGGTGTCAAAGCCCCCGAAAATAAAGACCCCAAATTTTATGCCAGCTCATAACATTACCCGTCTTGCCAATATCTCTTTAAGAGGCATGACGCTGGCCAGTAAATTTTTGCTGATCTTCTTCCTTGCGCGTTTTCTTGAACCAGCTGAGCTAGGGCTGTATGGGTTGCTGGTCGCGACCATCGGTTATGCCTTGTACCTGCTCGGGCTAGATTTCTACACCTTTACTACCCGCGAGATTCTCAAGCGCGAACGTAGTGAGTGGGGCGGCTTGCTGAAGGCTCAGGGCGCACTGGCGTTGCTTCTATATGCGGCCTTCATGCCGTTACTGCTATTGATCTTCAGCACCGATAGCTTGCCCTGGACCGTAGCGGGTTGGTTCTTCGCGCTTCTGATTCTGGAGCATTTAAATCAGGAGCTGATGCGCCTGCTGATAGCTATCTCCGAGCCGTTGCTGGCGAGTCTGGTATTGTTCCTGCGCTCGGGAATCTGGGCGATCGCTGTCACGGTATGGATGTTCGTCACGCCGGAGACGCGTAACCTGGATGCAGTTCTGCTGGCCTGGGCCCTGGGTGGTTTAAGCGCTTTCCTGCTGGCCGTCTGGCGTTTGTATCGATTGAAAATTGGCGGCTGGTGGAAACGGATCGACTGGGCGTGGATCCGTAAGGGTATCAATATTGCCTTGCCTTTACTGATCGCAACTCTTGCGCTGCGCGGACTATTTACGCTGGATCGCTACTGGCTGGAAGCCTTAGCTGGCCTTGAAGTGCTGGGCGTATACGTACTTTTCATGGGTATCGCCAACGCCATGATGTCTTTTCTGGACGCTGGCGTATTCGCCTTTAGTTATCCGGGATTGATCAGCGCTTTCCAGAAACAGAGTACGGATGCATTCCGTCAAGGCGTCAAAAGGCTATTCATCCAAACGACCGGTTTTTCCCTTATCTTTGCCGTGATGGCGCTGTTGTTGATCGGTCCACTGCTGGACTGGCTGGACAAGCCGCTGTATCGAGAACAACAAGGAATGTTCCCTTGGATATTGATGGTAGCGGTGTTGTATGCGCTTAGTATGATTCCGCATTACGCACTCTATGCCCAAGACCAGGATCGCCCGATTATTCGCAGCCATATTGTCAGCTTGACCGTATTTATACCGGCAACTTGGTTATTTTCTAAACAATGGCCACACATTGCCATTCCACTGGGTCTCTGTGTGGCGTTTTTCCTGATATTGCTCTGGAAGTCATTAGCCTATTTCAGGCTCACTCCTGTGCAATATCGCTTACTACAACCCTGAAACTTTTCCAGGCCTCAATCAAAGGTACTGCTGCATGTTCGATAACGCATCCATTCTCATCACCGGTGGCACCGGGTCTTTCGGCAACACCTTTGTGCCGATGGTTCTAGCCAAATACAATCCCAGAAAAGTAATCATCTACTCCCGCGATGAGATGAAGCAGTGGGACATGGCGAAGAAATTTGAGGGTGATCCCCGCGTACGTTTCTTCATCGGTGATGTGCGTGACAGGGATCGCCTTTACCGTGCCCTGGATGGCGTCGACTACGTCGTGCATGCGGCCGCCACCAAGATTGTTCCGACTGCCGAGTACAACCCATTCGAATGCGTCAAGACCAACATCAATGGCGCCATGAACCTGATCGATGCCTGCATCGACAAGGGCATCAAGCGCGTGGTTGCCCTATCCACTGACAAAGCCAGCAGCCCCGTCAATCTGTACGGCGCGACTAAGCTGGCTTCCGATAAGTTATTCGTAGCCGGAAACTCCTATGCCGGTGGGCATAACACTCGTTTTGCTGTCGTGCGCTACGGCAACGTAATGGGCTCGCGTGGTTCAGTGATTCCGTTCTTCATGTCGATCAAGGACAAGGGTGTGTTGCCTGTTACCGACGATCGCATGACGCGCTTCATGATTTCTCTGGAGGAAGGCGTCGAATTGGTTTGGCACGCCTTCGAAGACATGGAAGGCGGCGAGATCTATGTGAAGAAAATTCCGTCCATGAAAGTGACGGATCTGGCTCGTGTAGTTGCGCCCGAAGCCAGGCAGGAAATCATCGGTATTCGTCCCGGGGAGAAGCTTCACGAGCAAATGATCAGCGCGGAGGATTCGTACTACACCTACGAATACCCCGAGCATTACAAGATCCTGCCGGTCATCAACAACTGGTCGACTTGCTCTAAACGCATTAAAGGTGGTACTAAAGTGCCCGAAGGCTTCGTCTATTCCAGCGATAATAATTGCGAGTGGATGAGCGACGAGGAACTGCTAGCCTGGATCGATCGCAACTATGAAAAGATCGGGAGCATCTGAGTAATGATCCCCTATGGTCGTCAGGATATCATCCAAGCCGATATCGATGCGGTTCTTGAAGTACTGAAGTCCGATTTTCTCACCCAGGGACCGATGGTGCCTCGCTTCGAACAGAGAGTGGCGCAGCATGTCGGCGCCGGTCATGCCCTGGCCGTGAACAGTGCCACCTCGGCGCTACATATCGCCTGCCTGGCACTCAAGCTCGGTCCCGGCGACCACTTGTGGACCACGCCGATCACCTTCGTAGCCTCGGCTAATTGCGGCCTATATTGTGGCGCCCAGGTCGATTTCGTTGATATTGACCCACGCTCCTACAACCTATGCCCTCGGGCGCTGGAGCGCAAGCTGGCGCAGGCAGAGCGAGAAGGCAAATTGCCTAAGGTCGTGGTTCCAGTCCATCTCTGTGGCCAGCCCTGTGACATGCAGGCCATCCATGCACTGGCCCAGCGCTATGGCTTCAAGATCATCGAAGACGCCTCCCACGCTATCGGCGGCAAATACCAGGGCGAATTTATTGGCAGCTGTCGCTTCAGCGACATCACCGTGTTCAGCTTCCATCCGGTGAAGATCATCACCACCGCCGAAGGCGGCATGGCGCTGACCAACGATGCCGCGCTGGCCGAACGCATGGCGCTGCTGCGCAGCCACGGCATCACCCGCGATGGGGCGCTGATGACCCACGAGGCCGATGGCCCCTGGTACTACCAGCAGATTGACCTCGGCTTCAATTACCGGATGACCGAGCTGCAAGCAGCATTGGGTATCAGTCAGATGGAGCGCTTGGATCACTACGTCGCGCGACGTCATCAGTTAGCCGGGCGCTATAACGATTTGCTGGTCGATCTGCCCGTGACCATTCCTTGGCAGCATTCGGACGGTTACTCCGGGCTGCATCTATATGTGATCCGCCTACAGTTGGGCAAGTTGCAGAAGAGCCATCGCCAAGTCTTCGAGTCATTGCGCGAACAGGGTGTTGGGGTCAACCTGCATTACATACCGGTGCATACCCAACCGTACTACCAGCGTATGGGATTCAAGCTCGGCGACTTCCCACAGGCGGAAAGTTATTATAACGAAGCGATTAGCCTGCCGATGTTCCAGACCATGAGCGATGAACAGCAGGATCGAGTGACAGCAGCTTTGAGTGAGGTTCTCTATTGAAAAGCGTGGCAGTGTTGCAGGCGCGGACAAACTCTTCACGTCTACCCGGTAAAGTACTTCTTCCTATCAATGGAGTCCCTTTAGTGGTATTGGCGGCCAAACGTGCAGCAAATACCGGTAGACAGGTTGTCGTCGCTACGTCAAATGAGACAAGCGATGACGGTTTAGCAGCAATCGTCGAGCAATATGGTTTGAACTGTTTCAGGGGAAGCCTAGAAAATACCTTGAGAAGGATTGTAGATGCCCTCTCTGAGTATGACGATGAGACTATAGTTTTCCGCTTGACTGCAGATAATGCATTTCCAGATGGGGCGCTGCTTGATGAGATCGAACAGGAGTTCATTGCTGCAAAACTTGATTATATATGCTGCAACGGGGAATCATCTGGGCTTCCATATGGCTTGAGCGCTGAAGTGACTCGATTAGGCCATTTGAGGGAAGCACTAAAGAAGGGTGTCAGTGCTTATGAGCAAGAACATGTAACTCCTTATGTAATTAAGAAGTTTGGTAGGGCTTACTTCAGCAAGTATAAGTATCTTAATAAAGGGCACTATCGTTGCACTATCGACTGCTTCGACGATTATCTGTGTGTCCAAAAAGTTTTTTCAATGTTTGATGATGCTGTTTTTGCCTCGCCTTTCGAGTTGATGGCCGGGTTAGAAGGTGCAGACTATCAACCATCCGGGCTCAAGGCGACTACAAGGCTTGTATTAGGAACAGCTCAGCTTGGTATCGATTACGGTATTGCGAATACAATCGGCAAGCCTAATATAGAGTTGAGTCAGAAGTTAATAAAGACCGCCATAGCGAATGGTGTTGAATTCCTCGATACCGCACATGCATATGGTAATAGCGAAGAGGTTATTGGAAAATCATTGCTGGGGGGGTGGCAGGGGAGGGCAAAGATAATAACTAAACTATCGCCATTGGCTTCCTGTCCACAGCGTGCAACATTAGAGACAGTCAAGGCTTTTGTGGATGCCAGTATTTTCAAATCTTGCTCCAGGCTACGCATACAGAGCCTGGATGTGTTGATGTTGCATCGTGCAAGTCATTTGTACGAATGGAATGGTGCTGCTTGGAATAGACTCTTGGAGTTTAAGCAGATCGGTATGCTCAAGGAGCTTGGTGTGTCTGTGCAGAGTCCAGAGGAGCTAAAGTGGGCTCTGGCGGAGAAAGAAATATCTTTTATTCAAATGCCTCTCAATATTTTAGATTGGCGCTGGGAGGATTGTATTTCTGAAATCCGTATAGCTAAAGCTTCTCGGGGATTGACCATTCATGTGCGGAGTGCGCTTCTGCAGGGACTGTTAGTAAGTAATGATACAGCTTTGTGGAGAAAAGCTAATGTCAAACAGGCTGAAGTGGTAATAAAATGGTTGCAGGATCAGGTTGAGACATGTGGCCGACTTGATGCTGTAGATTTGTGCATAAGTTACTTGAGGGCCCAGGATTGGGTTGATGGCATAGTGGTTGGGCTAGAGTCATTGAGTCAATTGTTTGAGAATATAAAAATATTCTGTCTTTCACCTATGAATGAAGAAAACTTGGCTAAGATTCAAGCGTCCCGGCCAAAATTAGATGAGGCAACTCTCAATCCGGCATATTGGAGGAGGGGATTGAAATGAGCAAAGGCACCGATATCTTTTCCCTTGATGGCAAAGTCGCCCTCGTGACAGGAGCTACAGGCTACCTTGGATCGGCTATTGCTCTTATTCTTGCAGAGGCGGGCGCTAAGGTATTGGCGAATTCGCGCTCTCATGAGCGCAGCGAGTCCCTGGTCAATAAAATCAGAGCAGCAGGGTTTTTGGCTGAACCAGCTGTATTTGACGTGACTTCGAAAGAAAGCATCGACAGTTTTTTTTCTTCATATAAAGATCATCCCTTAGATATATTAATTAATAACGCTTATATAGGGGGGGCTGGTAGCATCGAGTTGTCATCGTCCGACTCCTATGCAGCCAGTTATGAGGTGACGCTCCTTGCGGCCCATAACCTGCTTCAACAGGCGTTACCTTGCCTACGCAAAGCGGTAGAGATATCAGGGGATGCAAGTGTAATAAATATTGCTTCAATGTATGCAATGGTAAGCCCCGATCAACGAATCTATGATCATGCGCAAGCTATAAACCCTCCATTTTATGGGGCCGCCAAAGCAGGATTGCTTCAATGGTCACGTTATGCTGCTTGTGAGTTTGGTCATGAAGCCATAAGAATAAATTGTATATCCCCTGGACCTTTCCCATCTGAGACAGTCCAGCAAGGCAATCCCGATTTTATTAACGAGCTAAGAAAGAGAGTACCCTTGGGGCGTGTCGGTGCTGCAGAAGAGATCAATGGGCCCGTACTTTTTTTAGCCTCATCCGCTTCATCTTTCGTCAGTGGTGCAAATGTCGTTGTTGATGGTGGCTGGACATGCTGGTGAAGCAGTGAAAGAAAGGATGATGGTCGTTTTTCGAGCAGATGCCTCTCTGCAAATCGGTAGTGGGCATGTTATGCGCTGCTTGACTTTGGCTGACGCGCTTAAAGCAAAAGATGTAGAGTGCCATTTTATTTGTCGTGCACACCCAGGCAATCTACTGGACTACATTAAAGATAAGGGTTACAGCACTTATGCTATCCCTATTATGCAGAAGGGTAAGGCAAAGTCGCGAGATGCAAGCCTCTTGCAGCAAACAGAATTAGTTCAATTGTCTCACGCTCATTGGCTGGACGTTTCACAACAGCAGGATGCTGATGAGTGCGTACCGATTCTAAGTGAATTGCAGCCGGACTGGTTGATAGTCGACCACTATGCGTTGGATGCTTGTTGGGAAAGTGCGCTGCAGCCGCACTATCGAAAACTGATGGTTATTGACGACCTGGCTGATCGCCCCCACACATGTGATGTGTTAGTGGATCAGACCTTTGGCCGCAAGGCAGATGACTACCTACCGAAGGTACCGACCGGGTGCAGGGTGCTCTGTGGTTCGCAATACGCTTTGTTGCGCCCTGAGTTTGCCGCACTACGCCAGTACAGCCTCAAGCGTCGAGAAACCCGGCAGATGCAAAGCTTGCTCGTCAACATGGGAGGCGTTGATAGGAACAACGCGACCGGAAAAGTAATGCAGGCGCTTAGGCACTGTGACCTGCCAGTGAGCTGCAGTATCACCGTAGTCATGGGTACTAGCGCTCCTTGGTTGAGTGAGGTGCGATTGCAGGCTGAGCAAATGCCGTGGCCAACAGATATTCGGGTTGGCGTTAGCAATATGGCCCAGTTGATGGCAGACAGTGACTTGGCGATTGGGGCCGCCGGTTCGACTTCTTGGGAGCGCTGTTGTCTAGGGCTGCCTACGGTAATGATCGTTCTCGCGGATAATCAGCGGCAAGTCGCTCAAAGCCTCGAACGGGTTGGCGCTGCAGTGGCAATAGATCAGGAACAGATTGCTGAATCTCTCCCCACTCTGTTGGCCCCGCTGGCGTCATTGTCAATTCCACGGTTGGCCATGGGTCAGGTCGCTGCCGGAATAACTGATGGGTGTGGTGTGACAGCGGTTATTCAATATTTGGACCTCTGAAGTGACTTTGATAGGATCGAATATGCAACGGGTTCGCCCAATGACAAGTGATGATCTGGAACTGGTGCTGGCTTGGCGCAACCACGAAGAGGTCCGTCCCTACATGTATACGCAACATGAAATCAGTTTTTCTGAGCACGCTTCCTGGTTTGAGCGGGTGTCCCAAGACCCCAATCGTCATCTACTAATTTTTGAAGGTAATGGAGCCCCACTTGGCTTTATCAATATTCATCAGATAGCTCTTGGTGGCATAGCCGACTGGGGTTTTTACACGGATCCGGCTGCCCCGAAAGGCACTGGGGGGAAGCTCGGCCAAGCGGCCTTGAAATACGCTTTCATCCATGCAGGGCTGCATAAAATTTGTGGTCAGGCATTAATTTACAATGAGCGCTCAATAAAATTTCACCTGCGTTTAGGCTTTCAGCAGGAAGGAATTCAGCGTGACCAGCACTTCGATGGCCAGAAATATCACAATGTTGTGTGCTTTGGCCTGCTGGCCTCCGAATGGCAAATGAGTATTTAAGAGATCTGACTATGTCAATTTTACCCGCTATTAATATTGCCGGCCGTCGTATTGCTACGGATGTACCACCTTATATCATTGCCGAGCTTTCTGCTAATCATAATGGCAAGTTAGAGACGGCGTTGAAAATCATCGAAGAAGCCAAAAAAGCCGGGGCCGATGCGATTAAGCTGCAGACTTATACGGCTGATACCATCACGCTTGATTGTGATTCCGAAGAGTTTCAGATTCATGGTGGATTGTGGGGGGGCAAAACGCTCTATCAGCTTTACCAAGAAGCTCATATGCCTTGGGATTGGCATAAACCATTGTTCGAACATGCGCGCAAGATGGAGATCACCATCTTCAGCTCGCCATTCGACAATAGTGCTGTCGATTTGCTGGAGGATTTGAATGCGCCTGCCTATAAAATCGCATCATTCGAAGCGGTTGATTTGCCTCTTATCAAATATGTGGCCAGCACAGGCAAACCGATGATTATTTCCACCGGCATGGCAGATGCCGAAGAAATTCAAGAAGCCATTGACGCTGCACTCGCGGGCGGTTGTAAAGAATTAGCCATATTGCATTGTGTAAGTGGCTATCCTGCGCCTGCAGAAGATTACAATCTGCGGATCATATCCGACATGGTGCAGCGTTTTGGTTTAGTCACCGGTCTGTCCGACCATACACTGGATAATACTACAGCCATTGCCAGCGTGGCATTGGGGGCTTCTATTATTGAGAAGCACGTTACCCTTGATCGTAGTGGCGGAGGTCCTGATGATAGCTTCTCTCTGGAGCCTAAGGAGTTAGCGGAGCTATGCAAGAACAGTAGTGTTGCGTGGAGCGCATTAGGGAAAATCGATTACGGAAGAAAGTCGAGCGAGCAAGGCAATGTTAAATTCAGAAGATCACTATACTTTGTGAAAGCGTTGAAGAAAGGTGAGACAATTACTGCCGATTCAATAAGGAGTGTTCGGCCGGGATTCGGCTTAGCTCCGAAATATATAGAAAATTTAATTGGTTGTTCTGTTGCGTCAGACGTTAAAGCCAATACTGCGGTGAGTGATGAACTAGTAGCTATGCCATAATTTGGTGCGCGAACCTCAACAAATTAGCATTGCGCTGAATCGGAATAAGTATGTTAAAGCCAGATGAGTCGCTGTTGCTGGACTTTTTAAGGGGGGGGAGTGCTGTTCTTGTCTTGGTTGCACATGTTCAGCAAATTTTGATAAATCCTAGCTGGATGCCGTTTTCGCTGAATGAGAGAAGTGACGTTGTGTCATTCATATATTCGCAGATTGGTGCCCTTGGTGTAATGATTTTCTTTGTGTTGAGTGGTTTTTTAATAACATATTCGATTGATGATAATTTAAAGAAAAACAGATATCAGAAGTTTGATGCTGCTAAGTATTTTAAGAGTCGGCTGAGAAGGTTGCTTCCACCATTGTTTTTTAGCCAGGGGCTGGTTTTACTAGTTTTTGGGTTGCTTTATTTTTTTGATGCAAATAGTTCTACGTTTTTTGCAACGGGAAAAGAATTATATTTGGCACGAAGTAAATTGGAGTTCAATGTTGTTGACTACCTTGGAAGCTTCTTTTTTTTAAATACTATTATTGATGACGTTAGTAGCCCAATTATAAATGGCCCATTGTGGTCCGTCGCACAAGAATTTTGGTTTTATGTGATTGCTGGATTGCTTGTATTGTCTTTCTATAATAGGAAGGTATTAGTCGCTCTTGCAATTGTACTGACGTTCCTTATATCTCAGGGAAGTGTGTTTTTTTTATATGGTTTTGGAGTGTGGTTATTTGGTTGTTTGGCTGCGGTTCTTCACATTAAGAAATTCTATGAACGCAAGACTGTGATCGTCATGACCATATGTTTAATTACATTCTTTATGTGGAGTGTATTGATCTACTTGAATGAGAGCTCATTTATTAGGGCGCGTCATAAGTTTGTCTTTGGGGTCGCCTTTTCATTTATTTTGCTGTTGCTGTTAAATGCTAATTCTCTAGTGAGAGCGGCGGCACGTTTGTGGCTGGTCAAGAAAATTGCTGGCCAGGCGGGGTTTTCTTACACGCTCTATCTGATTCACTTCCCATTACTTCTATTCATATGGGTGTTCACAAATAAGTATGTTCAAGGCGATATTCTATTAGCATTCTCTCTGGCTTCAGTATCTGTTGTTCTAGTGATGTGGGTTTCTGCAAAGGCTTCAAACTTGATTGAAGGGGATGCGAAGATGAAGGCTCGGCAACGCTATTTATCTCCAACATTACCTGATACCTTTTCAGCTTCAGAAAGCTCTAATGGGATAGACGTCAAGTTGTGAGGACGGCATGGATTTAAAAAACTCAGGAAGAGGTTGATGCAGTGTATGCGATTTAAACAATCGACCAGGAAAAACATTAGGCTTTGAAGCGCCAGTAAATTTAATGCAGATTCATTTGACAGCTCAGGCTGCATGAGCGATTTTCGCTTCAAAGTTGAACCCGCAAAATGAAAATTTAGTGGCGCTAAATTTTATTAAAGGTTAGATTTATGTTGAACCTGAACCAAGTTGTAAATATTTTGTGCTATGTGCGGCCATGGAATGTTGATCAGTTTCGTTCTTTGGCGAAGAATATTTTCTCTGAGGCTTCAGTTGAGTGCTGTAGCGAGCACGAGGCCGTCGACGGCGTAGGCCTACGTGCCACTTATTATATAAATCTTGAGGGCAAGTCGGAGATGGCATTAAAAGGAGTCGATATGACGTCTGATGACATCCGAGACATGATTGCTCGCTGTAGGCTTCTCAGAAAACTTCCGGTGGCCGTGGCGAAAAAACATCTGTTTGCAATGGCTATTGCGGTAAAGAGCATATTAGAGGAAAGAAAACCACAGATTGTGCTTTCAACCACTGTGGATTCATACATTATCGATTTGTTGCGCTATTTTAGTGAGCGCATGGATATTAAGTTTATTGCTTTGGTGCCGACCTTTGTCAATGGCTATTTTCGTGTCACTTCACGTGGGGAGATGAGTCTGAATCCTCAGTATGACCTTTCTGTTATAAGTGACTTGAGGCATAAATTGCTGGATCCACTTTATAGTCCGGCATTTAATGCGAAGGCTCTTTCCAACCCCAAGGCAGGTGTTTTAAAACGCTGGGCAGCAAATATAGCAAGAGTGCCATATTTTTTTGCGAAGCGTTATATAACGGGAGATCGATATAATTACCACTACTGGGCCTCTCAGCTTGTTGCGATGGAGCAGTTCAATGCTTTTTTACCGAGTGAGCCTGGTAATCCAAGTTGGGAAGTTGAGTTGGAAAAGGATTCCCGGCCTGCAATTTATATTCCTCTCCAGATGTTTCCTGAGTGCACGGTTGATTACTGGAGCGAAGAGGTAAGTGTTGTTGACTATTACGGGGTGCTTGAGCGCTTGATAGAAAAGCATCATGTTGCATTTAACATATTTATTAAAGAGCATCCTTCCGTTATGGGAGCAAGGCCTGCTGGATTTTATAAAAAAATTCAAAATGATGCGCGAGTTACAATTATTCCTACATATACACCATCAAATCTTGTCCTAGATAGAATGCAAGGTGTTGTAGTTTGGACTGGGACGGTCGGGTTTGAGTCTGCGCTTAGAGGGAAGGCTGTCTTCACGTTGTGTGAACCTTACTATGTCTGTGGTAAGAGGTTTTTGAAGATAACAGAGAATACTGATAGTAAAACAATGCTATCGCATGTGGATGCAATGGGAAGTATTGAGGTTGCAATTGAAGAACAGGAAGAGTTATTGGCTCGGCTTGTCCAACAATTGTTTCAGGGGGTTTTTAAAAATAATGGTACTTGGAGTTTAGATAATATGAAAGATTTAGAAGATGCCCAGACTATGGCTATTTCATTGCGCCCTTTGCTCTCTTCGTGATGAGTGTGGTGATTGGAGTGCGTCATGATATGCCTGTAGCTGGGTGTGAGGTGCGCGGTTCCTTGATGGCCTGATGCGTCTTTAGTGACAGGCTTTATGAGTGCGTCGCTTGTTGTCGAACTCAATGCTGTCTTATTTGTTAGGCTATAGGCGCGCGTGACGATATGAATGTAAAAGTAAATTAGGGATGATAGGTGTGAATGTGAAAGTAAATAGAGTCGGCGTCGCTCTTCTTCTGCAAGCATTTTTCTTGCCATGGCTTGCGTTTATTGTGCTGCGCTATTTGGGGCCCGTAACTTATCCGTCAGTTGATGGGTTTTCTTTTTTGTTTTTGGCGATTTTTATGTTGCCCTTCTTTTTATTGTTGCCATTTCTTTTAGTAAGCAAAAAGGTTGTTGTTAGAGAAGTGTCTGGCGTTTGGGTGAGTAATCCACTTGCCGAAGGAAGGGGGTTTAGTGTCGTAATTTTATTGGTTTTTATTTATTTTTTTGCTGTAGTACTGGATAAGATTGTGTTGTCTAACGTTTTGACCGTCGGGATTACGGAGGCGCGCTATGCAGCAATGGTTGATGGCCCCCGAGGGTCGCTGTTGGGGGCGGTCCATTATCTCCTTGCCGGTGCTCCTGTGCTTCTTGCGTGTCTACTCTTATCAAGGAGCAGGTGGCAGAAAGGAGGTGTTTTAGAATTTTGCCTATGGGTTTTGGTGGTTGTGTGTTTTGCCAGTTTTTTTCTGTCTGGAGGAAGGAATAGTTATGTTGTTGGAGTGGTTTTTATCTTGTTTTATTTTTCCCTAGAAAAGAAGCGGAGTGTTGGAGGTGAGGGTAGTGAGGGAGGCCGAAATTTAAGGTTTCCGCTATGGATAAAAGTCTTCTCAGTTTTTGGTTTTTTTTATGTGTTGTATATTTTCGTTGAGCGAGCAGAAATAAGAGGAACAAATTTAGAGGGGGCTGTTTTTGCGTTGGCTAAGAACTACAATGTTGACGTGGTGGTGCCGGAATGGATTCCCGGTGCTTTTCTACAGATTTATTATTGTTTTTTGTTTCTAGTGTTTTATGTGACGCACTCTCTTTCTTATCTTTCGTCATATTTTGAGCTGGGCTATTCTCCGAACATTGGGGGGGGGTACTCTTTTTCCGTTGTATTTAGAATTATTGATGTACTCTTCGGGACAAGTTATGTTCCTGATGCACTCGATCAGTTAATTATACCTGGAGTTTACCTAACTCTTCCGGGAACGATGTATGTGGATTTTGGGTTGTTTGGTGCGTTTTTAGCTGGGATTTTGCTTGCATTTCTTTCTTTGGTTTATGTCAGTAGAGCTCTGAGGCGTGGGGGGTGGAGTTTGTTAGCAGGTGCGTATCTTCTTACTTTACTAGCTTTGTCACCCATCTTTAGTATTACTAATGTTGGTAATGGGTTTTCAACTTTGATGATTATTATTTTTCTCTCTTTCTGGAATAGGCGACGATCTCTTTCTCGTAGTTCGGCGCGACTCTTGGTCTCTGATTGAGGCGGACTTTCCTATAGAGAGGGTGGTTCACGATTTCGGGTTGCCAGAAAAGTAATAGATTTGTCGAGAGGTATTCTTGCCTAGGACGAAATGAATTGTTCTTTTGGAGGATGTAATGAAAAAAGCTCTAATTACAGGTGTCACTGGGCAGGATGGTTCCTATCTTGCTGAGTTTCTTCTGGAGAAAGGTTATGAGGTGCATGGCATAAAACGTCGTGCTTCATCGTTCAACACCCAGCGCGTGGATCATATCTATCAGGATCCTCATGTGGAAAATCAGCGTTTCGTGCTTCATTACGGTGATTTGACCGACTCCTCCAATCTCACGCGTATCATTCAGGAAGTACAGCCGGACGAAGTGTATAACCTGGGAGCTCAGTCCCATGTGGCGGTGAGTTTCGAATCTCCCGAATACACCGCAGATGTGGATGCCATGGGCACCTTACGGATTCTGGAGGCCATTCGCTTGTTGGGGCTGGAGAAGAAAACCCGTTTCTATCAGGCCTCTACTTCTGAACTCTACGGTTTAGTGCAGGAAACTCCCCAGAAGGAAACTACGCCCTTCTATCCGCGTTCGCCATATGCGGTTGCCAAGCTCTATGCTTATTGGATCACGGTCAATTACCGAGAAGCTTACGGTATGTATGCCTGTAATGGCATTCTGTTCAATCACGAGTCGCCGCGTCGTGGTGAAACCTTCGTCACCCGTAAAATCACCCGCGCGCTAGCCAATATCGGGCAGGGTCTCGAGAAATGTTTGTTCTTGGGCAATATGGATGCGTTACGTGACTGGGGCCATGCCAAGGATTATGTGCGCATGCAATGGATGATGCTGCAACAGGATCAACCGGAAGACTTTGTGATTGCTACGGGCGTGCAGTATACGGTGCGCGAATTTGTTCGTTGGTCAGCTGCTGAACTGGGTATCAGCCTGCGTTTTGAAGGGGAGGGAGTGAGCGAGCAAGCCTTCGTCGAGAGCATTGACGGAGACAACGCACCAGCACTTAAGGTGGGTGATGTGATCGTTTCTGTCGATCCCCGCTACTTCCGTCCGACTGAAGTGGAGACTCTGCTCGGAGATCCGTCCAAAGCCAAGAGCAAACTCGGTTGGGTTCCGGAAATTACCGTGCAGGAAATGTGTGCGGAGATGGTGCGTGAAGACCTTGAGGTGGCCCAGCGTCATGCCTTGCTCAAACAGCATGGACATGATGTGCCTGTTGCATTGGAGAACTAACAGTGGCGGATGATCTGAACCAAACTATTTTCGTTGCCGGTCATCGCGGGATGGTTGGCTCCGCCATAGTCCGTCGCCTTAGGGGTTTGGGCTATAGCAATATACTCACTGCTGGCCGAGATGAACTGGACTTGTTGGATCAGCGTGCAGTACAGGCTTTCTTCTCGATAAATCGAATCGCCCAGGTGTATTTAGCTGCCGCCAAGGTAGGTGGGATTCATGCCAACAACACTTACCCTGCTGATTTTATCTACGAAAATCTGATCATCGAGACGAATATCATTCAGGTGGCACATCAGACCGGTGTGCAGAAGCTCCTGTTTCTCGGCTCTTCGTGCATTTACCCTAAGCATGCTGAGCAGCCTATGAAAGAAGAGGCGCTCCTTACCGGTGCTCTCGAACCGACCAATGAGCCTTATGCCATTGCCAAAATTGCCGGGATCAAGCTGTGTGAAAGCTATAACCGCCAGCATGGCCGCGACTACCGCAGTGTGATGCCGACGAATCTCTATGGTCCCCATGACAATTTTCATCCAGAAAACAGCCATGTGATTCCGGCGCTGTTGCGCCGTTTCCATGACGCAGTACTGCGAGGTGATCAGGAGGTAGTGATTTGGGGGAGCGGTACGCCCATGCGTGAGTTCCTGCATGTCGATGATATGGCCACCGCCAGCATCCACGTCATGCAACTGGATGACGTGACTTATCAGGCTCATACCCAGCCGATGCTCTCGCATATCAATGTGGGCACTGGGGTGGACTGCACTATTCGCGAATTGGCGGAAGCCATTGTCAAGGTGACTGGCTTCAAGGGCAGTTTAACTTTCGATAGCGGCAAGCCCGATGGTGCTCCCCGTAAGTTGATGGATGTTTCCCGTTTGAAAGCGCTAGGTTGGGAAGCGTCCATTGGTCTGGAGGAGGGGCTACACGATGCCTATCAGTGGTTCCTTGACCATCAAGACCAATTTCGGGGCCAAGTGTAGTGTTTCTTGACCAAGCTTCCTTCCGTACGGTGGTCGCGGCAACTCCGTTGGTGTCCATCGATCTGTTAGTGCAAAACGCCGAAGGCGAAGTCCTGCTTGGTCAGCGCCTGAACCGCCCCGCCCAAGGATACTGGTTCGTACCGGGCGGGCGGATTCTGAAAAGTGAGACCCTTGATGTGGCTTTTACGCGGTTGACGCAGATGGAGCTAGGCACCTGTTTCGCACGTAACGAGGCTGATTTCATGGGAGTATATGAGCATTTTTATACCGACAGCGTATTCGGAGCGAGCCCTGACACCCACTACGTCGTGCTCTGCTATCATTTACAGTTACCAACTGAGGTGCGACTTGCGCTGCCTCAAACCCAACACGGACACTTCCGCTGGTGGTCATTAGATGAAATGCGGTTGAATGTCGCTGTGCATGAAAACACTCGTGCTTATTTGCCAGCGTTGCCGCAAGCTGACGATTTGAGCAAGGGGTGTTGATGATGCTACTTCCTGTAATTATGGCCGGTGGGTCCGGCTCTCGCTTATGGCCCTTGTCCCGTCAATTGAATCCCAAGCAGTTCTTGGCGCTGGCTGATAATCTCACCATGCTGCAAGCCACGATTGCGCGCCTTGAGGGAGTGATCCATTCTGTACCTTGTCTGATTTGTAATGAACAACATCGTTTTCTGGCGGCTGAACAATTGCGCCAGATGGGCCTTGAGGCTGCGGAGATTCTGTTGGAGCCAGAGGGACGTAATACCGCACCAGCGATTGCCTTGGCAGCCTTGAATGCAACAGCCAACGGTGATGATCCTATCTTACTAACACTGGCGGCGGATCACCTAATTCGTAATGTGCCGGCTTTTCATAGGGCAATTCAAGTTGCCCTTCCGCTTGCAGAAGCGGGCAAACTGGTGACCTTTGGCATTGTGCCTACGCATCCAGAAACGGGCTATGGGTATATTCAACGCGGAACCAGCCTAGATCAGCATAGCTTTACTGTTGCCCGCTTTGTCGAAAAGCCGAACGTTGAGACTGCTAATGGGTATGTCGACAGCGGTGAGTATTTTTGGAATAGCGGCATGTTCATGTTCCGTGCCAGTCGCTACCTGGATGAACTCAGGCATTTCCAGCCCGATATACTAGAGGCGTGTCGTGAGGCTTTGCTCAAGAGTGAGCATGATATACATTTTATCCGGGTTGATAGTGACGCCTTTGTTGCATGTCCGGAAAACTCGATTGACTATGCGGTTATGGAAAAAACCGAGAGTGCAGCCATGGTGACACTCGATGCTGGCTGGAGTGATATTGGATCTTGGTCAGCGCTGCGGGATGTCAGTGGTAAGGATGCCAATGGGAATGTACTGAAAGGTGACGTACTTTATGAAAGTACTCAGAACTCTTTGGTATATGCGGAAAATCGGCTCGTAGCGACAGTTGGCGTGGATGATTTGGTCATAGTGGAAACCAAGGACGCTGTGTTGGTGGCCCATAAGAACAAGGTGCAAGATGTCAAAAAGATCGTCGAACAAATCAAAGTGCAAGGACGTAACGAGCACTTCAATCACCGTGAGGTGTATCGCCCCTGGGGTGTCTATGACTGCATCGACAATGGTGAGCGTTATCAAGTCAAGCGAATTACTGTAAGGCCGGGAGCCAAGCTATCCGTGCAGATGCATCACCACCGGGCTGAACATTGGATTGTGGTGAGTGGTACCGCAAAAGTGACCAATGGTGAGAAGACGTATCTCATGACAGAAAACCAATCGACGTTTATCCCAATTGGCCAAGTCCATGCTTTGGAAAATCCTGGCAAGATTCCGCTAGAGCTGATTGAAGTGCAGTCTGGTTCTTATTTGGGCGAAGACGATATCGTGCGCTTTGAAGATCGCTATGGTCGAACTTAGCTGCAGTTACTTTAGGTGAGAGTTGATTTTGAAAATTTCTATTATCACTGTTTGCTATAACAGTGAGACTACTATACGAGACACCATTGAGTCAGTCCTTTCGCAGAGCTATTCGGACATCGAATATATTATCGTGGATGGGGCCTCGAAAGATGGCACAATGACGATTGTGAACGAGTACAAAGATCGCATTGCAACGATTGTCAGTGAGCCTGATAACGGTATCTATGACGCCATGAATAAAGGGATCGAACTGGCAAGCGGAGATTTTATAGGGATACTCAATTCAGATGATATTTTTGCAAGCACGTGCGCAGTAAGTGATATGTCTGAGTTTCTAGCCGCTAGTCCGCAGCTTGATGGCGCTTATGCTGATTTGGTTTTTGTTCGGCGCGAGCATATTGATGATATCACTCGCACCTATTCATCAAAGAACTTTTCTCCTTGGAAAATTCGTTTCGGTTTTATGTGTCCGCACCCTACTTTTTATGTAAAGCGTAGATTCTTTGATGAGTTGGGCTCTTATAAGCTTGGTTACCGTGTGTCGGCTGATTTTGAATTGATGGCGCGATTCATGAAGCACGGCGTAAGGCTCGGTAGAAATCCTCGTGTAATGGTAAAGATGCGAGATGGGGGGATTAGCACGACGGGGTTTTGGTGGTGTATTCATCAAAATATGGAGATTGTACGGGCCTGCAAAGAAAATGGTATATACACCAATATTTTTATGGTGGCACTCAAGGTTCCATTTAAATTAATTAGCTATTTTAAAAGGTAATTGAATATGCCTGCTTTGTTGCTGACGGGAGGGACTGGGTTTGTGGGTCTGGCGCTGATCCATCGCTTACTAGAGAATGGCCACAATTCGCTTGTTGCTGCTATACGTCGTCCGTCTGTTGATTTTTCTTCGAATGTACTTAGTGTTCAGGTTGGTGATCTTTCTGCAAATACCGATTGGTCGGCTGCCCTTGTTGGGGTCAAAGTTGTTATTCATGCTGCAGGCCGGGCCCATGTATTGAATGATGTCGCTGATGATCCGCTTGCTGAGTTTCGCCATGTAAACGTTAGAGGCACCTTGGCACTTGCACAGCAAGCAGTACAAGCTGGTGTTAAGCGCTTTATTTTTATTAGTTCAATTGGTGTGAATGGTAATCAGAGTTCTCGCCCGTTTACTGTAGAAGACGTGCCAAGTCCGGCAGAGCCTTATGCAGTTTCCAAGTATGAGGCTGAGTTGGCATTACATCAGTTAGCGACAGAGACGGGTATAGAAGTGGTAATTATCCGACCTCCATTGGTTTATGGTCCTAACGCTCCGGGTAATTTTAATCGCTTAATAAAAATTGTTAGCAGCGGGGTTCCCCTGCCCTTGGGTGCCACTCGTAACCGTCGCAGTCTAGTTGCCCTAGATAACTTGGTGGACCTGATTGCGACCTGCGTCGACCACCCTGCCGCAGCCAACCAGACCTTTCTGGTCAGCGACGGTGAGGATCTGTCGACTACCGAGTTGTTGCGCAGGATGGGCTCTGCCTTGGGTAAGCCCGCACGGTTATTGCCGGTGCCTTGCTGGATGCTCGAAGCGGGCGCAGCGATGCTCGGGAAGAGAGCGCTATCCCAGCGACTGTGTGGCTCGCTACAAGTCGATATCAGCAAGACACGTGAGTTACTCAACTGGACCCCGCCGGTCAGCGTCGATGAGGCGCTGCACAAGACGGCCAAGCATTTTCTGGAACAGCATAGCAAATGACTATCTGGTGGTTGCTGCCGGCCGTGGCCGGCGTTTCGCTTTTTATGACCGGCGCGTTGCGTCGTTACGCCTTGGCCCGCAGCCTGATGGATATCCCCAATGCGCGCAGCTCGCACTCGGAGCCGACGCCCCGCGGTGGTGGGGTGGCCATCGTGCTGGCTTTTCTGGTGGCTTTGCCGGTTTTGGCCTTTGCCAATATATTGCCCTGGGCTGTGATGTGGGGTCTGTTGGGGGCGGGTGCTGGCGTGGCTGTGATTGGTTTTTTGGATGACCACGGCCATATTCCCGCGCGTTGGCGGGTATTGGGTCACTTTGCCGGGGCCATTTGGGCATTGTTTTGGTTGGGCGGGCTGCCGCCGTTGAGCCTGTTCGGCATGAGCCTCGATCTGGGTTGGTTTGGCCATGCACTGGCCGCGGTCTACCTGGTGTGGTTGTTGAACCTCTACAACTTCATGGATGGCATCGATGGCATTGCCAGTGTCGAGGCTATTTGTGTGTGCCTGGGTGGGGCACTGTTGTACGCGATGCTGGGCTTCTCGGGCTCGGCACAGCCTACGGCTGGGGTCATGCCGATGCTGTTGGCGGCCGCGGTGGCGGGCTTCCTGTACTGGAACTTCCCGCCGGCACGGATCTTCATGGGCGATGCGGGCAGTGGTTTCCTAGGAATCGCTCTCGGGGTGTTGTCCCTGCAGGCAGCCTGGGTGGCGCCCGAGCTGCTGTGGAGCTGGCTGATTCTGCTCGGGGTTTTTGTGCTGGATGCGACCTGGACCTTGATGCGCCGTTTGCTGCGCGGGGACAAAGTGTATGAGGCGCATCGCAGCCATGCCTATCAGTACGCATCGCGCCAGTTCGGCAAGCATTTACCGGTGACCTTGGCGGTGCTGGGGATCAATCTGTTTTGGTTGCTGCCGATCGCCATCTGGGTTGGGCTCGGTGGGCTAGATGGCTTGCTGGGCTTGTTGGTTGCCTATCTGCCGCTTGTGGTGCTGGCGATGAAGTTCAGGGCAGGGGAACGGGAGTAGGGAATGCTTCAGTGTGTTCTCGCAGAATTATTGCGGTTGGTGAAATGATTAGGGACGCACCCTCCCTGTAGGAGCTGGCTTGCTGGCGAACCACTGCGGTCGTCTGGTTGAATGCATCGCTAGCAAGCTGGCTCCTACAGGGTTGAGGTTTCTCCTGTAAGAGAGGGGCGGTTACAGGAGTCGAATTATCCGCGGGGTTTTGTCGTTGCTGCGTAGATTTTCGCGGATGAATCCGCTCCTACAAAAGCATTACCCCTTACGCGACACAATATTGGGATATGGCATTGAAAAAAACACTGTTGATTCTCGGTGCGGGTGGGCATGGTAAGGCGGTGGCCGAGGCAGCATTGTTATCGGGAAAGTGGCAACGGGTCTGTTTCGCGGATGACCGTTGGCCGGAATTGCACGAATCTTTCGGCTGCCCGGTGGTTGCTAGTAGTAGTACCTTGGCCGATGTGGCTGGGGAGATGGATGCGGCCATCGCTGCAGTGGGAAACAACACTTTGCGTGAACAATGGCAGGCTAGACTACAGGACTGTGGCCTGCCGCAGGCCACGGTGATGCATCCGGCCGCCTCCGTCAGCCCTAGCGCCGAACTGGGGGCGGGCAGTGCGGTGATGGCGCTGGCCCTGGTAGGGGTGGATGCACGGATTGGCAAAGGTGTTATCGTCAATGCCCATGCGACCGTCGATTATGATGCGATATTGGGCGATTTCGCTCATTTGGGCGTCGGCGTGCACTTGGCCGGCGGTGTGCAGGTGGGCGCGCGAGCGTGGTTGCAGGCGGGTTGCAGCGCGGGCTATCGCGTAGTGGTAGCCGAGGGGGAGGTGCTGGCACCGGGAACGGCGCTGATTGGGTAGTGAATGCTTCGAGATGGGAGAGGGTTTGGGAGGGATAATGGAAAAGCTACGGAATTGGTTGTTGGGGTTGTCGCGTCGTAATAAGCGCCTGCTGCAAGTGGCCACAGATGTGCTGTTGGTGTGGCTGGCGCTGTGGCTGGCGTTTGCGGTTCGTTTGGGGTTCGACAAGCCGATCAACCCCTTAGCCGGGCATGCCTGGTTGTTTATCAGTGCGCCGTTGATTGCGATACCTATTTTTATCAGGTTCGGCATGTACCGGGCGGTGATGCGCTATTTCGGCAAGGATGCGCTGATCACCATTTTCAAAGCGGTAACGCTCTCGGCCCTGGTGCTGGCCTTGGTGGTCTATTGGTATCGCGAGCCGCCGGCTGTGGTGCCGCGCTCACTGGTATTCAACTATTGGTGGTTAAGCCTGGTGATGATCGGTAGCCTGCGCTTAGCCATGCGCCAGTATTTTATGGGCGATTGGTATGAGGCTGTCCGGCAAATCCCATTTATCAACCGGGGAGACCATTTACCGAAGGTGGCCATCTACGGTGCCGGTGCGGCAGGCAACCAACTGGTAGCGGCCTTGCGTATAGGCCGGGTTATGCGGCCGGTGGCTTTCATCGACGATGATGGTGGCATTGCTACCCGGGTGATCGCCGGCTTGCGGGTCTTCAAACCCAAGCATATTCAACAGATGATCGAGCAGACCGGAGCCCAGGAGATACTCCTTGCGATTCCGTCTGCCTCCCGTGCGCGGCGCCGCGAGATTCTCGATCTGCTTGAGGGCTTTCCCCTGCACGTGCGCAGCGTGCCGGGTTTCATGGACTTGGCCAGCGGTAGGGTCAAGGTCGAGGATATCCAGGAAGTAGATATCGCCGACCTGCTTGGGCGCGATGCGGTGCCACCGCAGAAAGTGCTTTTCGAGCGCTGCATCCGTGGCCAGGTGGTGATGGTGACAGGAGCTGGTGGCTCGATTGGCTCGGAGCTGTGCCGGCAGATCGTGGCGACTGGGCCGACCACTCTGCTGCTGTTCGAGCACAGCGAATTCAATCTTTACAGCATCCACACCGAGTTGGAGCAGCGAATCCGGCGCGAGTCGTTGCCAGTGCGTCTGGTGCCGATCCTGGGTTCAATTCGCAACCCGGGTCGTTTGCTGGATGTGATGCGCACCTGGGCGGTGAACACGGTGTATCACGCCGCGGCGTACAAGCATGTGCCGATGGTCGAGCACAATATCGCCGAGGGTGTGCTGAATAATGTGCTTGGCTCCTTGTATACCGCGCAGGCTGCGGTCAAGGCTGGGGTCGAGCATTTCGTGTTGATCTCCACCGATAAGGCGGTACGTCCGACCAATGTGATGGGCAGCACCAAACGCCTCGCGGAGATGGTGCTACAGGCCCTGAGTGCAGAGTCCGCGCCGGTGCTGTTCGGTGATGGCGAGGCTGTACACCAGGTCAACAAGACCCGTTTCACCATGGTGCGTTTCGGAAATGTGCTGGGCTCTTCGGGTTCGGTGATTCCGCGTTTCCGTGAGCAGATCAAGCAGGGGGGCCCTGTGACGGTGACGCACCCGAATATCACCCGCTACTTCATGACCATTCCCGAGGCTGCGCAGTTGGTCATTCAGGCAGGTGCCATGGGTCAGGGCGGTGATGTGTTCGTGCTGGACATGGGCAGGCCGGTGAAGATTGTCGAGCTGGCGGAGAAGATGATTCACCTCAGCGGGCTTAGTGTGTGCTCGGAGAAAACCCCACGCGGCGACATTGCCATTGAGTTCACCGGCTTACGGCCTGGTGAGAAGCTCTATGAGGAGTTGCTGATTGGTGACAACGTGAGCCCCACCGATCATCCGATGATCATGCGCGCCAATGAAGAGAGCCTGTCCTGGGAGACGTTCAAGGCCGTGATGGCGAAGCTGCTCAAGG
This sequence comes from Microbulbifer sp. TB1203, assembly GCF_030997045.1. NCBI lineage: Bacteria > Pseudomonadati > Pseudomonadota > Gammaproteobacteria > Cellvibrionales > Microbulbiferaceae > Microbulbifer > Microbulbifer sp. TB1203. The sequence continues at coordinate 1,594,340 of NZ_CP116899.1, read as the reverse complement.
CGGTCGAGCGGGATGATTACGACCACGTGCGTCAGCTGCTGCGGGAAACGGTGAGTGGTTACACGCCGGAAGGGGAGATCGTCGATTGGATTTACCGGAAGCGATGTACAGAACCTGAATTGGTCTAATACTAACTCAAGTTTCTGAGTTCAGATCAAGGCGCCGTGCCGCCTGGTTGTGCACTGCGTCTGCTGTGGGAGCCTGCCCTGCAGGCGAAAAGAGGGTGCTAAATGGCAACGTCATTATTCGCCAGCAGGGCTGGCTCCCACAGGGTGCGGTCCCATGACTCAACAGCACCAAGGCTGGTTCCGAGAACTCCGAAGTTTGAGTACTAAGCGATCAGGAAACAGCACCTTGCATCCAGGTTAAGCGAATAAATCCGGCAGCTCGGCTGGCGCTGCCTTTTCTGCTTGCCCGGCTTTGTGTTTCAGCAATCTCTCCACCAGTATCTGTACCTGTTGCTGGTTTAACGGTTTAGGCGGTATCTGGTACAGGGCGGCGTTTAGTAATCCCCTGAGTTTTTCCAGTTCCTCATCTCCGGGTTGTAACTGTGATTTGTTGGTAGTTAGCCAGTTTTGCAGAGTCCGGTGTATTTCCTGGGCGTCACCTCTTGCGGCTGCTTCCTGCAGGGCGAGAGCTTGTTGTTGGCTGGTTGTGTTGTCTGTGGGGCGGCAATGCGGCTCGCGTGGGGCGCGCCGGCGCCAGAAATAGAGCAGCCAGAGTAGGTGCGAACCGAGTGCTGCGATGGCGAGGGTTTGCCAGAATCGGTTGTGATTTGGCGCTGGGGCCGCATCGGGCGTGATCTCGGCTGTGGCTGTTTGTGGGCTTGTGATTGGTGCGCCGGCAACCGTGAATCGGAAAGCAGGCAACTGCGTAGCCCGCTGCCGCCCACTCTTGGTATCCCACCAGGTCACCGTAATCGCCGGCAACTGATAATCCCCAGGCTTGGTGGCCACTATGGCGGTAGTTTCTATCCGGCTGCCAGTAATACCATTCGGTCCCACCTGATCCTCTTGCTGCGGCTGGTCCGGGTAGGTCTTCAAGCCTTCCACGTTCAGTGCGGGCAGCGGTGGCAGCTGCGCCGCGCGCAGGCCTTCGGCGCGCAGGGTGATAATACGGGTGATGGGTTCGCCGACCTTGAAGGTTTCCGGGTCCTGGCTCCAGCTCTGTACCAGTCCCAGGCTGGCGGCGGGGAGCCATTGGGCGCCGCTGTAGCTGTCGGGTTTGGGCATTACCTGAATGCTTTGGGGTTGCGAGCGCAGCCGCAGCCGCTGGCTGTTGCGGTTGAACAGGGAAAAGGGGTCGCGGCGGCCGGCGATGGCGACGTAGTTGAGCGCGGGGATCTGCAGTTCGCCGGAGCTCTCCGGGAAGAGGGCGTAAGTCAGTTCGTAGACGGCGTGGGCCACGCCGCCGATGCGCCGTTCGTAGCGCTGTTCATCCAGCTTTTCCACATGGGCGCCGGGAACCTGGAGGGGCTCGGTGGCGATGTCGTGCAGGCCGATGGTGGTGTAGAGGCGGACCTTGACCAGTAGTTGTTCCTGTACGTAGACCTGTTCTTTATCCAGTTCCACTTCCAGGAAGGCCTGGCGGTCGCCACCGTCCGGGCGGGCACCGGCTTCAGTGACGGTGATGGGGATGGCATCGGAGACGTTGCCGTGGTAATGCAGGGAGGGCACGAACAGTTTGCCTTCCCTTTTCGGTGCCACGGTCAGAGTCCATTCGACAAAGCTTTCGGCGCGGCCGTTGATCACCCGGTACTGGTTGGACTGCTGGCGGGAGAGGATATCGAAGTCCTGTTCCAGCAGTTCGAAATCCGGTTGGCCGCCGCTTTCGTTGCCGGAGTAGCGCAGGCGCAGATTGAGGGTTTCGTCGATGCCGATTTGGTTGCGGTCGACGGTGGCGGTGAGGTCGGAGGCGTGGGCGGTGCTGGCAAGGATAAGCAACAGCAGTACCTGTAGGAGCTTGCTTGCAAGCGATCGGAGGTGTTCGCCTGCAAGCAGGCTCCTACAGGGAGAGGGAGGGTCGATGGGCACGAGCCCGCGATGGATGGCGGGATGCCGCCCAGCGGGAATGCAGGAAACGCATGGAGCAGTTTTCTGCCTGCGCTTTGCCCGTCCTACAAATTGGAACATGGAGTTACTCATTCTCTTCCAGCATCTTCCGTACAGCTTGCTCAAGTGGGGGAAGGTGTTTGTCCACAACCTGGGCGACCGCTTCCGGGTCGATGTCGCCCAGGTAGTTGTGTACCAGGATATTGCGAAATCCGCTGATTTCTTTCCAGGGAATATCCGCCTGCTCGGCTTTCAGGTTGCCGGGTAACCGCTGGGTTGCTTCCGAGAGGGTTTGCAGATTGCGCAGTGCCGCATCATATAGCACTTCATCGGATGTGATTTCGCCGCGATCGCTTATGCGCCGAATCTTGGCGATTGAGTCGAGAATGTGCATTGCATAGGTCCGCCAGTCTTTGCTCACAAGTCAACGGCCTCTTTCAGCACTGAATCGCGGATATACCGGTTGAGTTCGTGTTCGGGGATTACTTCTACTTGACGACCGGTTAGTTCGGCGAGTCGCTGTGTGAGTGGAATTCTCTGGCCAAACAGATCGTAGCCGCGTGGTAGGTCTACCAGGAAGTCGATATCGCTATCCGGTTTTTCTTCTCCACGGGATACGGAGCCGAATACCCGGATCCGACGAGCGCCGTATTGCTTGGCCAGGGCGTTGATTTCCCTTTTTTGGCGGTGCAGGGTGTCGAGTAACATGATCGATCTTGGCGTCTTGGTCCTACGGGGAGTATACCCGGTGATTTAGTGGCTGTAGATGGTTCGGTCGTTGCCGGGGGCCGCTCTTGCGGCGAACCTGTGGCCCGCTTTGCCGAGCTGGCGGCGGGCGCTCCCGAGCTCGGCGTTCCCAGGGGCAGCCCTCTCCCCCGGCCCCTCTCCCGCAAGCGGGAGAGGGGAGGGTATTCCGCATTCATCATTCATCATTCCGCATTCTCTCCCTACCATCTCTGCGTGGCTCCGTTCTCCGGGGGCTGCCATTCGCCGCTGCGGTAGGCGCGGCGGCGCTGCAGGCTTTCATATTTGAATTTCTCGCGCATCAGGCCGGCGGGATCGTCGGGAATCTGGCGCAGCCATTGGTCCAGGGCCTGCTGGGTCTCCGGGTCCAGGTGGCTTTCCTCGGCACCGGCCCGCTGGGGCTCGCCCTGTTGCTGCTCTTGCCTCTCTCCGTTTTCGCCCTTGGCCGTCTGCTGTTCCTGTTTTTCTGATTCCTGTTGTCCCTGCTCGGATGGCTGTTCTGGCGGCTGCTCACCCGCCTGTTGCTGCTCCTGGGTATCCTGCGAGCCGCTGTTTCCGGAATCGGAGCCCTGCTGGCTCTGTTGCTGTTGCCCGCTCTGGTTCTGCTGTTGTTCGTTGTCTCCGGACTGCTGTTGTTGCTGTTGCTGCTGGTCGGATTGATTCTGCTGCGATTGCTGCTGCTGTTGTTGTTGTTTCTGCAATTCCCTGAGCTTTTCTGCGATCTCGCGGTTGTGCCGGGCGTCGGCCATCTGCGGCTGCTGTTTCAGTGCCTCGTCGTAGGCGGCGATGGCCTCGTCGTAGCGGCCCTGCTGGGTGAGGCTGTTGCCGAGATTATAGAGCCCCTGAGGGTCATCACTTTGTGCAAAATTCTCTGCCGCGGCGGGGAAGTTACCTGCGCGGTAGTTGGCGGTGCCGCGCCAGCGGGGGTTCTTGAAGGTCTTCGCGGCCTGTTCCGGTTCTCCCTGTTCCAGCAGTTCCTCACCGCGCTGGTCCGGGGTGCGCCACAGTTCCTGGGCGTCGCTGTGTTGCGGCAGCAGCAGGGCCAGGGGAAGGGCGCAGGCGAGGGCGCCGCGGCGGAACAGCAGGGCGGTCAAGGGCAACAGCAGCAGGATCAGCCACGGGCCCTCTTCGCGCCACTGGTCGAATTCGCGCTCGGTGAGCTGGGCCTGCTGCGGCGTTTCACCCTCTGGCAGCAGGTAATGGATATCGCTGTCGTCCACGGTGATTTCGGCGAAGCGGCCGCCGCTTTCCCGGGCCAGCTTTCTCAGTTCGCCGGCATTGAAATTGGCGATGATGATCGCGCCGTTACTGTCGGTGGCGAAGCCGCCGCCATTGCCCCGGGGGATGGGGCTGCCCTCGCCGCTGCCGACGGCCAGTATCGACAGTTCGACGCCGGCTTCGGAAACCAGTTTCTTCACTCCGCCCAGTGCCGATTCATCGATGCCGTCGGTGACCGCAAGCAGGTCGCCGTTGCCATTGGCGCCGTCCCGCAGCAGTTGGAGGCCCGTCTCCACTGCCATTTCGATATTGCTGCCGGGCACAGGCACAATCGACGGTGACAGGGCGGGCACCAGGTTGGCGATGGTGACGGTGTCCTCAGTGAGCGGAGTGACCACATGGGCCTCACCGCCGTAGGCTACCAGGGCGGTGAGGCCGTCTTTGCGCTCCTTGAGAATATCGAGAATTTTCAGCCGCGCGCGGGTGAGGCGGTCCGGCGACAGGTCGGTGGCCATCATCGACGGCGACAGGTCCAGCAGGATCACCAGCGCGTCCTGGTTGCTGTACACCGGCGTGGGCAGCTTGCGCCAAGTGGGGCCCGCCAGCGCCAGGATAGCGCCGGCGAGCAGGGCGAAAATCAGCGCGAACAGCCAGGGGCGTTTTTCCCCGCCGCGCAAGAGCAGATGGGGCAGCAGGTCCGGGTCGATAATTTTTTGCAGGTTGCCGCTGTTCAGCACGGTGCGCGCCAGGCCCCAGCAGAGCAGGGCGGCCGGCAGCAGCAGCCAGAGGAACTGGGGGCGCAGGAAATGGAATTGGTGCAGTTCGGAGAAAAACATCAGGCTGACTGGCTCCGCTTTGAGTATTCACCAGCGGAGCTGGGCTCTATGGCGGGCCTGCGGCCCGCTTTGCCGAGCTGGCGGCGGGCGCTCCCGAGCTCGGCGTTCCCAGGGGCCGCTTTGCGGCGCTGGAACTCGGCGCTCCCGCTGGCGAGCAGTGGCACCGCGGCCCACAGCATGGTCAGCAGCAGCGCTGCACCCAGCGGCCACACATACAGGGATTTCAGCGGGCGGTAGCTGGCGGCCTCCTGTTCCACCGGTTCCAGGCGGTCCAGTTCGTTGTAGATGTCCACCAGTTCCTGCGGGTTGTGCGCCCGGAAATACTGGCCACCGGTTTCGTCGGCGATAGCCTGCAGGGTCTCGCTGTCCAGATCCCGGGAGGGGTTGATGCGGCGCGCGCCGAAGCGGCTGCCCAGCAGGCCAGGCTGGATCATCTCCTCCGCGCCCACGCCGATGGTATAGACGGTCACCCCCGCCTGCTGCGCCAGCTCGGCGGCTTTGCGGGGGGAGATTTCTCCGGCGGTATTCGCGCCGTCGGTGAGCAGGATCAGCACCCGCTGTTCCGCGGGGCGCTGGGTCAGGCGCTTGACCGCCAAGCCGATGGCGTCGCCGATGGCGGTGCCCTGGCCGGCGAAGCCGATCTGCGCTTCCTGTAAAAGCGTGCCCACGGTTTTCCGGTCGTAGGTGAGGGGCGCCTGCAGGTAGGCGCGGGTGCCGAACAGTACCAGTCCCAGGCGGTCGCCCTCGCGCCGTTCGACAAAGTCGCTCACCACCCGCTTCACCGCTTCGACGCGCATGGCCGGGCGGCCGTCCAGCAACATGTCCGGGGTCTCCATGCTGCCGGAAATGTCCACTGCCACCAGCAGGTCCCGGGCGCTGCTCTTCTGTGCAATGGGCTCGCCGTACCACTGTGGACGGGCCGCGGCGGTCAGCAGCAGCAACCACAGCAGGCTGAGCAGCAACAGGTTGGCGAGGTTGCCCTGGCCGGCGTCGCCACTCTGGGACAATTCAGAGTAAAAAGGCACTTTGAGGGCGCTGGTGAGCGGCCTGGCACGGGGCAGCAGGCGGCGGGCCAGCCAGGGCAGTGGCAGCAGGGCGAAGACCCAGGGGGTGGCGAACTCAAACACCGTTGGCCTCCCGCTGGTGGGATTCCACCCACTGTATGGCGCAGTCGCGCAGCGCTACGGTGCAATCGCGCAGCTTCCGGTCCCACTCCGGGTTTTTATCCGGTCGCCGGTAAAGATGTTCCAGCAGGGCCTCCCGGGCTTCGGCCGGGAGTTCGTTGCCGGAGGAATTTTCCAGGAACTCGATCCAGCGCCGGCCGGTGAGATTGCCGCAGGCTGGGCGGCCGAAGCTGGCGACCGCCACCCGCTTGAGAATTTCGTTGATCTGTTCGACTGCGCGGGGATTGGCCGGGGCGACATCCTGCAACAGGCGCACGGCTTCCACGCGGTAGCGGTTGCGCGCGCGGATTTTTCGCTGCCGGTGCCAAAAGAAAATCGCCGCGGCCACGGCGGTGAGAATCAGTGCTCCCAGCAGCCACCAGCCGGGCGCCGGCGGCCACCAGCTGACCGGCGATGGTTCGTGGATATCGCGCAGTTGGGCCAGTAGTTCCTGTGCTTCGGGGCTGGGCGGGGGCTGTTGCGCTGGAGTGAATCTCATCGCGTTGCCCCCGCCTTTCGGGATCCGGGACCCGGGACCATCGGGACCCGGGGGGAACCCCGTAGGGTGCGCCGTGCGCACCGGAGAGGCCGGGCGGTGCGCACGGCGCACCCTACGCCAGTTTCGGTCGGCCGGGGTTTCATCGGGTCAACCTCCCACCGGCCTTCTGCCGCTGGCCGTAGTAAGAGAGCAGCGCTGGCACCAGCGGGCGGGTGTTGTCGAAATCCAGCAGCGGCAACCGGTGCCGCCGACAAAGCTGGGCCACTTCCGCGCGGGCCTGGGTCTGGTGGTCGGCAAAATGTTCGCGCAACGGGCGGTTGCCGGCGTTCAGGAAGGTGCGCTGGCGGCCGTCGGAAATGGTCAGCGACTGCTCCGGCAGCTCCCGTTCCATCGGGTCGCTGATCCGCAGTACCTGAAGGTCCGCATGGCGGCCGAGCAGATAGAGGGGCTGCTCGCAGGTCTCGTTCAAGTCGTGGCAGTCGCTGATGAGGAACAGGGCGCTGCCGGGGCGGGTAATGCGCCGGGCTTCCTCCAGGAGCTGTTTGAGCGGTTGCGCGGTCCCCTCGGGCACCGGGCTCCGCAGGGCGCCGGCGCGGGCCACTGTGCCGTGAATCATCGACAGGACAGCGTGATGACTGCGACGCGGGCGAACGGTTTCGAAGTCACCGTCGGAATACAGCAGGGCACCGATGCGATCGCCGTTCTGCAGGCCCGCCCAGGCCAGGGCGGCGGCGATGCCGCTGGCGGCGACGGACTTGAATGCCTGGCGACTGCCAAAAAACATTGGTGAGCGCAGATCCACCAGGATGACAACCGGTCGCTCCCGCTCCTCCTGGTAGAGCTTGGTGTGGGTCTTGCCGGTGCGCGCGGTTACCCGCCAGTCGATGGTGCGCACGTCGTCGCCGGGCTGATAGTCGCGCACCTCCTCGAAATTCATGCCGCGGCCACGGTAGCGGGTGAGCAGGTTTCCGGCCTGGTCGCTTTTCGCCAGATGCGGTTTGAACAGCTGCAGCTGGCGGGCGATGGCGCGCAGTTGGACCAGCGGCGTCACTTCCGGATAGGCGCCGCGGGGATTCAGTTCGGTGTGGGAAATGACAGTGGGCATCAGATGGCCGGCACCTGTTGCAGCAGTCGCCGGATAACCTGGTCGGCGGTGATGCCGGCCGCCTCGGCCTCGAAACTGAGCAGCAGGCGGTGGCGGAATACATCCGGGGCCACTTCCATCACGTCGTCCGGGGTGACGAAGTCCCGGCCTTTGAGCCAGGCGAGCGCGCGGGCGCACCGATCCAGTGCAATCGTGGCCCGGGGGCTTGCACCAAAATCTAGCCAGGAGGCCAGCTCGCTGTCATACTTCGCGGGCTCTCGGGTAGCAATGACAAGTTGGACAGTATAGGTCTCTACCGCTTCCACCATCTGCATTTCCAGAATCTGGCTGCGGGCGCGAAAAATGGTGTCCTGGCTGACAACACCGGAAGGGCGATTTTCGCCAAGACTTGCCTCGGATCTGGCCAGGCGCAAAATTTTCGCTTCCGCAACTGCATCGGGATAGGCAAGATTCACTTGCATGAGGAACCTATCCAGTTGCGCCTCTGGCAGCGGATAAGTCCCTTCCTGTTCTATAGGGTTCTGTGTCGCCATCACCAGGAATAATTCGGGCAGCGGATAAGTTTTGCGGCCCACGCTGATCTGGCGTTCCGCCATGGCCTCCAGCAGCGCCGACTGCACCTTGGCCGGCGCGCGGTTGATCTCGTCCGCCAGCACCAGGTTGTGGAACACAGGCCCGGGCTGAAAGTGGAACTCTCCGGTTTCCGGTCGGTAGATATCGGTGCCGGTAATATCCGCCGGCAACAGGTCCGGCGTAAATTGGACGCGATGGAAATCACCCTCAATAGCCTCGCCCAGTGTTTTGATCGCCTTGGTTTTGGCCAGTCCCGGGGCCCCTTCCACCAGCAGGTGGCCGTCCGCGAGCAGGGCGATCAGTATCCGTTCGACCAGGGTCCTCTGGCCGATAATCTGCTGTTCCAGCCAGTCGCCGAGGGCGGTGATCTGGTCTCGGGTATTCAGGTTCTGTTCCATAGCGCCACTTCTTTTATTGCGAATAATCCTGCGTCCGCCCGCCCAGGGCAGCACTCTATCTTTATGTATAGCTACCCGCGACAAAGGGCTGCGGGCGCGTTGATTTTAACGGCGGCTGCAGATGAGGCAACCGTTGGACGAATTGTAGACAGTTGGTGCGGCGCGGAGTTCAACAACTCGAAACGCCGGCCCGATATAACACAGTAATATCCGCGGCCGAGGGCTGCGAATCAATAGGAGGTTTTCCGTGAATATGGCGACGGTGATTACCGACAGCCGCGAAGAGCTGCTGGAGCAGCTGACCGCACTGATCCAGGAAAAGCTTGCGGGGGAGGCGGAACCGGTGGTGGCTTTTGCCGAGCAGTTCCTGCACCAATACCCGATGGAGGACCTAGCCGGCCGCCGCCTGGCCGACATATACGGCTGTATCTACACCTGGTGGAACTTTATCCAGGACCGCGCTCCGGATACCCCCAAGGTGCGGGTATGCAATCCGCGGCTGGAGGACGACGGCTGGGAGTGCTCGCACACGGTGGTGGGGGTGCTGCAGCGGGACATGCCATTTCTGGTGGATTCGGTACGCATGGAAATCAACCGCCGCAACACGGCGATCCACTCCATCAAGAGCACGATACTGCATTTGCGGCGCGGCCGCGGCGGCAAGCTGCTGGAGTTGTTACCGCGCTGTCAGGTCGGCGAGGAGCTCGGAGCGGACGTGTCTGGCGAGGCGCTGATCTATTTGGAGATCAATCTGGACACCTCGACAGGGCACGCCGCGGATCTGGTCGTAGCGTTGAAAGACGTGCTCGGCGACGTGGAACTGGTGGTGGACGACTATCTGCCCATGCTCGACATCTGTAGCGCTATAGAGGACCAACTGCACCTAGGCCTGGCCGAGGGCGACGGCAACCTGCAGGAGGCCTGCGCTTTCCTGCAGTGGATGCGCGACGGCAACTTCACCTTCCTCGGTTACCGCGAATATGAATTCTGCCAGCAGGGCGACAACAAGAAAGTCCTCTGTGAGGTGGAACCGCGCCGCCTGGGGATTTTCAAGAAGCTGGAGGAGCCGGCGGAGCCCACGCCGGAATACGCCTTCAACGAGGGCAAGCAGAAGTTCTACCAGGGCCCGAATTTCCTCACCTTCGCCAAGTCGTCGGTGAAGTCCCGGGTGCATCGCGCCGCCTATTCCGACTATGTCACCATCAAGCGCTACGACGCTGAAGGAAAGGTGATCGGCGAGTCCGCATTTATGGGCCTGTACACCTCGCCGGTGTACACCGAGAGCCCGGCCAAGATCCCGATCATCCGCCGCAAGATAGCCTCGGTGATGGAGTCCAGCGCCCTCGCGCCCCACAGTCACGACGGCAAGACACTGCGCCGCATCCTGGATACCTTTCCCCGCGACGAACTTTTCCAGAGCAGCACCCGGGAACTGTTCCACACGGTGATGGGCGTGCTGAGCATGAACGAGCGCGCACATATCCGCCTGTTCATGCGCCGGGACCCCTTCGGCAAGTTCGTCACCGCCACCGTGTACGTGCCGCGGGAACAGTTCAACAGTACCGTGCGGGAACAGATCTGCGAGCATATCGCCAGGGCCGTCAAAGCCAGGGAGTCCGATTTCACCACCTATTTTTCCGAGTCCATTCTCGCGCGGGTGCACTTCGTGTTTCGCGTTTCCCCCAGCGAGCCGGTGGACATCGACGTAGCGCGACTGGAGGCGCAAATCGTGGATATTACCCGCTCCTGGGAAGACGTATTCCAAAAATCCCTGATCGAAAACCACGGCGAGGAAGAGGGCAACCGCCTCTACAGTGTCTACGGCCGCGCCTTCCCCGCCGGCTACCGGGAGGATTTCGAGCCGCGCATCGCGGTACAGGATGTGGCCGCGATTCAGGATTTGAACGAGCAGAACCGCGTGGCCATGAGTTTCTACCAGCCGGTGGGCGCGGCGGCGGGCAGCCTGCGCTTCAAGGTGTTCAACTGGGGCAGCGGGCTCACCCTGTCCGATGTGATTCCGGTGCTGGAAAACCTGGGTCTGCGGGTGATCGGTGAATTCCCCTATACCATTCGCCCCCGCGGCGGCGCCGACGTGTGGATGCACGAGTTCTACCTGGAATTCGGCCTGCCCACGCGGGTGGACGCCCAGGCCTCCCGCGGCCTGTTCCAGGACGCCTTCTCGGCTATCTGGACCAATGTGGCCGAGAGCGACGCCTTCAACCGCCTGGTGCTGGCGGCGCGCCTCAACTGGCGCGAGGTCTCCATGCTGCGCGCCTACGCCCGCTACCTGAAACAGACCAAGTTCAGTGCCAGCCAGGAATATATCGCCGCCACCCTGGCCAACCACGTGGAGATCACCCGCAACCTGGTGGCGCTGTTCCGCGCCATGTTCGACCCGCGCATCAGCGGCGACAGACAGGACCAGACCCGGGTGGAGCGGCTGATCAAAAAAATCCACGACGGGCTCGACAGCGTCGACAACCTGAACGAAGACCAGGTCATCCGCCGCTACCTGGAGCTGATCCTGGCCACGCTGCGCACCAACTTCTTCCAAATGGGTAAGGACGAGCAGCCCAAGGACTATATCTCCATCAAGTTCAGCCCGCGGGAAATTCCCGGTATTCCCGAGCCCCGCCCGGAGTTCGAAATCTTCGTCTACTCACCGCGGGTTGAGGGCGTGCACCTGCGCGGCGGCAAGGTGGCCCGCGGCGGCCTGCGCTGGTCCGACCGCCTGGAGGACTTCCGCACCGAGGTGCTGGGACTGGTAAAGGCGCAGAACGTCAAGAATGCAGTGATCGTCCCCAGTGGCGCCAAGGGCGGCTTCGTGGTGCGTCAGCCCCCGGTGGACGGCAGCCGCGAGGCGATCATGGAGGCGGGGATCGCCTGCTACCAGACGTTTATCCGCGGCCTGCTGGATATTACCGACAACCTCAAGGACGGTGAGGTGGTGACCCCCGAACAGGTGATCCGCCGCGACGGGGACGACCCCTATCTGGTGGTGGCCGCGGACAAGGGCACCGCCACCTTCTCCGATATCGCCAACGGCATCGCCGCCGAGTACGACTTCTGGCTCGGCGACGCTTTCGCCTCCGGCGGCAGCCAGGGCTACGATCACAAGAAGATGGGTATTACCGCCCGCGGCGCCTGGGTGTCGGTGCAGCGGCATTTCCGCGAGATGGGCGTGGACGTGCAGAGCGAGGATTTCTCGGTGATCGGTATCGGCGATATGGCCGGCGATGTGTTTGGCAACGGCATGTTGCTGTCGGAGCATATCCGCCTCGTGGGCGCCTTTAATCACCTGCACATTTTTGTCGACCCCGAGCCGGATGCCGCGGCGGGTTTCGCCGAGCGCAAGCGCCTGTTCGAGCTGCCGCGCTCCAGTTGGACTGACTACAACAGTAAGCTGATTTCCAAGGGCGGCGGTATTTTCGAGCGGCGCGCCAAGTCGATAAAGATCACCCCGGAAATGAAAAAAGCCTTCGACATCGAAGCGGACCAGCTCAATCCCAACGAGCTGATCAGCGCCATGCTCAGGGCACCGGTGGACCTGATCTGGAACGGCGGCATCGGCACCTATGTCAAGGCCAGCACCGAGTCCCACGCCCAGGTGGGGGACAAGTCCAACGACGTGCTGCGGGTCAGTGGCCGCGAACTGCGCGCCAAGGTGTTCGGCGAGGGCGGCAACCTGGGTATGACCCAGCGCGGGCGCATTGAGTTCGCCCTCAACGGCGGCCGCTGCAACACCGACTTTATCGACAACGCCGGCGGCGTCGACTGCTCCGACCACGAGGTGAACATCAAGATTCTCCTCAACAAGGTGGTGGCCAACGGCGACCTCACCGACAAGCAGCGCAACCAGCTGCTGGAGGAAATGACCGACTCGGTATCGGAGCTGGTGTTGAACAACAACTACAACCAGACCCGCGCGCTCAGCGTGGCGGAATTCCAGGTGGCCGCGCGCATCGACGAATACCGGCGGACCATCAACGCCCTGGAGAGCGAGGGCCGCCTGCGGCGCGCACTGGAATTTATTCCCGACAACGAGCAGCTCAACGAGCGCCAGAACCGCGGCCAGTACCTGACCCGCCCGGAGCTTTCGGTGCTCATCTCCTACGTCAAGGTGAAACTGAAGGAAGAGCTGCTCAACGCGCAGATCATCGAGAACCCGCGGGTGCAGGAGGCGGTGGAATCCGCTTTCCCGCGGGAACTGATGGCCCGCTACAGCGAGCTGGTCTACGACCATCCGCTGCGACGCCAGATCGTCGCCACCCAGGTGGCCAACGAACTGGTCAACAATATGGGCATCACTTTTTACCACCGCATGAGCGGCGCCACGGGAGCGGACATCGATGCCATCGCCGCCGCCTACATCAGCGCACGGGACGTGTACCTGATGGACGAATTCCAGCAGCAGGTGGCGGCGCTGGACTATCGGGTACCCGCGCAGTTGCAGATAGAACTGCTGAACTCCATGATCGGCCGGGTGCGCCGCGGTACTCGCTGGTTTATCCGCAATCGCCGCAATGACCTGGAGCCGGCGCAGAACCGCGAGCTGTATAGGGATTCGGTACAGCGGGTATTCAAGGCGCTGCCGAAGGTGCTGTGCGGCGAGCCGCGCAACGACTGGGAGCCCCGATACCATGAGTTGCAGGAGGCCGGGGTTCCGGAATCTGTCGCTCTCATGGCCGCGTCTACCCATCTCTTCCTGGCCCTGAGCATCTCCGAATCCGCCCGTATCAGCGAACGTCCGGTGGAGGAAGTTTCCGCCGTCTACTTCCGCCTGGCCGATGCCCTGAAGCTGAACTGGTTTGGCAATCTGATTATCGACCTGCCGGCAGAGGGCTTCTGGCAGGCCCAGGCCCGCGAGACCTGCATGGACGACCTGGACAGTCAGCTCGCCAGCCTGGCGGTGAACCTGCTGCGCCTGGCCGGCGACGCGGATCTGGATCTGGATGGCGCCATGGCCCTCTGGAGCGATATCATGGCGCCGGCGATACAGCGCTGGAACAACATCCTCGCCGAACTCAAGTCCACGCCGGCCGGGGACTTCGCCATGTTCACTGTGGCCCTGCGCGAGCTGATGTACCTGGCCAACGCTACCGCGGACCAGGAGTCGCTGGCGTAGGAGCGGGCATGGCCCGCTCCTACAAGAAATGATCGAATTATTAAGGAAAGGCATGTATTCATACCTGCGCAAAGCCCTGTTTGCGCTCGATCCCGAACGGGCCCACCACCTGTCCCTGGACGCCATCGGCGCCGCTGAGCGGCTGGGGCTGATCAACCTGTTCAGCCAACCGGTTCCGGATGATCCGGTGGAGTTGATGGGCCTCACTCTGCCCAACCCCGTGGGACTGGCAGCGGGCCTGGACAAGAACGCCCAGGCATTCAACGGCCTAGGCGCCCTGGGCTTTGGCTTCGTGGAAGTGGGTACGGTGACCCCGCGCCCGCAGCCGGGCAATCCGCAGCCGCGCCTGTTCCGCCTGCAGGAGGCGGAGGCGATTATCAATCGCATGGGTTTCAACAACCTGGGGGTGGATTACCTGGTGCAGCGGGTCAAGCGTCGCCGTTACGGCGGCGTACTCGGCATCAACGTGGGCAAGAATTTCGACACCCCGGTGGAGCGGGCGGCGGACGACTACTGCCTGTGCATGGAAAAAGTCTACCCCTATGCGGACTACATCACCGCCAACGTCTCCTCCCCCAACACCAAAGGGCTGCGGGACCTGCAGTTCGGCGAAAGCCTCGACCGGCTGCTGGGCGAGATCAAGGAGAAGCAGCAGCAACTGGCCCAGAGCTGCGGCCGCTCGGTGCCTCTGGCGGTGAAGATAGCGCCGGATATTGACGGCGAGGCCATCGCCCGGATTGCCGAATCGTTGCGCGAATATGAGATTGAAGGGGTGATCGCTACCAACACCACTGTCGACAAGTCCGCGGTGGCCCATCTTCCCCACGGCAGGGAAGAGGGTGGCCTGAGTGGTCGGCCGCTGGCGGAGAAGTCCACCTGGGTGATTGCACAGCTGGCGCGGGAACTGCGCGGGCAGATTCCGATCATTGGCGTCGGTGGTATTTTTGACGGCGCCAGTGCCGTGGAGAAAATTCGCGCCGGTGCCACTGCGGTGCAGATCTACTCCGGATTTATCTACCGTGGTCCGGCACTGGTGAAAGAGGTGGTGGAGGCGATTGCCATTTTGCGCCAGCAGGGGGCGGGCGGCCGCTGATAGGCCCGACCCCGGGTATGGAACCCGGGGAGGTGGATGGTCACTTTGCATGCGTCCCTCTCGGCGGGTCGGGCCGCTACATGGTGCTCCAGCCATCCGGGTGGTGCACATTGGTGGTTACCGCTCGGTAGGTTTCCAGTTTTTGCGCTGTGACTGAACCTTCAAACCCGTTCCAGTAATCCTCCCGGCCCTCCCGCCAGCCGTTGACCCAGGCTTGGTGAAGCTCTTCATTTTCAAAGGGACAATTATCCATGGCTTTGTTTTGGGTGGCGGCCAGGTAGCCTTTGTAGAAGGCTCTGTCGGACTGGTTGCGTTTTTGGCGTTTCATAAGGTTTAGGCACCTCTCTTGCCGCTCGCTTGCCGCTCGCAGGTTTTCACTCCCTGATACTGAAGGATATGGTGAAAATCCGTGAAATAAAAAAGCGCTCGCCGCCGCGCGCTGTTTCATTCGCTGTGCACTGTCGGGTTCACATTGCGGGAACCGGTTGGCATCCTTTGAGCTGGCGGTTATGAGCGCAGCCCCCAGTAGAGCAAAAAGCACCTGGCCTGTGAACGAACGCTTTCGTCTGAAGAGAAGTGGTAATAGAAGAAATTTGTATAGTGGGGAAACCCAAAAATTGTCGCCTTGAGTGAGAGACAGGATTTTGACTGACGTAATCGACTTTACCGCCAGCTGCCCCCGGGGCCTGGAGAGCCTGTTGGCGGAGGAGCTGCGCGCCCTGGGCGCCGGCGCGACCCGCGAACAGCCAGCCGCGGTACACTTCTCCGGTTCCCTGCAACTGGCTTACCGCTGCTGCCTGTGGAGCCGCCTGGCCAATCGCGTGCTGCTGCGCCTGGGGCAGGTCCGGATTGCCGATGCGGAAGATCTGTATCGCGCCGTGGCCGGGATTCCCTGGGAGGAGCATATCAACCCCTCCGGCGTACTCTGGCTGCAGTTCTCCGGAACCAACCGGGAGATCCGCAACAGCCAGTTCGGCGCCCAAAAGGCCAAGGACGCCATCGTCGACCGGCTGCGCCGCCAGAGCGGTGCGCGGCCGGAGATAGACCGCCGCCATCCGGACCTGACCGTGGCCCTGCGCCTGCAGCGGGACACGCTGGATATCGCCATCGACCTCAGCGGCGCGAGCCTGCACAGGCGCGGCTATCGCACCCATATCGGCGCTGCGCCCCTGAAAGAGAACCTCGCTGCGGCACTGCTGTTGCGCGCCGGCTGGCCGGACATCGCCGCCGATGGCGGCGCGCTGCTGGACCCAATGTGCGGCTCCGGTACCCTGCTTATCGAAGGGGCGATGATGGCGGCGGATATTGCGCCGGGACTATTGCGCGAGGAATTCGGTTTCGAGCGCTGGCTCAACCACCAGAGCGATCTGTGGATGCCGCTGCGCGAGGAGGCGCTGGAGCGCCGGCGGCAGGGGCTGGAACGGGAACTGCCGGAAATCCGCGGCTATGACGCCGACGCCAAGGTTCTGTTTGCCGCCGAGGCCAATATCGCCCGCGCCGGGCTGGAAAAGCAGGTGCGAGTCAGCTGTCGTCCGGTGGCGGCCTTCAAGGTGCCCAGTCACCGCCAAGTGAAACCCGGACTGGTATTGACTAATCCCCCCTATGGCGAGCGCCTGGGCGAACAGGAAGCACTGCGCGAGACCTACGCGGAATTGGGCCGGCAGCTGAAAAAGGAATTTCCCGGATGGTCGGTGGGTATTTTCACCGGCAACCCGGAACTGGGCCATGCCACCGGTCTGCGATCCCACAAACAGTACCAGCTGTACAACGGCAGTATTCCCAGCCAATTGCTGCTGTTTCATATCCGCGAGCAGTCTGTGGAAAATCGGGGGGAGGAGGGTCGTCGAACGCTTTCCGCCGAGGTGGAGATGGTTGCCAACCGGCTGCGCAAGAACCTGCGTACCACCGGCAAGTGGGCGCAGAAGAGCGGTATAAGCTGCTACCGCCTGTACGACGCGGACCTGCCGGAATACGCCGCGGCGATTGACCTATACCGCTCGCTGGAAGGTGAGTTGTTTGCCCATGTCCAGGAGTACAAGGCGCCGGCGAACATCCCGGAGGAAAAGGCCCAAGCGCGGCTGCGCGACCTGGTGCGCGCGGTTCAATCGGTGCTGGAGCTGTCCGGGAAAAATATCAGCATCAAAGAGCGCCGCCGTCACAGCCACAAGAGCGGTGGCCAGTACCGCAAACACTCCGATACCGCCTCCGCCTTCTGGGTGGACGAGTACGGCGCGCAACTGGAAGTAAACCTGTGGGCTTACCTGGACACCGGGCTCTTCCTGGACCACCGCCCGGTGCGCCAGTACCTGCGCAAACTGGCCCCGGGGAAGAAATTTCTCAATCTGTTTTGCTATACCGCCAGCGCCACGGTAGAGGCGGCGCTGGGCGGTTGCGTGCAGAGCACCAGCGTGGATATGTCGAAAACCTACCGGGACTGGAGTGCGCGCAACTTCCAGCGCAACAACCTGGACCCCTATCGGCACCAACTGGTGGAGGCGGACTGTATGCAGTGGCTGGAAGCCGCGCAGCAGAACCGACGCGGCCACTACGACCTGATTTTCATGGACCCGCCCAGCTTTTCCAACTCGGCGAAAATGCGCGGCGTCTTGGATATTCAACGGGACCACCCAAAATTGATTCGCCAGTGCATGGCTTTGCTGGCCCCCGGGGGCTCCCTGGTTTTTTCCAATAATTTGCGCACGTTCAAAATGGACGAAGCGATTTGTGCGGAATTTCGGGTAGAGAATTTACCGCTGCTGGACAGGGATTTTCAGCGCAATCCGAAAATTCACAATGTCTGGAAAATCCAGAGGTGACCGGTGCGCACGGCGCACCCTACTGGCTATGTGTAGGGTGCGCCGTGCGCACCGTCAAGGGATCTTGTCGAGCAGCTTCAATAGCTCCCCGGTTTCCATATTGCCCCCGCTGACCACCGCCGCAACGCAAGAACCTTTATCGAGGGAGACGGCGCCGGCGGCGACGGCTGCCACGGCGATGGCGCCGCCGGGTTCGGCGTAGAGTTTGCCGCGGGTGATCAGCAGTTCCGCGCCGGCAGCGATGGCGTCTTCATCGAGGGCTACCAGTTCGTCCACCACCCGGCGGCTGGCGGCGTAGGTGTGCTCTCCGGCGCGGTTGGCGCCGAGGCTGGCGGCCAGGGTTTGCACCTTCTCCAGTTCCACCGGGCCCCCCGCGTCCCAGGCGGTCTTCAGGGTGGCGGCGCCGGCGGGTTCCACGCCGACGATACGGACCTCGGGCCTGGCATGCTTGATGGCAATGCCTATGCCGGAGATCAGGCCGCCTCCGCCCACCGGGCAGATCAGGGTATCCAGCTCCGGCAGCTGTTCCAGCAGCTCCAGCCCCACAGTGCCCTGGCCGGCGATGATGTACGGGTCGTCGTAGGGAGGCACCAGGGTGGCGCCGCGCTCCCGCACCAGCTCTTTGGCATGGGCCCAGGTGGCGCGGATATCTCCGTACAGTATCACCTCGGCGCCGTAGCCGCGGCAGGCTTCCACCTTGAAAGGACTGGCGCCCTCCGGCATCACCACGGTGGCGGGAATACCCCGCTCGCCGCAGGCCCAGGCCAGGGCCATGCCGTGGTTGCCGGCGGAGACGGTGACCAGTCCCCGCTCCAGCCGGGTATCGGCAGCGCTGGCCAGCCAGTTGAGTACACCGCGCGGCTTGAAGGAGCCGGTCTGCTGGAAGAGTTCGCACTTCAACCACAGCGGGCGCCCCAGCTGTTCCTCCAGGGGACGGCTGCGCAGGCAGGGTGTGGATTCCAGCAGCCCGTCGATGGCTTTGCGGGCAGCCTCTATTTCCGCTGCACCGATATCGCTCATCGCCGCACAGTCACTTTGCTGGGAACGTTGGTCAGGAATTCACAGCCGCTCTCGGTCACTACCACCGTGTCGGATATAAAGGCGTCGCCGAGGGGGCTGCGCAGCAGCCAGGACATCAGGTGGAGGACCATGCCGGCCTCCAGTTTCAGGCTGGACCCGGCGCGCAGGGCCACCGGCACGCCGCTGCCGGACCAACTGGGCGGATAGCCGATGCCCACGGAGTAGCCGCAGTGGTGGCGGCGATAACTCTCCAAGCCATTGCCGTCCAATACCGCCTGCCAGGCGTTATAGACGTCGCCGGCGGAGACTCCCGGGTGGATCGCGTTGGCGGCGGCGTGCGCCGCATCGCGACAGATAGTGTTGATGCGCTTGGCTCCCGGGGACGCCTCACCGATATAGACCAGTCGACCCATGGGGGCATGGTAGCGGCGCACGCAGCCGGCCATCTCCAGGAACAGCAGGTCCCCTTCGGCCAGCCGGTAGTCCTGCCAGGTGCCGTGTTCGTGCTCCAGGGTGGTGGTGGCGCGAACCAGGGGCACAAATCCGGGGTAGGTGCCCCCCCGGCGGCACATCTCGCTGTAGATCGCCGCCATCACGTCCCTTTTACTGACCCCCACGCCGGCGGCGGCGATGGCCGCCAGTATCATTGCGTCGGAGACGCGCGCCGCCTCCCGGGTGCACTCCAGCTCGTGATCGGACTGGCAGATGCGAAAGGCGTCCACCAGCCCCGAGGCATCGACGAACTCGGCTTCCGGCAGGGACTGCTGGATGCCCTCGGCCAGGGTCATGGGGAAGAAGCTGCCGGCCTTTTCCACTCCCAGCCGCCCGCACCCCAGGCCTATGCCGGCCAGGGCGTCGCGGGTAACCGGGATCGAGGGGGGAATGGTTTCCGGGGTGGCTTTCGGTGGGGAGGGCCAGGGTTCCAGAGTTTCCGCGCCCTTGGCTACGGGCACATGCTGGTCGCCTGCCGCGGGGCTGCCGTCCGGGTAGCCAACATGGCGCACGCCGGGTGCCATGTCGCGCACCACCGCCTTTTCCATTTCCCGGGTGACCAGTACTGGTTCGCCGCGGGCGGGCAGCACCAGCATCTGGTAGGCGAAGTAGCCCATATGGTCCAGGCCGGTAAGGTAATAGATGTTCTCGGGGCTGGTGATCAGGCAGGCGTCCAGTCCCAGCTCTGCCAGCCGGGCGCGGACCGCTTTTTGGCGCTGTCTGAACTCGCTGCGAGTGAATGGGGCGGTCACGACGGTACAGGTGGCCAATATATTCAGTGGTTAGTGTTCAGTGTAACTCACCACTGAATAGCCACCGCTGACCGCTCACTCCAGTTCCATTACCACGCGGAAGCCGACTGTCTTGGATACGGTGTGTTCGCTCAGGCCGGTGCGGTAGTCGGAACTGATATTGTTCAGGGGTTCCCGCATGGAGCCGCCGCGCACGCTGCGCAGCTCGCATTTGTCTACCACCACCGGCTGGCCGTCGTCGCGGCTCTGGCCGTAACCGTTCAGGTAGCAATCCTCTACCCACTCGGCCACATTGCCGGCGGTATCGAAGAGGCCGAAGCGGTTGGCCTGGTAGTGGCCCACGGGCGCGCTGGAGTAGCTGAACAGGCCGTTGAACTCACTGGAGCAGCCGCGGCGGCAGTTGGCTTTGCCGCGGGCTTCACTGCCGCCCCACCAGAAGGGGTGCGGCACACCGCCGCGGGCGGCGTACTCCCACTCGGCCTCGCTGGCCAGGCGGTAGCGACGTCCGGTCTGGCTGGACAGCCAGCGGGCGTAGTTCCGCGCATCCCGCCAACTCACGTTGATTACCGGTCGGTCGCCGCGGCCCCAGCCGGCATCGCCGGGCAGGGCGGCGTCGGTGGCCTCGGCATAGCGGTCGTATTCGTCGAAAGTGATTTCGTAAGTGGAGATGGCGAATGGTTTAGCAATGGTGACGCGATGCGCCGGGCTGGAGGCGTCGCGCTGGTCGTTGCCCATGGTGAAGCTACCGGCCCCGATCACCACCATCTGCGGGCCGGTGCCGCCGTCCGCCAGGGGAGAGCGAATCTTTTTGCCAGGGTAGTAGGCGCGTTCCAGGGTCACCGGCACCGTGAGGTCGGTGTCTTCTATCCCCACCCAGCGGCGCAGCGTGGTGTAGCCGGGGCGGCTCACTTCCAGGTCGTACCTGCCCGGCTCCAGGGGAATGCCCGGGCGGTAACGGGGATTGATGTTCATGATCCGTACCCGCGCATCGCGGGGTCGCGGCTGCACCGTGAGGCGGTATTTCGGGGTTTCCACCTCGGGTTCGGTGGCCGCGAGTTCGGTGGTCGCGGCCTCTTCGCCGGGGGTGATATCGGCCGCTTCCCCGGCCTCCGGCTCTGTTTCCCCGGTTCCGGCGGTCTCCACCGGTGCATCGGTTGCGAAGGTCTCTTCCTGCGGGGCCGGCAGTTCGATGTTCTGTTGAAGTGGCGCCGGTGAGACCTCCGGGTCGGGCTCCGGTTCATTGGGTGTCGCCGCTGCGGCCACCAGCGGGGTTTCGGAGGCCGCTGCGGGCGCCTGTTCCGGTACCAGCAGAGAGGCGGTGTAGTCGCTGGCGCTGTCCAGCAGGGGAGAGCCGGATTGCCACTGCAGCTTGTAGCCGATCAGGCTGAACAGCACCCAGCCAAACACCAGGGATACCGACACCAGGCCGCTGAACAGCCACTGGCGGCGCTTGCGCGGCGGCGCCTGCTGGATCACCTGGTGGATACGCATGATGGTTGCCTGCTCGGCGCGGGGATGGTTTTCGTGCAAGGGTTTGTCGCGCCAGCGAGCCCAGGCGGCGGCGATCTGGTCGCTCAGGGTGCCGTAAAGGGTCATCAGCAGGGCGCGCAGCAGGCTGGAGACGCGCACCGAGGTGTTGTTGAGCTGGGTGGCCTGGGTCGAGGGCTTGCCGGCCAGGGTGGCTATCAGCTGGTCGATGGCGTCCACCACGTCCAGCCCGCGCTGGAAGCGCTGTTCCGGGTCCTTGGCCAGGAAGCGGTCGATCAGGCTCTGATACAGGGAGTGGCGCGCCGGCAGCTTGGGGATCGGGTCGGTGAGGTGCTTGATGGCGATGGCCACCGCCTCGTCAGCCTGGAAGGGCACGGCGCCGGCAAGCATCTCGTAGAACACCACACCCAGGCTGTAGAGGTCGGCGCGCCCGTCGATGGCGGTGCCGCGGGCCTGTTCGGGGCTCATATAGTGGGGCGTGCCCACCACCATGCCGGTACTGGTCATCCGCGTGGTCCGCGCGATTGCCCGGGCCACCCCGAAATCGGTGAGCACTGCGGAGCCGTCCTCGCGAAACAGGATGTTTTCCGGTTTCAGGTCGCGGTGCACATAGCCCTTGCCGTGGGCGTGATCCAGCGCCGTGGCGATCTGGCGGGTGATATTCAGCGCCTCCAGTGGATCTATCACTCCCTCGGAAAGGCGGTCGGAGACGGAACCGCCGGGCATGTAGTCCATGGCGATATAGTTGAGGCTGCGGTAGCGGCCGATATCGTGGATGCCGACGATATTGGGATGAGAGAGCTGGCCGACGATATTGGCCTCGCGCTGGAAGCGCTCGCTGAACACCGGATCGGCGTTGAGCACCGGCGACATCACCTTGAGCGCCACCTGGCGGCCGACGCTGCGCTGGATAGCCAGGTACACGGTGGACATGCCGCCCTGGTTGATCTTCTTCAGGATGCGGTAGCCGGGGATTCCCAGCGATGTGGCGGTATTGGTGCTTACGACTTCCATCGAACCCTATTCCTTGCCTCTTTACCCAAACTGCCGGGCGACCAGTGTAGCCAGCAGGCCCAGCAGGGCGAGTGCACTCAGGACGGGGAGTATTTTGCCGCGAAATTTCAATCCGGGCGCGGAAGGGTGTGGCGTACGGCCTGTGCGGAAAGTCCACTTTCCGGATGTTGCTGGCGTCTTATCCGGCGCGCTGATCAGTTGTACGGTGATATTGTCCTTGCCCCCGGCGTCCAGCGCGGCGGCTACCAGCAGGTCCGCGGCGCGGCGGTTGTCGCTGTTGGCTGCCAGAACCTGGGCTATCTGTTCCGGCTCCACCTCGGTGCTGAGGCCGTCGCTGCACAGCAATAGTTTCTGTCCCGGCCGCCAGGGAGCGGAAACCCTGTCTATCTCCAGGTTGGGATTGGCGCTGCCGCCGATACAGCGGGTGATCACATGGCGGTTGGGGTGATTGGCGGCCTCCAGCGGATTGATCGCACCGGAATCCACGAGCATCTGCACGTAGGAGTGGTCGCTGGTGAGTTGCTTTAGTTGGCCGCCGTCCTCTCCGGGAGTCCAGAGATAGGCGCGGCTGTCGCCCACCCAGTAGATATGGAAGTAGGCACCGTCTTCTGCCACGACCACCGCGGTGGAGCCCATATTGGCGGTATTCTGTTCGTCCCCCAGAAGCAAGGCGTGAGCGCGCAGCAGGGCTCGCTCGTAGTGGCGGTCGGTGGCCGCGGAGCGCTGGATTTCCTCCACCACAGTTTTGCTGGCGATCTCCCCGGCCTGGTGGCCACCCAGCCCGTCGGCCACCACCCAGACACCGCGCTGCTCGTCGGCCCAGCATGCGTCTTCGTTCTGCTCGCGCTTGTAACCGGGGTGGGTGGCGCTGGCGCTCCGCCCGGCGCCGCTGGCGCGCTTGACTGTCCCGCTGTGCCGCGATACCTCGCGTACTTTGGCTTCACTCACTGGCGTGCAACTACCTTTATTGTGGTTAACCCGGTTGCCGGTGTGTCTGGTCGACTCTGCAGCGGTTGCAGCGGTCCAGCCTGTGTCCGCACCGGTGGCCTATCCCTGTCTGCGTGCCGTGCATATTAGAACCCAGGGGCGCGGCGGGCTGCAAACGGAATCACACGCGGGGCAAATTCCCCATGATAAACTCGCGCCGGCAGCCAGTTATCAATGAACAGTGATCGACTGTCGGTTGCCAGTGGATTTTTGTTCATTGCTTATTGATCATTGCTTATTGATCACCGGGGAATCTTATATGTTCAAACTTTGCGATCTCAAGGACGCCAGCCAGAGTGTATGGCTGGTAGCGCCGAAAGTGACCATCGGGCGCGCCGGCAGTTGTGATCTGACCATCGCGGACGACGCCGTGGCTAAGTTGCACGCCGAAGTGGCGGTGGAGGACGATCAGCTCACCCTGCACAACCTGGCCGGTGCGGGATTGGTTGCGGTCAACGGCCAGCCGGTGGAGGGGAGTTGCCCGCTACAACTGGGCGACCAGGTAAAGATCGGCGGGCGGATACTGGCGGTGCTGGATCCCAAGGTGACCAAGCTCAAAGCCAGCGCCGGCAGCGGTGTCTCCTGGGCGCTGCGCGCCAACCACCCGGCGATTGCCGGCAGGGTGTTCCCGGTACGGGAAACCAGTGTGGTGGGCCGCTCCGACGAGTGCGATATCACTTTTTCCCTGTCTCATCTGTCCCGCCGGCACGCGCGCCTGGAAGTGCGCGAGGGCCTGTTGTTTGTAATCGACCTGGGTTCCGCCAACGGCACCTACCTGAACAACCGGCGAGTGGTGGAGAGCCGCGTGCGCCGCGGGGACGAACTGCGCTTCGACACCCTCAGCTTCAGCGTGGTGGGCCCGGCGGACGACCGCGATAAAACCACAGTGCGCCCGGCGGTATCTCTGCCCCAGGACAAACCGGCAACCGCGGATGCGGCGCGGGCGGCTGCGGCGCGGCAACCGGTCTCGGGCTCGGAACCCACGCGGGAACGGCGTCGCTATGAGGGTGATTCCGCCCTGGCCGAGAGCGGCGGCAGCGGCTGGATCTGGGTGACCGGTCTGCTGCTCACCGCGGCGGCGGTCGGCTATTTCTGGGCACACAACCAGGGGCTGATCTGACGGTGCCGAAAAACCTGATCCTCTACACCACCTTGGGCTGCAGCCTGTGCGAAAAAGCCAAAGCGGAGATCTGGCCGCTGCTGGAGCAGTTCCAGCTTCGCCTGCGTGAAGTGGACATCGCCGACGATTCCCAACTGCTGGACCGCTTCGCAACGCGTATTCCACTGGTGGGGCTGGGGGACCCGGAGGATGTCTGCGGCTGGCCTTTTGATCGGGAGCAACTGCAGGAGTGGCTCCTGCGCCGGCTCCCGGAACTGTAGGAGCCGGCTTGCAGGCGAAACAGCACTAGTTCAACCTTTCCGCACTTTGCCGGCCAGTTCATCCACTGGGAAGTTTGGCTCCTGTTGCGCCAGCTTCTCCGACAATATTGCCGTCAGGACTTCGTATCGTGGCGATTGGGCGGAACCGGCTCCAACCACTGCTATCGCAAACACCACATACAGTGAGGGGGGGATCGTCTCGAAACGGATCGCACCTAACAAAATCGCCGCCGATAGAAGCAAGAATGCCATAGACAAGACAATTTTCACCCTGCGTTGCCGCCGCACCCACCGCTCGGCGGTACGAATGAGGCGGATTTCCCTCTGAGTAAAATGCATCAAGCCATCCCCAGGTAGATCACCGTAATAGCGCTGGCCAGGTTATTGCCCGCGTGCAGCAGAATCGGCAGTAGCACCGAGCCGCTTTTCTCCCGCGCCAGGCCCAGCAGCAGTGACAGTGCGAAAATAAAGCTCAACTGGACCCAGTGGTACTGGCCGAAGTGCAGGGCGGTAAATAACACCGAAGTCAGCAGCAGGGTGCCGGAGAGCCCAAGGCGCGTGTGCCGCCAGGCGCGGAACAGGTAGCCGCGGAAAACCAGTTCCTCCAGCAGCGGCGCGGCCACTACCATCATCAGTGCCAGCGGCAAGAAGCGGCTGCCCGCCAGCGATTTCATGAACTCTCCCGGATCGATATCCAGTGCGTGCGCCAGCAGCGCCTGTGCCGCCAGAAACACCAGCAGTGCCGGCAGCCATGTGGCGAGGGATTTCAGCGGGAATCGGCGCACTGCCAGGGTTTCCCAGCGGGACTGCTGCCTGAAATGCGCCACCAGCAGAACAGCCGGCAGCAGCAGGCAGAACTGGGTCATGTACATGCCCACCAGCGCCGCTGGCGACTGTATATGCGTTTCTATCTGTGCCTGTATCGCCGCCGGATCGACAACCTGGCCCTGCGTTCCCAGTTGTGCGCCCAGGTAGCCGCCATAGCCGGCTATATATAGAAATACGCCTACAAAGTGCAGCAGCGCGAAGACACAAAGCCAGCCCGCTGCACGCCAGGTACGCGGCTGAAGCTTCTCTGTGCCCGCTGTGGTATCCCAATGCGAGTTTTCGTTAGAAATGATTTCCATCTTCTTTTTTCCTTATTTAAAGGGTCTTCTGTTGAATATTTCCCCGGATCGCCCGCCAAATATCGCTCAAGCCGGGTTCCCTGCCGTACATCTGGATTCCCATGGCAGCGCATAACTGCCGGTTGTCAGCCAGCAGAGCGCGGTGACAACCCACAGCAGCAGAAAAATAAGAACCAGGGTATGGGAGAGGCGGGGGAGTAGAAGAACTTCGCCGTGCAAGCGATCGGCTCGCCTTTCCATGGCTTGTTGGCGGAACAACGCTGTCACACTGTTTCCTTACTTCACTTCTTGTTACTGCTCAGACTGTTATTCTATAAATAACATGATTTATCATATTTTTATGTTATTAGGCCCGCCAAATGGCCATCAAGGGACATTTCATTACACGCCATTACAGATGTGCACCAGATATGTGCAAAATATGTAACTACTCACCACGACAGTCCCCTCTCCCTCTTTGGGGGAGAGGGTTAGGGAGAGGGGGAGCCGGTCAGCGCCCCCTCCCCCGGCCCCTCCCTCGCAAGCGGGAGAGGGGAGAGTAGTTACCAAAATATTTTTGAGCTAAGGAGCCTCTGACTAACGTCATTCCGGCGACTCGCTAGAAGCCGGAATCCAGAAACCCACGATTTCTCTGGACCCCGGCTTCCGCCGGGGCGACGAAATGCTTTTTCGATGAGGTATCGACCTGGCAATTTTTTTTGCCAAGGGAATGGTAATAATGAAATGAGAAATTAAAGTCTGCGGCTCGCTTCCCGTTCGCTCAGCAGCGATGCCTTTTCCCCACTGCGATAGGCGTAGATCACCGTATAGGCGAGCACGTTCTGAACATAGTTGCGGGTTTCGTTGAAGGGGATGGTCTCTATCCAGACATCGTAGGGCAGCCTGTTTCCCGTTTCCTCCAGCCAGCGCGCCACCCGGGTGGGGCCGGCGTTATAGGCGGCGGCGGCGAGGAAGCGGTTGTTGTCGAAGCGGTCCAATAGTGAATTCAGGTAGTGGCTGCCGAGGGCAATATTGGTGTCGGGGCTGAGCAGGTCCCAGCTGCGCCGGTAGGGCACGCCGGCGCGGCGGGCGGTGGCGCGGGCGGTGGATGGCAGCAGTTGCATGAGCCCCAGGGCTCCGGCGCGGGACTTGGCGTCGTGGCTGAAGTGGCTCTCCTGGCGCGCCACGGCGTAGATCAGGTAGGGATTGAGAGCGGTGTTGTCGCCCATGCGCCTGCTGACATCCGCCACGATATTGGGGAAGGCCAGCGGAAATCTCAGCTCCAGGTCGTCCAGGTAATCCGCCGCCAGTACCGAGCGAATGGACTTGTGGTACCAGCCCCAGGAACTCGCCAGCTTGCCGGCGGTAAGCAGTTCCTCGTGGGACATGCCCTCGGTGGCGTAATCCCACTCCCGACGCGCGTGGTAGAACTCGCCGATGGCCTGCAGCTCCCGCGCCCGCTGCATCGCCGGCTGCGCGGCCAGCTGCTCCACCTGCTTGGGCGTGATCGGCGCCGGCCGGTCCACAAAACTGTAGTTCTCCCCTAAGGTGTCCGCGGCCAGAAAGCCGTAGTAGCTGCGCTCGGCGGCGGCCTTGCGGTACAGCGCCACCGCTTCGTCGGCGAGCCCCTTGCTGTAAAGTTCCTCGATGGCGCGGGCCTTCCAGTAGAGCCAGCGGTCGGATTGTTGCTCGCTCTCCGGCAGGCGGTCTATCCAGAATTCCACCTGGGCCCAGTCCAGCGCCCGCAGGGACTGGCGGGCCAGCCATTCGAAAATCCGGGGATCGGAAAAATCCTCGCTGCGCGCGAGCAGTTGCCGCAGCCCCTCCATGTCGTCCTGGCGTGCGAACTGCAGTGCCAGGTACCGCAGCAGCGCGTCGCGCTCTTCGTCGCTGAACAGGTAGCTGGCCTCGTAGCGGCGCCAGGCCCTGTCGCTGGCCGCGGCGTCCTCCCGGGCGAGCCTGTGCAGGCCGTGCAGGACTATATCCCGGTATTCCGGTTCGTCGCGGATAAAGCGGGTGTAATCCGCCAGTTGCGTGGGCTCGCGGTGCACCGAACGCATCAGCTGGGCCAGCCGCGCCTGCCCATCTCCCATTTTGCCGGCAATATAGCTCGCCAGGTCCAAATTGCCGCGCTCCACCGCCAGTTGGTGGCGGCGCCAGGCCAGCTCCGGGGTGAGGCCGCCGTCGCCTATCCAGCGGTTAAACGCCGGGTCGCACTCTTCGGGCTGTGAGACACCGACGGTCCACAACTCCTCCACCAGCTCATAGGCGGCCCGCTTGTCGCCGTGGCGGGAAAGGGCATCAGCGTAGTAGCAGCGCAGGGAGGTGCGGGTGATTTTTTCCGGGCGGTAGTATTTCAGGTAGGCGCGAAAGCGCTCGCGGCTGCCCAATTCGCGCAGTACGCGGACGCGCATCCAGTCGCCGATGGCGGTGTCGCGGTAGTCGGTGAGAAACTGGTCGATTTCCCCGTAGGGCAGCTGTGGAAGCTTTTTGCTCAGGGCCCAGTAGTCGAGGTAGGGCAGCAGCGGGTAACCGCGCAGCTCCCGCTTCAGTCTCGCGAGTTCGCTTTGGTCGCCGCGGGCGATGGCCGCGCGCGCCTCTTGCAGTTTTTCCCGTTGCGCTACCGCTCTCTCCGCCTCTTCCACCACCGCTGCCGCAAGCGGGGCGGGCAGCGCCAGTGAGAGCAGCAGAGCAATTCCCTTTGCGCCAATCGACATCAATATCACCTGATTGAAACTTCGCGTCTTCAATTTACCACCGAAACAACAGAATACCTTATTAAGAGACGCGAATAACGCGTAAAATATCCGTTTTTACTCAACAAAAAGTGTAGTTAAAGATGTTGCTTCAGTTGGATGGCGTGTGCCTGCGCTACGGAACCCAGGTGCTCGCGGAGGATGTCAACGCCAAAGTGGATCGCGGGGACCGCATCTGCCTGGTGGGCCGCAACGGGGAGGGCAAATCCAGCCTGTTGCGCCTGATCGCGGGGGAGATAGACGCCGATGGGGGCGAGGTGGTGCGCAGTAGCGGCCTTGTGCTGGCGACGCTGGAGCAGGAACTGCCGTCGGACTGTAGTGACTCCGTCTACCGCTATGTGGCCGGAGGCCTCGGCGACGTGGGCGTCTGGCTGGCGAATTACCGCGCGGAGCCGGACGTGGACCTGCAGGCGCGTATCGAGTCCGCCCACGGCTGGGACCTGCTGCCGCGAATTGACAGTGTGCTGGACCGTCTCGGCCTCGATGGAGGGGACCAGGTGTCGGACCTGTCAGGCGGCTGGCAGCGCCGCGCGGCGCTGGCGCGTGCGCTGGTGACCGAACCGGATCTGCTGATCCTCGACGAGCCCACCAACCATCTGGATATCGCCGCAGTGGAGTGGCTGGAAAATTTTCTCGCCAGCTACCGCGGCGCGCTGCTGTTCGTCAGCCACGACCGCGCTTTGGCACAGCGGCTGGCGAAGACGGTATGGGACCTGGATCGCGGGCAATTGCGCGTCTTCCAGTGTGATTTTGACCGCTACCAGCAGGAAAAGGAGAAGCTGCTGGAGGAAGAGGCGCGGCACGCCGAGCTGTTCGACAAGAAACTCGCCCAGGAGGAGGCCTGGATCCGCCAGGGGATCAAGGCCCGGCGCACCCGCAACGAGGGCCGGGTGCGCGCCCTGCAGGCGCTGCGACGCCAGCGGGAGGCGCGCCGGGATCGGCAGGGCAGGGCGAAAATGGCGCTGGATTCCGGGGAGCTGTCCGGCAAGCTGGTGGCGGAATTGAGCAATGTCTCTTTTGCTTATCCCGGCGAGGAGCCACTGGTCCGCGATTTGTCCTTCACCCTGATGCGCGGCGACAAAGTGGGCCTGATCGGTCCCAACGGCGCCGGCAAAAGTACCCTGATCCGGCTGCTGCTGGGCGATCTGCAACCGGATTCCGGCCAAGTACGCCTGGGTACGAAGCAGCAGGTGGCCTACTTCGACCAGCGCCGCGACCAGCTCAACCCCGAACTCTCCGTGCTCGACAATATCGCCGAGGGCAGGGAGTCCATCACTGTCGGTGGCAGGAGCCGCCACGCGATGTCCTACCTGGCGGACTTCCTGTTCAGTGGTATCAAGGCGCGCACAGCGGTGGGGGCGCTCAGTGGCGGCGAGCGAAATCGTGCGCTGCTCGCCAAGCTGTTCAGCCAGCCGGCGAACATCCTGGTGCTGGATGAGCCCACCAACGACCTGGATGTGGAAACCCTGGAACTGCTGGAGCAACTGTTGCTGGACTTCCCGGGAACCGTGCTGCTGGTCAGCCACGACCGCGCTTTTCTCGACAATGTGGTGGACTCCTGCCTGGCCTTTGAGGGCGAGGGGCGCGTGCGTGAATATGTGGGCGGCTACGCCGATTTCCTGCGCCAGGGAGGGAGCTTTTCAACCGCCGGGGAAAGGCAGCAGACAGAGGCTCAGAAGCCGGAGAGCAAGCCGGATTCGGGTACCCCGCCGGCGGCGAAAAAGAAAAAGCTCAGTTACAAGTTGCAGCGCGAACTGGACAGCCTGCCGGGGCAGATCGAGCAGCTTGAAGAGGAGATCGAAAAGCTGGAATCAGCCGTGGCACAGCCGGACTTTTATCAGCAGGGGCAGTCGCTGGTAGAGGAAAAGCTGAGCCTTCTGGCGGAGCGGCAGGCGCAACTGGAGGCGGCGTTCGAGCGCTGGGCGGAGTTGGACAATTATCAGTGAACCCTTATCGGGTAGGGAAATACCGCTCACTTTTCATTGACATGCACCCGCACCGCCAGCACATCGCAGGAGGCGCCGTGGAGCACCCCGTTGGCGGTGGACCCCAACAGCAGCGCCAGGCCGTGGCGGCCGTGACTGCCGATAACGATTAAATCCACTTCCTGCTCCTCCGCCAGGCGGTGAATTTCCGTGGCCGGCTGCCCCAGCACCACGTGCTGGCGCTCCGCGGGAATTCCCAGTTTGTCGGCGGATTTGCGCAACTGCTCCTTCGCCTGGTTTTGCAATTGCTCCTGGACTTCCGAGAGATCCATGGGGATATCCCCGCCATAGGCGAAGGTCAGCGGCTCAATCACGTGCGCTAAGCTCAGGTCCGCCCCGCAGGCGCCGCTAATATCGGCGGCCTTTTGCAGTACCTGGGAGGACTCCTTCGAGAGGTCCAGGCCGACGAGAATGTGCTTGTAGCTGGCCATAAGCGTTCCGCTCCATGTCTGGACAATAGGGGGCAGGTTGGAAAATGCCTTCATTCGAAACCTGTCGGCGCCCTCTCTCCTACCAAATGGCGATATCAGCGCCCCGGATTATTCACGGCGAGGCGCCGCTTGGCGGAATGGCCCCCGGCAGAGCCTCCGCGGCCAATCTGGAAGGCGCTCCAGCGGCCCTCTGATACCGCTATTTTGTACGTGACGGGACAATAGAAAGTCTACTTTAAAAAAAGGTTCTTGACAGAAGCGGCGCCGGGCAACGCAAAATAGGCGCCTTTTCCCACCAACAAGGAGTGGTTATGACCGGCTGGCTACCCCTCATTATTATTCTCTTTGCCGTCGTTCTGGTGGTGGGGCCGGTGATGTGGCTGAAGCCCAGCGCCCGGGACCAGCGCCTGGCCGCACTGCGCAGCCGCGCCGCCCGGGAGGGGCTGACTGTGCAGATGAAATCCCTGCCGGCGGCGGAGGGACAGGGCAGCGCGGCGGTGTACTTCACCCGTTGGGGGGATGCTCGCCGCTTGCAGACAGGCTGGGTACTGGAGCGGCAGCGGGGGGATCACGAGATGAATTTTTCCGGGCACTGGGACTGGCGCAACGGCCGCGCCGCGCCGCAGTCTGCCTGGGAACCGTTGCGGGAATTGCTGGCCGCGCTGCCGGAGGACGCCACCGCGGTTGTCGGCGCCGAGACCGGGCTGGGGGTGCAATGGCGGGAATCCTCTGGAGACAGGGGAATGACGGCGCTGGAAAAAGCCCTGGAGGCTTCGCGGCCGCCAATAGAGGAAGCGATAAGGCTACCGCGAAACAGCACCCGATAGGCCGAATAACCACTCTATGGGAGTGGTTATTGGTCTCGCCAGGAGCCTGCGCTGATGGCGGCCAGCCGCCGCTCCTGCAAAATTGTCGATACCCCGGAAAGGTGAGAAAACTGGACGTTGCGCAACAGTAATTTGCGCCGCTCGCTTGACCGCACCCGGGGCGGAGCTTATATATTCGCGCAGCGCTGGCCTTTGCCAAAGGCTGCCAAGGCTTGCGAAAGCAGTAAATTTTCTATTTAAAATCAAATGCTTATGGGTAAATCACTGGTCATCGTCGAATCGCCGGCCAAAGCGAAAACCATCAACAAGTATCTCGGAAAGGACTTTGTAGTGAAGTCCAGCGTCGGCCATATTCGCGATTTGCCCACCGGCGGCGGAAACCGGCAGCCGGTAGACGCGAAGGAGCGCGCGCGCCGCGCCGCGGAGACCCGCAAGCTTTCACCGGAGGCCAAGGAGGCCTACAAGCGCAAGAAAAATCGCGAGCAGCTGATCAAGCGCATGGGCATAGACCCGGATCACAACTGGGCCGCTCACTACGAAATCCTGCCCGGCAAGGAAAAGGTGGTGAGCGAACTGCGCAAGCTGGCCGCCAATGCCGACCATATCTATCTGGCCACGGATTTGGACCGCGAGGGAGAGGCGATCGCCTGGCACCTGCGCGAGTCCATCGGCGGCGACGAGGGCCGCTACCGCCGGGTGGTGTTCAACGAGATCACCAAGTCCGCGATCCAGGAAGCTTTCAAGGACCCGGGCCCACTCAATATCAACCGGGTCAACGCCCAGCAGGCGCGCCGCTTCCTCGATCGCATCGTCGGTTACATGGTCTCGCCACTGCTGTGGGAAAAAGTGGCCCGCGGCCTGTCCGCCGGGCGGGTGCAGTCGGTGGCGGTGCGCCTGGTGGTCGAGCGGGAGCGGGAGATTCGCGCCTTTATTCCCGAGGAGTACTGGACTCTCGCCGCGGATACCGAAACTGCCAAGGCAGATCCGCTGCGCCTGGAAGTAAAAAAGCAGGCCGGCGAAGCCTTTCGCCCGGTCAACGAGGAACAGGCCAGCGCCGCGGTCAAGGCCCTGCGGTCGAGCGAGTTCAAGGTTACCGCGCGGGACGACAAGCCCACCAGTTCCAAACCTTCGGCACCGTTTATCACTTCCACCTTACAGCAGGCGGCGAGCAATCGCCTGGGCTTCAGCGTCAAGAAAACCATGATGCTGGCGCAACGCCTGTACGAGGCCGGGCATATTACCTATATGCGAACCGACTCCACCAATCTGAGTGCGGAGGCGGTTGAATCGGTACGCGAATTTATCGGCGAGAGCTACGGCGATAAATACCTGCCGGAAAACCCCAACAGCTACAGCAGCAAGGAAGGTGCCCAGGAGGCCCACGAGGCGATCCGCCCCTCGGATGTGCGTGTGCAGCCGAACATGCTCTCCGGCGTAGAGCGCGACGCCGAGCGCCTGTACAACCTGATCTGGCAGCAGTTCGTGGCCTGCCAGATGACCCCGGCGCAGTTCACGTCCACCTCGGTGGTGGTTACCGCCGGCGACTTCGAGCTGCGCGCCCGCGGGCGCGTGATCCGTTTCGACGGCTTTTTAAAGGTGGCGCCGCCGGTCAGCAAAAAAGACGAAGACCTACTGTTGCCGGACGTGAAAGTGGGAGAGAAACTCTCGCTGAAAAAACTGGATCCGAAACAGCATTTCACCAAACCGCCGGCGCGTTACAGCGAGGCGGCATTGGTGAAAGAGCTGGAAAAGCGCGGTATCGGCCGTCCCTCCACTTACGCCTCAATCATTTCCACTATCCAGGACCGCGGCTACGTCCGCTTGGAAAACAGGCGCTTCTACGCGGAAAAAATGGGGGATATCGTCACCGACCGCCTGAGCGAGAGTTTCAAGAACCTGATGGATTACGGTTTTACTGCCAACCTGGAGGAATCCCTGGACGCGGTGGCGGGGGGGGACAAGGGCTGGAAAGAGCTGCTCGACGAATTCTACAAGGACTTCTCCGCGCGCCTGGAAAAAGCCCAGGCCGCCGAGGACGGCATGCGCCGCAACGCGCCCACGGACACCGATATCGAGTGCAGCAAGTGCGGCCGGCATATGCAGATCCGCACCGGCTCCACCGGCGTTTTCCTCGGCTGCTCCGGTTACGGGTTGCCACCCAAGGAGCGCTGCACCAACACCATGAACCTGGTGCCCGGCGAAGAGGCCGTGGACGCGGACAAGGATGAAGAAGCAGAATCCCGCCAGTTGCGCGACAAGCGCCGCTGTTCCAAGTGCGGCACCGCCATGGACAGCTACCTGCTGGATGAGCAGCGCAAGCTGCATATCTGCGGCAACAACCCGGATTGCAACGGCTACGAGGTGGAGAAGGGCACTTTCAAGATCAAGGGCTACGACGGGCCGCTGATCGAGTGCGACAAGTGTGGCAGCGATATGCAGCTGAAGTCCGGTCGTTTCGGCAAGTACTTCGGCTGCACCAGCGAAGAGTGCAAGAACACCCGTAAACTGCTCAAGAACGGCCAGCCGGCGCCACCGAAAATGGATCCGGTGCCCATGCCCGAGCTGCCCTGCCAGAAAGTGGACGACCACTATATCCTGCGCGACGGCGCCTCGGGCTTGTTCCTCGCCGCAAGCCAGTTCCCGAAGAACCGCGAGACCCGCGCGCCACTGGTGAAAGAGCTGTTGCCGCACAAAAGCGAGATCGATCCCAAGTACAGCTTCCTGTTTTCGGCGCCCACCGAGGACGACAAGGGGCGGGATACGGTGGTGCGCTTCAGCCGCAAGACCCAAGAGCAGTATGTACAGTCCGAGGAAGAGGGAAAGGCCACCGGCTGGCGCGCCTTTTATCGAGACGGCAAGTGGCAGATTGAGTCCGGAAGCAGTGGTACCACGCGCAAGCCGGCACACAAGAAAGCGGCCGCGGGCAGATGAGCAATCCTTACACCGGCGCGGTGGCGTCCGCTCTGCGTAAAAGCCAACTGCTCCTGGATGGAGAGACCGGGCCCGCGTTGCGGCAGGTGGCGGTGCAGGAGGGAGCAGTGGTGCAGCTGTGGCGCGCCTACCGCGCCTTTCTCTGCGAGCTGGCGTTTCAGTTGCAACTGGGTTGCGAACCGGAATCCGCGTCTGAACTCAAGGAGCGGGCCGCAGCCCGCGGTACGGCCTGTGCGGAGGCCGCTGAACTGCTGGAGCTGCTCGGGGACCCTGACAGCTGGCTGTCGCAACTGCAGGCCGCGTGGTTGCAGCTGTGGAAGTTCTCCGGCGGGAAGAGCGAAGGAAATCGCGGGGAGGATAACTTGATTCCGTTGCAAAACCTGTCCGCTGCCGAAATTCCGGCTCTCAGCGAAGAGCGTTTGCAAGCATGGCGTGCCGCGCTAGTGGAGTTGGTGCGGCGCCAGCGCGCGCATATGGAAGAGTGGTAGGAGCGGGCAGTTTTTAAGTCCGATTTCTGGCTTCCGGCCTCTGTATGTTACCCTGCACACAAATTGATGTAGCGGGAGAAGGGTATGTCCTCCGAGACTTTTGAAATTGTTGAACTGGCCAATGGCGATGTGGCGCTGCGCCGTGCCGGCCACCGGGAGGACCCGCTGGTGCGTATCCATTTCTCCAGTGAGAGTCTGGATTTCATACGCGAACACAAAATCGCCATTGCCCGGGCCATGCTGGAGGCCGGCATAGAAGCTGTACAGAATATCGACGATATGGAGTCGGGTTATTTCGATGAAGACGAAGAGGGGACCCCGGTAAATCACACGGTTCATTGATCAATGACCAGTTACCAATGTTCAATTGGGATTACTCCAGCCTGGTCATTGTTAATTGATCAGGGGCTCTGCCTGATCACTCCCACCGCCAGTCCTTCAATGGCAAAACGCTTGTCCCGCATATCCACTTGAATCACTTCGAAATCCTCGTTTTCCGGCAATAGCTGCACAGTGGCCTGGTTGCCTTTGCGGCGGAAGCGCTTGACGGTGACTTCATCTTCGATCCGCGCCACCACTATCTGGCCATTGCGCACTTG
The DNA here is from genome assembly GCF_030997045.1 of Microbulbifer sp. TB1203. Taxonomy (NCBI): domain Bacteria; kingdom Pseudomonadati; phylum Pseudomonadota; class Gammaproteobacteria; order Cellvibrionales; family Microbulbiferaceae; genus Microbulbifer; species Microbulbifer sp. TB1203. The sequence continues at coordinate 1,558,463 of NZ_CP116899.1, read as the reverse complement.
ATCTGTGCGCTGTACCGCAAGCAGGTCGCCATCCAGTATGCCGGCGTCGCGCATGCTCATGCCGTGCACCCGCAGCAGGTAGTCCGCCGGTGGGTGAAAGAAATCTGCCGGAAGGTCGCAGTAATCCTCGATGTTCTCCTCGGCGAGGATCGGGTTGCCGGCGGCTACACGCCCTACAATCGGCAGGCCCGGTTGATAATCGGGAATGCGGATTCCCCGCGAGGCACCCGCCACCATCTCGATCGCGCCTTTGCGCGCAAGTGCCTTCAAGTGTTCTTCCGCGGCGTTGGGGGATCGAAAGCCCAGTTCCTGGGCGATCTCCGCGCGCGTGGGCGGATAGCCGGTGTCCTCCAGATAGGACTTGATCAGTTCAAGTACCTGGGCCTGGCGTGCAGTGAGATTGGTCATAGGGTCACCTGAGGTTGTTCTGTATTTATATACAGTTGCTGGGATTATATACAGATTTGCCTCCTGCGCAATCTTTGTGCCGGTGGGCGGCCGGCAACGCCATTGTCGCTATTAAGCTGCTATAAGTAGAGGAGGGGAGAAAATGGCTGGTTGAAAGAGATACGCGACAAATAAAAGGAAAGAAAATGCTGGACGCAAAAATGCCGGAAGCCTGGCGGGTACTGCGGATACAGTCCGAGCTGGTGGATGGAATTGAACGACTGATTGCGCTCACCGGTTCCGTGACAGTATTCGGCAGTGCGCGCTTTACAGAGGATACTCCGGAATATCAGCAGGGAGTCAGACTGGGGGAGTTGCTGGCCGCCGAAGGTATACCGGTGATGACCGGTGGCGGCCCGGGGATCATGGAGGCCTGCAATCGCGGTGCCTTGCCCCAGCGCGGCGTCTCCATCGGCCTCAACATAGAACTGCCTTTCGAGCAGGCGGCCAATCCCTACCAGGACATCAGCCTCAACTTCCGCTACTTCTTTGTGCGCAAGTTTATGTTCGTCAAACACGCGGTGGGTTTTGTGGGTATGCCCGGGGGCTACGGCACCCTGGACGAACTGTTCGAAGCGCTGACCCTGGTGCAGACGCAGAAGGTGCAGCGCTTTCCCATCGTGCTGGTGGGCAAGCGCTATTGGGCTGGATTGCACGGCTGGTTGATGGATACGGTGCTGGAGAGCGGCTGCATTGACGCCTCGGACCTGGATTTATTCAGCATGGTGGATACTGTAGAGGAGGCGGCGGAGATCATTATCGATTACATCAGGGGGCGGGAGGCGTGATACGAACCTCCAGTTTTCATTCTCTTGGCAAGGGGCCTCAGGACGACTCGTCCGTCCCCTCGAAAGGTTCTCCCTCAACGTGGTCGAGAGGGTTGGTATCCTCCGGCACGCTGAAGCCCCGCGCATTCGGTGACTGGTCGTCCACAGTCAGGCCGAAGGCCGCGTTGGCATCCTCCGGCTCTGCCGCCGTGACCAGCGACATCTCCCGCCACTGTTCCCAGTCGAACTCATCCAGGGTGCCGTCGGCGTATTGGACTTCGATGGTATCGTCCACCGCGACCACTTCGAACAGCAGGCCGCCGTCGATATTCTCGAACCAACTGCCAATTTCCGGTCGTTTATGAGTCATGGCAACCCTTCTCCTCGATTCTTCCCTTCAATTTAATGTCCGCGCCACCGGTTCAACACCGCCTGCTGGCGCGGAATATGCTAATCTGCCTTTTCACTAAACAACTGTTTTAATTGTTGGTTCGAATTCCTATGAGCCAGACGGATACGGTCGGCCGGATATTGGACGCCGCTGAGGTGCTCTTTGCCGAGCGCGGCTTCACCGAAACCTCCCTGCGTACCATCACCAGCACAGCCGGGGTCAACCTCGCCGCAGTAAATTACCACTTTGGATCAAAAAAAGAACTGATCCAGGCAGTGTTCGAGCGCTTTCTGACGCCTTTTACCGCCAGTCTCGCCGGCGAACTGGATCGCCGTGAGGCGGCGGGCCAGCGGCTGACGGTGGAAGAGCTGCTGGAGAGTCTCTACCGGGTGGGGCTCGGCAGCCTGGCGGCAGAGGGGCGCGATCCCCAGCGCTTTATGCGGCTGCTGGGGCTGGCCTATAGCCAATCCCAAGGGCACCTGCGCCGCTTTATCGTCTCCCGCTACGGCGACAGCTACAGCCGCTTCGCCGGCCTGCTGGAGAGGGCGCTGCCGCACCTGGACCCGGTGACCTTCTACTGGCGCCTCTACTTCATGTTGGGCGCCACTGTATTCACTCTGTCGAGCTTTGACGCCATCGAGGCTATCCTGAGAGAAGATTTCGGCGCCCAGAGCAGCCTTCCGGAAACCCTGGACCGGCTGGTGCCCGCGGCGGCGGCGATACTTAAGGTGAATGCGGAATGATGAATGCGGAATGCGGAATGCGGAATGCGGACAAATTTGGACAGCCGAAGGCTGCCCACGAAGCGGGTGGGGCACAGGGATGTGTCCCATCAATGCGGAATGAAGGATATCCGATGCGAGACGTAGTTGTTCGGGTTGCCCGTGGAGCTCGGTCGCGGCCGGTGGCGGTTCCGTGGCACGAAGCAGGCCCGCGTATTCCGCATTCATCATTCCGCATTCCGCATTGAGAAGAGGAGTTCCCATGATCGGCCCGGTAATGATCGATATTGAAGGCCAGGAGCTGACTGCGGAGGACCGCAGGCTGCTGCGGCATCCGCTGGTGGGCGGGCTCATCTTTTTTGCGCGCAACTTCCGCGACCGGGTGCAGATCGAGGCGCTGGTGGCCGATATCCGATCGGAGCGTTCGGAGCTGCTGTTGGCGGTGGACCAGGAGGGCGGCCGGGTACAGCGATTCAAGGGGGAGTTTACCGTGCTTCCCTCGATGCAGGCGCTGGCCGCCCGCGCCGACGCGAAACGGCTTGAGGATGTGGGCTGGTTGCTGGCGTCGGAGCTGCTGGCGGTGGGCCTGGACTTCAGCTTCGCCCCGGTGCTGGACGCGGATGACCACCATTGCCGCATCGTTGGCGATCGCAGCTTCTGCGCGGATCCGGCCAGGTTGGCGGCGCGGGTGCGGCCGTTTATGCGCGGCATGCACGAGGCCGGTATGGCCACCACCGGCAAGCACTTCCCCGGCCATGGCCACGTGCTCGAGGACAGCCACGAGGAACTGCCGGAGGACGAGCGCTCACTACAGGAGGTAATGGCCTCGGATGCACTGCCCTTTATCGAGTGCATCGGCGCGGGGGAGCTGGACGCGATCATGCCCGCCCATATCCGCTTCGTGCAGGTGGACAGCCAGCCGGTGGGCTTTTCCCGCTACTGGCTGCAGCAGGTGCTGCGCGGCCAACTGGGCTTCGATGGAGTCATCTTCAGCGACGACCTGTCCATGGAGGGAGCCGGTGCCGCCGGTGGCTACGGGGCCAGGATACGCGCGGCCCTGGACGCCGGCTGCGACATGGGTGTGGTCTGCAACAACCGCGCCGGCGCGCTGGAGATACTCGAAGCCCTGGACGGTTTCTCACCGGTGCGCGAGTCCAGTGACCGACTGCAACGTATGCGCGGCAGACCCGCGATAAAATCCTGGGCGGAGCTGGAGGCCAGCGAGCGCTGGCAGAAAACACGCAGCTGGCTGGCTTCGAGCATGGAATAGGGCTATCCGCTTCACCCGGATCGCGGTGGAAAACCCTCGCGCGGCATCAATGAAGGCCGAGGCTCGATGGATCAGCAACAACTCCTCTTCCTGATCATTCTCGCCGCCGCGCTCGTACTGCTCGTGACGGAATGGATCCGTCTCGATCTCACTGGCGTCTTTATCGTCGTCGCGCTGGCGGCTACCGGACTGCTCTCCCCCGCGGAGGCGCTGTCCGGATTCTCGAGCGAACCCGCGATATTGCTGGCGTCCATGTTTGTGCTCTCCGGCGGCCTGAGTCACACCGGCCTGACGGAGAGGCTGGGCGGCTGGATCGGCCGGTGGTCCGGGGAGAACGTATCGCGGGCGACGCTCGTGATCATGCCATCGGTCGCGCTGATGTCGGCTTTCAGTCATCACCTGATGATCACGGCGATGATGCTGCCGATCATCCTCGGACTCAATCGCTCGAAGAAGATCCCGGTCTCGCGGCTGATGATGCCGATGGCCTTCGCGGCATCGCTCGGAACCACCATTACGGTGATCGCTGCGCCGGCCTTTCTCGTGGCGCGCGATCTCCTCGAGCGCGGCGGGCGGCACGACATCGGGATATTCGATATCGCGCCGATCGGAATCGTACTGACGCTGATCGGGACCACCTACATCCTTCTGTTCGGCCGCTGGCTGCTGCCGACCCGTGAAGGCGCGACCGCCGAAGAGGACCGTTTCAGACTGGAGCACTATTACACCGAAATAGTTGTTCTGGAGGACTCGCCGCATAGTGGCAAGACCATGCGGGCCTTCCGCGATGAGCACGAGGAGCGCTTTCAGGTCGTCGACTGGCTGCGCAACGGGCGATCGCGCAGACGTCCCTGGAGCCGCAAGCAGATTGCCCCAGGCGATCTGTTGCTGGTGCGCGCGAGCCCCGACGAACTTGCGCGGCTCGAGAAGCAGCATGGACTCGCGCTGTATCCCGTCGTGCAGTATGGCGAGGTCATTCCGGACGAGAAGCGCAAGGGTCTGTTCGGCAGCGAACGTCTCGTGCAGGCGGTTGTGGGGCCCGATTCAGAGCTGGTCGGGCGCAGCATCCGCAGCGTCGACTTTCTCTCCTCCTACGGCGTGGTTGTCGTCGGCCTTTGGCGCAAGCGCGGCTTCCTGCGCAAGGAGTTGTCGGAGGTGCAACTGAAGGGTGGGGATCTGCTCGTCCTGTGGGGCGATCAGCGGGCGCTCAGCCGGCTGGCTGCCAGCCCCTCGTTCCTGTTGCTATTGCCGTTCTCCGCGCGCGATCGCGAGCTCCGCAGGGGTTGGCTTGCCGTATCGATTACGGCAGCGAGCGTCATCGCCGCGACAACGGGGCTGCTGCCGGTGACCATCGCCTTTATGGCGGGCGCGGCGGCGATGGTGGCCACGGGATGCCTGACGTTGAAGCAAGCCTACGGCGCGGTGGAGGTCCGTATCTTCGTCTTCATCGCCGGGGCGATCCCGCTCGGCCTCGCCATGGAGCAGACCGGCACCGCGGCACTTTTCGCCGGCGGCCTGTCGGGCCTGGTGAGCAGTTGGCCGACGGTGTGGGTGTTGCTGGCCCTGTTCCTGACGGCATCGGTCTTCACGCAGATACTGTCCGACGCCGCGACGATTATCCTGTTGGGACCGATTGCGCTCGGCATGGCCGCGCTCCTCGACATCTCGGCGCCCGCGATGGTCTTCAGTGTGGCCATGGGCGCGGTGGTCGCGTTTCTCACTCCGATCGGCCATCACGGAAACCTGTTGGTGTACGAACCCGGCGGCTACCGCTTCGCCGACTTCGTGCGCGTGGGTACCCCCCTGACCTTGCTGCTCGGAATCGCGGTGGCGGTGCTCGCGCCGGTGCTCTGGCCCGCTTCGTAGCCAGTGGATTGGTATCGCGATCAACCAGTCCCCACGCGCAGGCGAACTGGATGCGGTGATGCCGGCGCATATCCGCTTCGCCCGGGTGGATGAGCGGCCGGTGGGCTTCTCCCGTTTCTGGTTGCAGGATATCCTGCGTGGCAAGATGGGTTTCGAAAATACGGATTGGAATTTATTTATCGGGGGTAGAGGTAAGTGGAATCGATAAAAGCAATGCTGCTGTCCTGGATCGGCGACAACCGCCTGTGGATCGTGGCGATTTTCCTTATTGTCCTGGCCACGGCGCTGAGCGCCTGGCTCCTGGCGGGTTTCGTGCAGCGCCTTGCCCGGCGCGCGGAAAAAACGGTCAATCCCTGGGACGACGCGCTCGTGGGCGCGCTGAACCCGCCCGGCATGGTGCTGGTGTGGCTATTGGGCCTGACCCTGGCCGCGAGTCGGGCCGGGGTCGCCACCGGGGCAGAGATCTTTTCCGTGGCCACGCCGCTGCGGGAAATCGGCCTGATCCTGGTATTCACCTGGTTTGCACTGCGCTTCTCGCGCAACGTGGAGTACAACCTGCGCGACCCGCGCTTTATCAGCAAACCCATGGACGCCACTACTGTGCGCGCGGTGGGCAAGCTGGTGCGCGCCTCCATCATGATCACTGCGGTGATAGTGATCATGCAGTTTCTCGGCTACAGCGTCAGTGGCGTGCTCGCCTTCGGCGGCATCGGCGGCCTGGCAGTGGGCTTTGCGGCCAAGGACCTGCTGGCCAATTTCTTCGGCGGCCTGATGGTCTATCTCGACCGGCCGTTTGCAGTGGGGGATTGGGTGCGATCGCCCGATAAGGAAATCGAGGGCACTGTGGAGGATATCGGTTGGCGGTTGACCCGTATCCGCACCTTCGACAAGCGGCCACTGTACATTCCCAATGGTATTTTTACCCAGATAGCGGTGGAAAATCCCTCGCGCATGCTGAACCGGCGCATCTATGAAACCATCGGCATTCGCTACGAGGATGCACCCCGAATGAAGTTTATTGTCGACGATGTCAAAAAAATGCTGCAGCAACATCCGGAGATCGACGGCAACCAGACGCTGATTGTCAATTTCAACAGTTTCGCCCCCTCGTCGCTGGATTTCTTTATCTACACCTTCACCAAAACCACCGAGTGGATTCGCTATCACGAAATCAAGCAGGATATCCTGTTGCGGGTCCTGCAGATTATCGAAGGGCACGGGGCCTCCTGCGCTTTCCCGACCTCCACTCTGCATATTGCCGAGGTACCGGAAATGGCGACCACATAATGGAACGGACGGACCAATGCGAAGAAATCCATAAAAGCACAATTGGTCAGTTATAGGGGGTTTGACGGAATTGTTTTGGTGATATATTGCGCATAACTCACAATCCATGGGATTAAATTCACAGTGAAATCTGGACACTGGCGTCATTTTATCTAAGAATCAGAGGACGTTCGTCGGGAGCGATCCGGCGGGCGTACAGGACAGCGGCAGAGCCGCTGATTATGGGGTGGCGTTTGCCCCTTTGGACATGAGGTAAACGCAATAACAATAATGAGGTTGGCTTAATGAGTGATCGCGTTACAGGTACCGTGAAGTGGTTCAACAATGCTCGAGGCTATGGCTTCATCACCTGTGGTGAGGGAACCGAAGATATCTTTGTACACTATCGCAGTATTCGCGGAGAGGGCTACAAAACCCTGAACGAAGGCCAGGCGGTGGAATTCGAAATGCAACAGGGTGAAAAAGGCCTGCTGGCGGAAGACGTGATTCCTCGCGAATAAACCTTCCCCGCCGAAAAATCTTCTTTGAAAATCCAGCCAGTGGTGCCGCCGCTGGCTGGATTTTTATAAGCTCTGGATGCAGGAGTGCTCCCGGGGCCGTATCGATAGCGGTTTAATTCCGACTGATCGTGGCCACCGGCTGCGTATTGATGCAGATCAACCGCCGCCGGCCACTACCCGCAGCAGCTGGCCGCAGAACCAGGCTGCGTAGGTGCCGAGTGCATAGCCGAGTACCGCCAGCAGTACGCCCACCGGCGCCAGCGAGGGGTGGAAGGCCGCGGCCACCACCGGGGCGGATGCGGCCCCGCCCACATTGGCCTGGCTGCCCACCGCCATAAAGAAAGTGGGGGCCTTGATCAGTTTGGCCACCAGCAGCATCAGCCCGGCGTGTACCGCCATCCAGATAATCCCCAGCACGAACAGTTCCGGGCTGTCTTTAAGCGCGGTGATATCCATATGGGTACCGATTGTGGCCACCAGAAAGTAGATAAATACCGAGCCCACCTTGGAGGAGCCGGCACCCTCGAGCTTTTTCGCCGGTGAAAAGGCCATGGCGACCCCCAGGGTGGTGGCGATAACAATCAGCCAGAAAAACTGGCTGGTGAAGCTGAAGCGTGCCAGTTGCGGCGCATTGGCCTGGAACCAGGGTGCCAACTGATCGGCAGCGGCGTGGGCGATGGCGGTGATACCGAAACCCACTGCGGCGATCAGCATCAGGTCCGGCAGCGAGGGAATCCGCGCGTGCTTTTTCTGCAGTGTTTCCACTTTTTCCCGCAGCACAGTGATCGCTCTGGTATCGGCTCCGCGACGCTCGTCCAGCTGTTTGGCATTGCCCGCCATGAACAGCAGTACCGCCATCCAGATATTGGCGACGATTACATCTACCGCCACCATCGCGGAAAATATCTGGTCGCCCACACCGAAGATCTCCTTCATTGCCGTCTGATTGGCGCCGCCGCCGATCCAGCTGCCGGCAACGGTGGTCATACCGCGCCAGACCGCTTCCGGGCCGCTGACGTTCAGCATCCCGGGATCAATAGTGGACATGACCAGCAGCGCAATGGGGCCGCCGATCACAATGCCCAGCGTGCCGGTAAGAAAAAGGATCAATGCTTTGGGGCCGAGATTGATAATGGCTTTGAGGTCGATACTGAGTGTCAGCAGCACCAGACTCGCCGGCAACAGGTAGCGGGAGGCCACAAAATAAAGTTGGGATCCCTCGGCGTCGATAATGCCAAAAGTGGTGAGCAGCGAGGGCAGGAAGTAGCACAGTAGCAGCGCGGGAACGAAGCGGTAAAAGCGCTTCCAGAATCGGTGCTCACTGCCGGCGGTGTAAAACACAAAGCCGAGAATCGCGGCCAACATGCCGAGAATAATTGCGTCGTTGGTAATCATTATTAGTATCAGTGGTTGGTGATTGGTGGGTAAATCAGTGGCCAGTGGTTGGCGTTGGGTGGGAAATACCGGTCACTAACCACTGGCTGTGCTCATTACTCTTCAGTGCCGTCCACGGTGCGCACTTCGATCAACACGCCCAGCTGAGGGTGATCGATGTAGTGAAGTTCTCCACTGCGCAGGCGGCGCTCCTCCTGCAGGACCGCAACCCTCTGGGCGTACAGCGGTTGCACACCGACAAGCGCATCGGGGGAGCCGGTCATCAGGTCCACGGGCTCTTCGCTCGCCAGTGTGGGGCGGGAGGGCAGGGGGATGCCGTCGGTGGTCATTTCCCCGCCGACGAAATCGCTGAACCAGAGGTTGGTGGAGAGGTGCAGGTAGCGGGAGACACTGAGGGTCACGCTGCCCTCCAGTTGGCGGTGGTCGCCACTGCTGTCGCCGCCGTCGATCAGGATCGCCGGTGACTTGTGCTTTTGCTGCAATACCTGGCGCCAGGCCTTGTGAAACAGCACACGATAGCTGCCGCCGCGATTCAGCGCGGCCACTTTGTTGTCCAGCCGTGTGACGGCGGGAGAGAGTACCGTGGCGCCGTCGCCGTCGGCGGTCTGGAAATCCACCCAGCGGTCCGGGTACTGCAGCTGCGGCGCCGCGGGCCAGGTCTCGCGGGACTGCTCCATGCCTCCGGGGCGGCTGAATACGATCATCTCGATTTCAAAGGTGGTGCCGGCATAATTGGCGGCCTGGGCGCCGGCGGCGGCCAGGGCCAGGAGGAGGGCGGTGCACAGTTGAAGAGTTCTGGTCATGGTGGTACCGCTGTTATTGAGTGCTGAATGCGGAATGATGAATGCGGAATGATAAACATATATTCTGCGGTTCGCATTATTCCGCATTCCGCATTCCGTATTCCGCATTCCCGGAGAGCCGCTCCAACACTCCAGCCACCTGTTGCAGCCGTCGGTCGGGCCCGTCCTCATCCAGGGTGAAACTGAGCTGGTTGGCGCCCTGGAGCTGGTAGCGGCCGGGCTCGGTCTGCACCATCTTGACCAGGGTGAGCGGGTCCACCCGGGTGTTGTCCGCGAACTCGATGCGCCCCCGTGCCGCGGAGGCCTCCAGCTTGCGGATGCCCATATTGTTGGCCTGCAGCTTGATCTCGGTGGTGCGGAACAGGTGCTTGACCGGCTCCGGCAACAGGCCGAAGCGGTCGATCATCTCCACCTGGAGCTCCCGGAGCTCCCGGGGGTCGGCCGCATTGGCGATGCGCTTGTACATCATCAGCCGGCCGTGGACGTCCGGCAAATAGTCCTCGGGGATCAGCGCCGGCACCCGCAGGTTCACCTCCACCGCTGGTGACTCCAGCGGCTCGTCGATATTGGGCGTGCGGCCCTCGCGAATCGCCTTTACGGCATGGTCGAGCATTTCCATATAGAGATTGAAGCCCACGCTCTGAATCTGTCCGCTCTGCTCCTCGCCCAGCAATTCGCCGGCGCCGCGGATCTCCAGGTCGTGGGTGGCCAGGGTAAAGCCGGCGCCCAGGTCCTGGGCTTCGCTGATGGCCTCCAGGCGTTTGACCGCGTCGGCGGTCATCGCCCGCTTGTTCGGTGTGAGCAGGTAGGCGTAGGCCTGGTGGTGGGAGCGGCCCACACGGCCGCGGAGCTGGTGCAACTGGGCCAGGCCGAACTTGTCGGCGCGCTCGATCAGGATGGTGTTGGCGTTGGGTACGTCGATGCCGGTTTCGATAATGGTGGTGCATACAAGCAGATTGAAACGTTTGTGATAGAAGTCGCCCATCACCTGTTCCAGCTCGCGCTCACGCATCTGTCCGTGACCGATACCGATACGCGCCTCGGGAATCAGTTCCTCCAGCTCGCGGGCAATGCGCTCGATGCTCTTCACTTCGTTGTGCAGGAAATAAACCTGGCCGCCGCGCAGGATTTCCCGCAGGACCGCTTCTTTTATCAGTGCGTCGTCCCGCTCGCGTACAAAGGTCTTGACCGACAGCCGTCGAGCCGGCGGGGTGGCAATCACCGACAGGTCACGAATGCCCGCCATGGCCATATTCAATGTGCGCGGAATCGGTGTGGCGGTGAGGGTGAGGATGTCCACCTCGGCGCGCAGGCTTTTCAGCCGCTCCTTCTGGCGCACGCCGAAGCGGTGCTCCTCGTCGATAAGCAGCAGGCCCAGGTTCTTGAAGTCCAGATCGCTCTGCAACAGTTTGTGGGTGCCGATCAGGATATCCACTTTGCCGCTGGCAACCTTGTCTTTGACGTTGTCGATCTCCTTGCGGTCGCGAAAACGCGAAATCACCTCGATCTGCATCGGCCAGTCGGCGAAGCGGTCCTGGAACGACTGGTAATGCTGCTGGGCGAGCAGGGTGGTGGGCACCAGCATGGCCACCTGCTTGCCGGCGTGGGCGGCGACAAATGCCGCGCGCATGGCCACCTCGGTCTTGCCGAAACCCACATCGCCGCAAACGAGCCTGTCCATAGGCTTTTCCGACAGCATATCCGCCACCACCGCTTCGATGGTCTGCTGCTGGTCCGGGGTCTCCTCAAAGGGAAAGCCGGCGGCGAACTCGCGGTAGGCGAGACCGGGATCGGCGAAGGCATGACCCCGGCGCGCTTCCCGGCGGGCGTAGATATCCAGAAGTTCGGCGGCGGCGTCGCGCACTTTCTCCGCGGCTCTGCGCTTGGCCTTCTGCCACTGTTCGCTGCCCAGCCTGTGCTGCGGTGCCAGGGCCTCGTCGGCGCCGGAGTAGCGGCTGATCAGGTGCAGGTTGGCCACTGGGACATAGAGCTTTGCCTGGTCCGCATATTCCAGGGTGAGGAATTCCGCGGGCTGACCGTCGATATCCAGGTGCTGCAGACCCTGGTAGCGGCCCACGCCGTGATCGATATGTACCACCGGTGAGCCGATGCGCAGTTCCGCCAGGTTTTTCACCACGTTTTCGGCATCGTCCTTGGCCTTCTTGCGGCGGCGCTGCTGTAAAACCCGCTCGCCGAACAGCTGCGGCTCGGCGATCACGCTGATCGCAGGTGTGCTCAACACCAGCCCCTGGTCCAGCGGCGCCACGGTGATTCCGAAATTTTCTCCGCTGTCGAGAAACTCGCTCCAGCTTTTGAACTGGGCGGGTTGCAGGCGGATGCCGTTCAGCAATTCCAGCAGCGCCTCGCGCCGGCCGTCGCTCTCCGCACAAAAAAGCACCCTGCCCGAATATTCCATCAGGTGGCTTTCCAGTGCCGCCAGTGGTTGTTCCGATTTTCCATCCACCGGTAATTTCGGGGGGATTTCCGCGGCGAAATTGTGGTTGCCCTGGGCTTGCGGCAATGTCTCTTCGGAAAAAATTGCCCGGGGCATGGACTTGAGCGCAGCGTTGAACTCGGCCACCTCCAGCAGGATTTGGCGGGGTTTCAGGATCGGGCGGCTCAGGTCGCCGCATCGGCTCTGGTAGCGGTTGTCCACCTCCCGCCAGAAATTTTCCACCGCCGGCTGAATATCCCCCTGCAGAAAAGCGACGCTGCTTTTCGGCAGGTAATCGAATAAACCGACACATTTGCCCGGGAAAAACAGTGGCAGATAGTACTCGATGCCCGCGGGCGCAATGCCGGCGCTGATGTCCTGGTATATGGATACCAGGCTGGGATCGCTGTCGAACTCGCCGTGCCAGTTTTGCAGGAACTCCGCCAGCGCCGCCTTGTGCATGGGAAATTCCCGCGCGGGCAGCAGGTGGATTTCCTCCACCTTGTCGACGGTGCGCTGGGTCTCCGGGTCGAAGGTGCGCAGGGATTCGATTTCGTCGTCGAATAGATCGATGCGATAGGGCAGGCGGCTGCCCATGGGGTAGATATCCATGAGCGCGCCGCGCACGGCGAATTCGCCGTGCTCGTAGACCGTGTCCACGCAGTGGTAGCCAGCCTGCTCCAGCAGGCGGCGCTGGGTGTCGATGGCGAACTGCTGGCCCTCGCGCAGCAGCAGCGCATTGCCGGCCACATATTCCGGCGGCGGCAGCCGGTGCATCAGTGTGCTCACCGGGGCTATCACAATACCGCGCCCCATGCGCGGCAGGCGATAGAGTGTGGCCAGGCGGTCGGAGATGATGTCCTGGTGAGGGGAGAAGGTGTCGTAGGGCAGTATTTCCCAGTCCGGGAACTGGGCAATCTCCAGTTCGCCACCCCGCACATTTTTGTTAAAAAATTTCAGCTGCGCTTCCAGCCGGTGCGCTTCCAGGCTGTCGCGGGCCACCAGCAGGGTTGGGGCGGGGTTGTTTCGCGCGGCGTTTAGAATGGCCAGCGCGGCGGCTCCGCCGTGCAGCTGCCCCCAGAACTGGCGGTCACTGGAAGAGCGAAATCCGGGCGGGGACAAGGGGTCTGCTAGGGTCATTGAGGATTTATCAACACAGCTGATGGTAAAAAAGGAGGCTATTGTACCGGGGAAAATCTTCCCTTGCAGGAGCTGTTGGATTCCCCGATTCCAGCCCTGAATTTCGGTAGTAAAACTACAGATTTCGGGTGATTTTTTGCTCGGTTGCGCCCCCTGGAGTGTATGCTGATAATGCGCAGCCACGCGGTCTCCAGCCCGTCTGGCAGCCGCGGTTTCCCGCCTACCAAACACAAGCAGAGGTGTCTGACAGTGACCCAGAAGCGACCCAAGCCCGCGGACTTTTTCAAGGACTGGAAAGAGCGCGAAGCGCTGGCCGAATCCATGATCCCGATGATTGGCAAACTCAATCGCGAGCGCAACGTCGGTATGTATATGTACGGCCGCAACCTGGTCAATCGCTCCGTGCTGAGCATCATGAAGGCGCACCGTTTTGTGCGGCAGGTGGAAGAGAACGAACTCTCGGAGTGGGAGACCTTCCCGGTGCTGGAGGCCATCTGCAAACTGGACCTGGGGCCGGTGCATATCGACCTGGGCACCCTGACCAACAAATACATGCTCGACGATCGCGGCCTGTCTGTGGACGAGTTCGTCCGCGGGGAGTTGGCGGATGCCGAGGGCGCCGGCAAGCCGCTGCCGCAGGCTCAGGATGTGGTGATCTACGGTTTCGGCCGCATCGGCCGCCTGGTGGCGCGCCTGCTGATCGAGAAGGCCGGCAGCGGCGACGTGCTGCGTCTTCGCGCCATCGTGCTGCGCAAGGGCAACGCGGACAACGACCTGGTCAAGCGCGCCTCGCTGCTGCGCCGCGATTCGGTGCACGGCGCCTTCAAGGGCACCATCCGCGTCGACGAGGACACCAGCTCGCTGATCTGCAACGGCAATGAGATCAAGATGATCTACGCCAAATCCCCGCAGGAGGTGGACTACACCCAGTACGGTATCCGCGATGCCATCGTCGTCGACAGCACCGGCGTATGGCGCGACGAAGCCGGACTCAGCCAGCACCTGGAGAGCAGGGGCGCGGCCAAGGTGCTGCTCACCGCGCCGGGTAAAGGTGATATCAAGAACATTGTCTACGGCATCAACCACGGCGATATCCAGCCGGAGGACCGTATCCTTTCCGCGGCCTCCTGCACCACCAATGCCATTGTGCCAGTGCTCAAGGCGATGATGGACGGCTTCGGCGTGGAGCACGGCCATGTGGAGACAGTGCACTCCTACACCAACGACCAGAACCTGATCGACAACTACCACAAGGGCGAGCGCCGCGGCCGCGCGGCCGCGCTGAACATGGTGCTCACCGAGACGGGTGCGGCCAAGGCCGTGGCCAAGGCGCTGCCGGAGTTGAAGGGCAGGCTGACCGGCAACGCCATCCGCGTGCCCACGCCCAATGTATCCATGGCAATCCTCAACCTGCGCCTGGGCCGGGAGACCAACAAGGAAGAGCTGAACGACTATATCCGCGGGGTGGCCCTGCACTCGCCGCTGCGCCAGCAGATCGATTACACCAACTCGCCGGAAGTGGTCTCCTGCGATTTCGTCGGCTCCCGCCGCGCCTGTGTGTTCGATTCCATCGCCACCATCGTCGACCGCGACAACGCGGTGCTCTACTGCTGGTACGACAACGAGTTCGGCTACAGCTGCCAGGTGGTGCGCTGCCTGGAGGATATGGCCGGGGTCAAATACAAGGTGTTTCCCGAGCGGGACTAGTGGGAATGCGGAATTCGGAATGATGAATGCGGAATACGCGACCGGGCACCTGTGCGGCAGCGGGATCTTGCCCGCGATCTGGCTGCCGACGAGCACCGGGGGCAGATCGCGGGTACGAACCCCACTATCGCACTGAAGCAGGCCGCGTATGCATGAAGCACATCCCTGTGCTTCACCCCTGACGGGGCAGCCCTTCGGCTGTGTAAATCGGCTGTCCTGCCGATTTGTCCGCATTCCGCATTCATCATTCCGCATTTCCCTTATCTCCCTGTTTTTCCAGCAAAAATTTCCTTCCGCCCGGCCGATTCGGCCACTCCTACTCTGGTAAACCCCCGGGCCCGTCTATATAATGCGCGCGATTTTGGCGGGGCCGCCGTGCGCCGAGAAGTTCTCTCCTCACCCGACCCGGGGTTCAAACGGCTTAAGCCCTCGCAGCACAAGAATTCCTGCACAATTTTTAAACTAGAAACTTAGGCATAGGCGTATGAGAAAGATCCGTCGGGGATTGGATTTACCCATATCCGGCGCGCCCGAGCAGGTCATTCACGATGGTCCTGCGCTCAAAACCGTCGCTGTGCTCGGCCCCGATTACCACGGGATGAAGCCGACCATGGCGGTGGCGGAGGGGGATAGCGTCAAACTCGGACAGCTGCTGTTTACCGACAAGAAAACCGAGGGCGTGCGCTACACCGCGCCGGCCGCGGGGCGTGTCAAAGCCATTGAGCGCGGCGCCCGTCGCGTACTGCAATCGGTTGTGATCGAGATCGACGGCGACGAGGCTGAGCAGTTCGCCAGCTACAGCGCCGATCAACTCGCCACCCTGAGCGCCGAGCAGGTGCGGCAGAACCTGGTGGAGTCCGGCCTGTGGACCGCGCTGCGCACCCGCCCGTTCAGCAAGGTGCCGGCCCTGGACGCCGAGCCCGAGGCCATCTTCATCAACGCCATGGACACCAATCCGCTGGCCGCGGACCCGGCAGTGGTGATCGCCGAGCAGCGCGACGCCTTCACCCGGGGGGTGCAAATCCTCTCCCGCCTGGCGGACACCACCTATGTGTGCACCGCGCCGAAGGCGGATATCCCGGTACCCGAGGCGGCCAATATCCGCCACGAAACCTTCTCTGGCCCGCACCCTGCGGGCCTTTCCGGTACTCATATCCACTTCCTCAAGCCGGTCAAACCCGGCCGCAGCGTGTTTGCGGTCAACTACCAGGACGTGATTGCGGTTGGGGAGTTGTTCGCCACCGGCCGGCTGTATACCGACCGTGTCGTCGCCCTGGGCGGCCCGCGGGTGAAGGATCCCCGCCTGCTGCGCACCCGCCTGGGCGCCTGCCTGGACGAACTGACTGTCGGCGAGATCGAGGGGGACGACAACCGTATCGTCTCCGGCTCCGTATTTGGCGGCCGCACCGCCCAGGGCCCCCTCGGCTACCTGGGCCGCTACCACAACCAGGTGACCGTGCTGCAGGAGGG
The DNA here is from genome assembly GCF_030997045.1 of Microbulbifer sp. TB1203. Taxonomy (NCBI): domain Bacteria; kingdom Pseudomonadati; phylum Pseudomonadota; class Gammaproteobacteria; order Cellvibrionales; family Microbulbiferaceae; genus Microbulbifer; species Microbulbifer sp. TB1203. The sequence continues at coordinate 1,542,264 of NZ_CP116899.1, read as the reverse complement.
CCGCGAACGCCCGTTCCTGCACTATATGCGCGCCGGCACCAAGCGTTATTCGATACTGCCCATCTACTTCTCCCGCCTGTTCAAAAACAGGAAGTTCTCCTTCACCACCAGCACCAACGGTTCCGAACGCGCACTGATGCCCATCGGCACCTACGAGCGCGTGGTGCCCCTGGATATCCTGCCGACCCAGCTGCTGCGCGCGCTGATCGTCGGCGATACCCACGCCGCCCAGCAGCTGGGCGCGCTGGAGCTGGACGAAGAAGACCTGGCACTGTGCACCTTCGTGTGCCCGGGCAAGTACGAATACGGCCCCATTTTGCGGGACAACCTGACCCGTATTGAGAAGGAGGGTTAAGGATGTTGCGCAAATTTCTCGATTCCATCGAGCCGCAGTTCCACAAGGGCGGCAGATTTGAAAAGTGGTATGCCCTCTACGAGGCGGTGGACACCGGCCTGTTCCAGCCGGCGGACACCACCAAAACCACCGCCCACGTGCGCGACGGTATCGATCTCAAGCGGATCATGATCACCGTCTGGGCCTGCGCCATGATCCCCATGTTCTACGGCATGTGGAACCTGGGCTTCCAGGCCAACACCATTATCGAAGGCATGGCCAATCCGGAGCTTTCCGGTTGGCGCCACGCGATCATTGGTGCTCTGGCCGGCTACAACCCCGACAGTCTGTGGGACAACCTGGTGTACGGGGCCATGTACTTCCTGCCCATCTACGCCGTGACCTTTATCGTCGGCGGTATCTGGGAAGTGCTCTTTGCCGCTGTGCGCGGCCACGAGGTGAACGAGGGCTTCTTCGTCACCTCCATCCTGTTCGCGCTGGCCTGCCCCCCGGACCTGCCGCTGTGGATGGTGGCCATGGGCATCAGCTTCGGCGTGGTGATCGGCAAGGAAGTGTTTGGCGGTACCGGCAAGAACTTCCTCAACCCCGCGCTGACCGGCCGCGCCTTCCTGTTCTTCGCCTATCCGGCGTCCATGTCCGGCGACGCGGTGTGGACCGCGGTGGATGGCTACACCGGCGCCACCGCACTGTCGGTGATGGCCAGCGAAGGCGTTCAGAACGGCGCCGTGGGCGTGCCCGGTGGACAGCTGACCTGGATGGACGCCTTCTTCGGCACCATGCAGGGCTCCATCGGTGAGACCTCCACCCTGGCGATCCTGATCGCCGGTGTCATCCTGCTGTTTATGAAGATCGCCAGCTGGCGCATCGTCGCCGGCACCCTGCTGGGCATGATGGCCACCGCGACCCTGTTCAACTTTATCGGCTCCGACACCAACCCGATGTTCAGCGTGCCCTGGTACTGGCACCTGGTGGTGGGCGGCTTCGCCTTCGGCTTGATCTTTATGACCACCGACCCGGTATCCGCCGCCATGACCGATGCCGGCCGCTGGTGGTACGGCATCCTGATCGGGGTGATGTGCGTACTGATTCGCGTGGTGAACCCGGCCTTCCCGGAAGGCATGATGCTGGCGATCCTGTTCGCCAACCTGTTCGCGCCGCTGTTTGACCACTTTGTGGTGCAGTCCCATATCAAACGGAGGTTGGCACGTGGCTAATAAAGACTCTGTCAAGGGCACCATCCAGGTCGCCCTGGTGCTGTGTATCGTCTGCTCGGTGGTGGTTTCCACTGCGGCGGTGTTGCTCAGGCCTGCACAGCAGGCCAATATCGCGCTGGATATGAAGCGCAACGTGTTGATGGCCGGCGGCCTGATCGGGGACACGGGGGCCGGCAAGGCCGAGGTGGAGAAGGCTTTCGAGTCCGTGACCGTCAGGTATGTGGACCTGGATACCGGTAAGTTCACCGACGAAAAACCGGCCGGTGGCAGCGGTCGCGCCGCAGCCAAGATCCCGGCCGCCAGCGAAAAGCTTCCGCCGGAGGAGGATATCGCCAAGATTATCCGCCGGGAAAACATCAAGGAGGTTTACCTGGTGGAGAAGAACGGCGAACTGCAGAAGGTTATTCTGCCGGTGCGCGGCTACGGCCTCTGGGGTACCCTCTACGGCTTCGTGGCGCTGGAGAGCGATCTCAACACTGTGGCGGGCCTGGGTTTCTACGAACAGAAAGAGACCCCCGGGCTCGGCGGTGAAGTGGACAATCCCAATTGGAAGGCGTTGTGGCTGGGCAAGAAGATCTACGGACCCGAGGGCAATGTGGCCATCGACGTGATCAAGGGTGCCGTCAACCCCGCCAGCGCGAAAGCCGAATACCAGGTGGACGGCCTGTCCGGTGCCACCCTGACCAGCAACGGTGTGGACAACCTGCTGCATTTCTGGTTGGGCAACGAGGGCTTTGGCCCCTTCCTGAAAAACCTGAAAGCAGGGGAGGCGTAGCAAATGAAACTGAGAGATACTCTGCTCGAGCCCATTTTCAACAACAACCCCATCGCGCTGCAGATCCTGGGTATCTGCTCTGCACTGGCGGTAACCAGCTCGCTCAAGGTGACGCTGGTAATGTGTATCGCACTCACCCTGGTGACCGCATTTTCCAACCTGGCGGTCTCCTCGGTGCGCAACCAGATCCCCAACAGCATCCGCATCATCGTACAGATGACCCTGATTGCCTCCCTGGTAATCGTGGTGGACCAGATCATCAAGGCGGTGGCCTATGATATCTCCAAGCAGCTGTCGGTATTCGTTGGCCTGATCATCACCAACTGTATCGTGATGGGTCGTGCGGAAGCCTTCGCCATGAAGCACGGTCCGATGGAGAGCTTTTTCGACGGCATCGGCAACGGCCTGGGCTACAGCGCCATGCTGATCGTCCTGGCCACCATCCGCGAGCTGCTCGGCGCCGGCAAACTGTTTGGCTTCGAGATACTGCCCACCGTCAGCAACGGTGGCTGGTACCAGCCCAACGGTCTGCTGCTGCTGCCGCCCAGCGCCTTCTTCCTGATCGGCCTGATTATCTGGGGGCTGCGCACCTGGAAACCCAAGCAGGTGGAAGAGGTGGAGTTCAAGATTGCGCCCAACTCTCAACCTCTACAGCCGCAAGCGCAGGAGGCCTGATTCGTGGAACATTTAATTTCGCTGGTTATTCGCGCCGTTTTCGTCGAAAACATGGCGCTGGCCTTCTTTCTCGGTATGTGTACCTTCCTGGCCGTGTCCAAGAAAATCGAGGCGGCTGTGGGCCTGGGCGTAGCGGTGATCGTGGTGTTGACTCTGACCGTGCCGGTCAACAACCTGATTTACACCTACCTACTCAAAGACGGCGCGCTGGCCTGGGCCGGTTTCCCTGATGTGGACTTGAGCTTCCTCGGGCTGCTTTCCTATATCGGCGTAATCGCCGCATTAGTGCAGATCCTGGAGATGTTCCTGGATAAATACGTCCCCGCGCTCTACAACGCCCTGGGCGTATTCCTGCCACTGATCACTGTGAACTGCGCCATCATGGGTGCATCCCTGTTCATGGTGGAGCGGGAATACAACTTTGGTGAGAGTGTGGCCTACGGCTTCGGCGCCGGTCTCGGCTGGGCGCTGGCGATTACCGCACTGGCCGGTATTCGCGAGCGGATGAAATACAGTGACGTGCCCGAAGGCCTCAAGGGCCTGGGTATCACCTTCATTACCGTGGGGCTGATGTCACTGGGCTTCATGTCTTTCGGCGGTATCGATATCTAAGCGGGGGAGCGCAATAGCATGAATATTGAAATTATCCTCGGCGTAGCCATGTTTACCGTCATCGTGCTGGCTTTGGTGGCGGTGATCCTCGCCGCCCGCTCGCGCCTGGTAAACACCGGCAACGTCAACATCCTGGTCAACGGTGAGAAAACCCTCACCGTGCCCGCCGGCGGCAAGCTGCTGCAGACCCTGGCGGCCAACAACCTGTTCCTGGCCTCCGCCTGCGGCGGTGGCGGCAGCTGCGCCCAGTGCGTGTGTAAAGTAACTTCCGGGGGCGGCGATATGCTGCCTACGGAAGCCGCGCATTTCACCCCGCGGGACGCGAAGGAGGGCAAGCGCCTCTCCTGCCAGGTGGCGGTCAAACAGGACATGGAAATCGAGGTGCCCGAAGAGGTGTTCGGTGTGAAGCAGTGGGAATGCACTGTGGAATCCAACCCCAATGTGGCCACCTTCATCAAAGAGTTGACCCTGAAGCTGCCGGAAGGCGAGAACGTCGATTTCCGCGCGGGTGGTTACGTGCAGTTGGAAGCACCACCCCATCACGTGAAATTCTCCGATTTTGATATCGAGAAAGAGTACCGTGGCGACTGGGAGCACTTCGGTTTCTTCAACCTGGAATCCAAGGTCACCGAGCCGGTGGTGCGGGCCTATTCCATGGCCAACTACCCGGAAGAAAAGGGTGTGGTGAAGTTCAACATCCGCATCGCGACCCCGCCGCCGCGCACCGAAGGTGTGCCGCCGGGACAGATGTCCTCCTACGTATTCAGCCTCAAGCCCGGTGACAAGATCCGTGTATACGGCCCCTTCGGCGAGTTTTTCGCCAAGGAAACCGACGCGGAAATGGTATTTATCGGCGGCGGCGCCGGCATGGCACCGATGCGCTCGCATATCTTCGACCAGCTCAAGCGCCTCAACAGCAAGCGCAAGATCAGCTTCTGGTACGGTGCCCGCTCCCTGCGCGAGATGTTCTACGAGGACGACTACAACGGCCTGCAGGCGGAATTCGACAACTTCCAGTGGCACGTGGCCCTGTCCGACCCGCAACCGGAGGACAACTGGAGCGGCTTTACCGGCTTTATCCACAACGTGGTCTACGAGAACTATCTCAGGGATCATCCGGCGCCGGAGGACTGCGAATACTACATGTGCGGGCCGCCCATGATGAACGCCGCAGTGATCAATATGCTCAAGGAGCTGGGCGTCGAGGACGACAATATCCTGCTCGATGACTTCGGAGGGTAATTAAATTGCTGACGCAATTTAATTATAAAAATGCAAAAACAGGGTCTTTGTTCAAGGCCCTGTTTTTGCTTTGTGTAGCGATTATTTTTTCCGCCTGCAGTCCGGCGCAGAAGAACTGGCAGCTCTCTGGCCGCACCATGGGCACCAGCTATCACATCACCGTGGTGGATGTGCCTCCGGATTTGGATAAAGCACAGTTACAATCGCTTATTGACGGCGCGCTAAGCGCCGTCAACCAGGAGATGTCCACCTATATCGAGGATTCGGAACTGATGCGCTTCAACCGCGGGCCGGTGGGCGAGGCGGTGCCGGTCAGCGAACACCTGGCACAGGTGGTGGATCTGTCCCTGGATATCTACCGCCGCAGCGGGGGCGCCTTCGATGTCACCGTCGGACCGCTGGTGAACCTGTGGGGCTTCGGTCCGCAGCCGGAACCGGAACAGATACCGGATAAGGCCGCCATCGGGGAATTGCTGCAGCAGTTGGGCTCCGATGCGCTGAAAGTCGAACGCGCGCCGGACCGCATCACCCGCAGCCGCCCGGTGGAAATCGACCTCTCGGCAATTGCCAAAGGCCACGGCGTGGACAGAGTGGCGCAACTGCTGGAAGAACAGGGCATTCGCAATTACCTGGTTGAGATTGGCGGCGAGCTGCGCACCCTGGGCAAAAACCCCAAGGGCGCGGATTGGCGCATCGGTATCGAAAGACCGGACCCCGCCGGCCGCTCGGTGCAACAACCGATAGCGGTTAGCGGAAAATCCGTGGCCACCAGTGGAGACTACCGCAACTACTACGAGCGCGATGGCAAACGCTACGCCCACAGCATAGATCCGCGCACCGGTTATCCGCTGGAGCATCGGCTGGCGTCGGTCACCGTGGTCGCCGATACCTGCGCCGAGGCCGACGGTCTTGCCACCGCGCTGAATGTGCTCGGCACCGAAGCCGCGCTGGAGATGGCGGAGCGGGAGAAGCTCGCAGTCTTCCTGCTGGTTAAAACCGATAGCGGTTTCGAAGAGCGCTACAGCAGTACTTTCACCCCGTATTTGGATTAAAGAGCCTGAAGAGGTCTGAGCTGTGACAGTTTTCATTTTTGCATTTATTGCCATGGCACTGATCGTCACCGGTATGGCCTTGGGTGCCATCGTTCAGAACAAGCCCCTGAAAGGTTCCTGTGGCGGGCTCAATACCTTGGGCCTGAAAGAGGGCTGCGAGATCTGCGGCGGCGACGACGAGGCCTGCAAAAAGGAACAGGAGCGCCAGCAGCGCCTGGCCGAGGCCCCGGAACTGGCCTACGACGCCACAAAGCACTAGCCCCGCCGCTCCTACAGGGGTATCAATTGAATAACAACAGAAGTTGCAGATGGCACAGCAGAAATTTGACCTGGTAGTAATAGGCTCCGGCCCCGCCGGCGAAGCCGCGGCCATGAGTGCGGCGAAAAAAGGCATGCGAGTCGCGGTTGTCGAAAAACGCCCGCTGGTGGGCGGCAATTGCACCCACAAGGGGACCATCCCTTCAAAAGCCCTGCGCCACTCGGTCAAACAGTTGATGCGCTATAACACCCAGAGCGTGTTTCGCGCCCTGGGCGAGCCGCGCCGGCTGACTTTTCCCGAGGTGATGAAAACCGTCAACAAAGTCATTTCCATGCAAGTGGAGATGCACACCAGCTTCTACGCGCGCAACAAGGTCGATCTGGTTATCGGCGAAGCGAAGTTTATCGACGCTCACAAGCTGCGCGTGCAACTGCCGGATGGCGCGGTGGAAATTCTCACCTCGGACAAATTCGTGATCTCCACCGGCTCGCGCCCCTACCGCCCGGAGGATGTGGACTTCGATCACCCGAGGGTCTACGACAGCGACACTATACTGGATATGCAGCACACCCCCCAGGCCATCATTATTTACGGCGCCGGGGTGATCGGCTGTGAATACGCTTCGATTTTTGCCGGCCTCGGTATCAAGGTGGACCTGATCAACACCCGCAGCCACCTGCTGGAATTCCTCGACGACGAAATTTCCGATGCGCTCAGCTACCACCTGCGCTATATGGGCGTCACCGTGCGTCACCGGGAGGAGTACGCAAAAGTGATTCCCAGTGACAGCGGTGTGATTATGGAAATGCAGTCCGGCAAACGCATTCACGCCGACGCATTGCTCTGGTGCAACGGCCGCTCCGGCAATACGGAAACCCTGGGTCTGGACAGTATCGGCCTCAAGGCCAACCACCGCGGCCAACTGAGCGTGGACGAACATTACTGCACCGAAGTGGAAAATATCTACGCGGTGGGCGATGTGATCGGCTGGCCCAGCCTGGCCAGTGCCTCCTACGACCAGGGACGCGCCGTCGCAGCCGCCATCGCCGGCCGCGGCCACCGGGTGGTCGAGGACGCGCCCACCGGCATCTACACCCTGCCGGAAATTTCCTCCGTGGGTAAAACCGAATCCGAACTCACCGCCGCAAAGGTGCCCTACGAAGTGGGCCGCGCCCTGTTCAAGCACACCGCGCGGGCACAGATCTCCGGCGAGAGGGTGGGAATGCTGAAGATCCTCTTCCATATCGACACCCACGAGATTCTCGGCATCCACTGCTTCGGCGCCGAGGCCGCGGAGATCATCCATATCGGCCAGGCGATCATGAAACAGCCCGCGCCGAACAACACCATCGACTTCTTCGTCAACACTACCTTCAATTACCCGACCATGGCCGAGGCCTACCGCAGTGCCGCGCTGGACGGGCTCAACCGGGTAATGCGCCTGTGAGCGAACCGTCTCCCAGCGAATTTCGCGAACTGGTGCGGGGCTTTTTCGAGCAGATCCCCTTCAACCGCCAGATCGGCCTGGAAATGCATGAGTTGGACCTGGAGCAGCTCACCATTTCCGCGCGTTTCGAGCTGCGCCCGGAACTGATCGGCAACGTCTGGAAAAATATCCTGCACGGCGGCGTGATCGCCACCGCGCTGGATACCGTGGGCGGCCTCACCGCCCTGGTGGCCGCCTACCGGCACCTGGGGGATATCGACTGGCAGGAAAAGATCCAGCGTCTCTCCAAGATCGGCACCGTGGATATGCGGGTGGATTACCTGAAGCCGGGCAGAGGGGAAAGCTTTACCTGCCACGGCTCCATACTGCGCACCGGCAACAAGTTGGTGGTGTCGAGGATGGAGCTGCACAACAATTGCGAAGAGTTGATTGCTACGGGAACCGCCACTTACCTCTACTGAGCAGGAGTGCCCCATTCCGGCGTGGTGCGCCAAAAGCATTGCGCGGGGCAGGGCGTTCAGTTTATCGAAATACCAGTATTTCTCCCTTGGTGTTGGCGGCGATCAGCCGCTCGCGATGCCAGATGGGGGATGAGAGGAAGGCGCCCAGGCGCTTGATGTGCTCGAGGGAGGAGTAGAGTTTGGTGCGGCTGCCGTAGAGGCGCTTGCCGTCGAACCTGCCCTGCGGATCCAGAGCGCCGTAGGGATCGAGCTGGCTCTGCGGGTCCCGGTGGCTCCACAGGGGTTCCCCGCTGGGGGCGTCGAGGGCGAGCAGCTCCCCTTTCATATCTCCCATCACCAGGGCGCCGCCGGCGAGCAGGCCGGAGGCGTAGGTCCATACGCCCTGTTTGCGACGATAAACTTCCTCTCCACTCCGCTTGTCCAGTGCCAGCAGCAGACCGGTGTCTGAGGTTCCCAAATAGAGGCGTTCGCCGTCGAAGGCGGCGGTGGTGACCACCCAGGAGCGCTCGGCGTCATAGCGCCATAGTCGTTCGCCGCTCTCCAGGTCGATGGCGTAGGCGTAGCCGTCGCGGGAGCCCAGATAGACGCGCTCGCCGTCCACCGCGGGGCTGGCCTGGAAGCCGAGCCAGGTGCTGTACTGGTGCTCGCTTTCGCCGCTGAAGCGCCAGATTTCCTTTCCGCTCTCCGCCTCCAGGGCGTAGAGATTACTGTCCCAGCTCGATACCAGAACCCTGTTGCCGGCGCAGGCGGGGGCGCTGTGCACCAGGCCGCCGGTCTTGAAGGACCACTGCAGCTCGCCGCTCTCCGGGTCCAGCGCGTAGAGGCGCTGGTCGCTGCTGCCGAAAAAGAGTTTCCCCTCGCAGATGACGGGGGAGGAGAGGTAGAAATCCCAGGGATCGGCTACCGGCTGCTGGCCCTGGGGGCCGAGGCGTTCGCCGTAGAGCAGGGGGGCGGAGAAGTAGTGCTCGCCACCGGTGGCAAAGCGCCAGCGCTCCTCGCCGCTGTCCCTGTCCAGGGCGTAGAGGTGGCCGTCGCGGCTGAGGGCGTACACCAGTTCGCCGTGCACCGCCGGGGCGCCACTGAAGCCGCCGCGCCCGTGGAATATCCAGTTCAGCTGGCGGCTCTCCAGATCGATGGCGTAGAGGTTGCCGTTCTCCGCGCCGATGTACAGCTGCCCGCCAACGGCGACCGGCGAGGAGCGGGTTTCCGCGTGCAGTTCGAAGCGCCATTCCAGTTGCAGCCGGCTGAGGTCCTTGTCGGTATCGGCGCGGCCGCGGTGGGCGGCGTCGCCCATAAAGACGGGCCAGTCGGCGGCGGCCGCGGGTCCGGCGGCGAGGGCGCCGAGCAGCAGGGCAAAACAGGTTCTGAACATACCGGGTTCCTCGAATGTTTGGGAAACCCAGTCTCGCGGAAGCCGGCGGCGGCCGTCCTGAAGGGCCGTTAAAGAATCCTTAAGAAGGCTTAACCTGGATCAGCGTAGGGTGCGCCGCGCGCACCATTGCGGGAACATCGCGGGACCATCGCGGGACCGATGCGGGCTCTCACATTTCCCGGTGCGCACGGCGCACCCTACGGGTTTCACTGCCAGCCGTTGCTGTGCAGCAACGCGGCGAAGCGGGGGTGCCCATGCAGGGGGGCGTACTTGGGATCCACCGCCAGCCACAGCAGCGGCAGCTGGCGTTCGGCGTAGGCCTGCTCGAGGAATTCCATGGCGGTTTCCGGATCGCCGGCGCCGAGGGCGTAGCGGGCCCAGGACAACGGCGGCCGGTACTGGCCCAGTTCGGCCTGCTCCCGGCTCGCCAGCAGCCAGGCGTCCACCGCCGCCAGGCCGCCGCGGCGGAAAACCTGCTCCGCCTGTTGCCGGCGCTCTTCGGCGATTCCCGCATCGCGCATCAACCAGCGCAGATGCGCGAAGGCGGTGTCCTCTTCGTCGAGGGCGGCGTGGAGCTTGTAGGCGGAGCTGTGGTAGTCGCGCCGCTGGGGTTCGGTGCTGGCGATGCGCGCCAGTTCCTCCCGCGCCTCGCCATAGCGCCCCTGCATATAGAGTATCCAGGCGACGCTGGGCACCGAATAATTGAGCGGTTCCAGGCGGCGCAGTTCGGCGATGTGCGCGCGGGCTTCGGCGAAGCGGCCGCGGGCCAGCAGCCATTGGGCGAACTGGAAGTGGGGCCGGCCCCGCCGGGGTGCCAGCGCCAGGCTGCGGCGGTAGTGCCGCTCCACGTCCCGGTGGTCCCGCCCTTGCCAGAACAGCAGGTCCGCCATTAGCAGATGGGGCCGCCAATCGGTTTCGTCCAGTGCCAGGGCGCGGGCGAGCAGGCTGTGCAGCTCATCGAAATGCACAGCCGCGGTGATCTCGCCGCCAAGCAGTCGCATCTTGATTTCCGCCAGTAGGGTATAGGCAGCGGCATCCTCCGGCGCTTTTCGGAGGTGTTCGCGGAGCGGGTCTATGGCCTGGCGCCAGGCCTCGCTGTCGCCTTCCCGGAGCGCCTCGCGCGCCTGTTGCAGGGCGGCGGCCGGCTCCGGGGCCGGTCCGTGCCCGGGCACCGTCGCGAGCCGAATTGACACCCCGGCCACCAATACCAGGGCTACCAGGGCGGAGAGCACCGCGGGCAGGCGCCACCGGCGGATGCGCGGTGGTCGCGCTTCCAGCGGCTGGCAGGGGGCGACCAACTGGTAACCGATCCCCGGCAGGGTCTTGATATAGGCCGGACGCCGGGGGTTGTCGCCCAGGGCCTTGCGCAACTGGCTCACCGCCACCGCCAGGCTGTCCTCGTTGACCACCTTGCCCGGCCAAAGGGTATCGAGCAGATCGCCCTTGCCCAGCGGTTGGTTCGGGTGGCGGGCCATATGCGCGAGCAGGTTGCTGAGGCGCGGCTCCAGCAGTTGTTCGCGGCTTCCCTGTCGCAAGAAGTTGCCCTGGGGATCGAACAGCCATTGGCCCAGTTGGAAGGCGGTCTTGGAAATTGTCGGGGAAAGCTCGGACACGGCTGGCTACTGACTACCGAGGGGTGATTCTCACGGGCAAAGGGCATTTCAACCCCGGTGAGGCTTCTCAAATTATCCAGAGAGATTTCCCTGGGTGGGTTAGCTCCGTCGTCCCCGGCCGCGCAATATGTGGATATGCCCGCTGCTGAATTAAAGGGGGAGCGGGAGCCTTTCATAGGGCCGGGGCCGGGGGTTTTAGCCGCGGTGTTTCTTCACCGTATGCAGCACAATGTCCCATTCGAAATACACATAGAAATCCGGGTACTCCCAGCGGGAGATCGCCGGGTCGCCCACCGGGCCCTGGATGCCGAGGGGTTCACCCAGGCGAGTGGTGACAGCGTCTTTCTTGAGGCCGCGCAATTCGGCGATTTCTCCCAACTGGTCTTGTTGGCCAACGGGTACTTCCACGGTTTCCGCCCGGGCGCCCATCGTTGCGGTCAGCAGGGCAACGATGGCGAAGTGGTGGAGGGCGGAGCGGGTGCGGAGTTTGCTGAACATCTGTCCTTCTCCGGTTGTGCGTTATTTTGAAGATTCGCCAATTAAAGCAGATATTCTGTCTAAACACTTGGATTTCTTCACGTTTTTCCGCTTAAATCAATTCCATGATCAAGCCTGTCCCCCTCTATATCGGCCTGCGCTACGTGGCCGCCCGTCGCCGGCAGCAGTTTATCTCCTTTATCAACGGCTTCTCCCTGCTGGGCATGGCGCTGGGGGTTATGGCGCTGATTGTGGTGACTTCGGTGATGAACGGTTTCGACCGGGAGCTGAAGACCCGAATCCTCAGCGTGGTGCCCCACGGCTTCGTGGAGAAGGCCGATGGCCTGGAGAGCTGGCGCGACGTCGCGCAGCAGCTCGAACAGAAACCCCATGTAGAGGCGGCGAGCCCCTTTGTGCGGGGCTTTGCATTGCTGGGTGCCGGCGGCGGCAGCCACGGCGTGGAGTTCCAGGGGGTGGACCCGCAGGCGCTGCGCAGTGTTTCCGCCGTGGGCGAGCATATGATCATGGGCAGCCTGGACGCGTTGCAGCCGCGCAGCTACAACATCGTCGTCGGACGCATCCTCGCCCGCCAGTTGAACGTGATCCCCGGCGACAGCCTGGTGCTTACCCTGCCGGAGGTGGTGGTTACCCCCGCCGGACTCTTTCCCCGCACCAAACGCTTTACTGTGGCCGGCGTCTTTTCCGTGGGCGCCCAGGTGGACCAGAGCATGGCGCTGATGCATATCGACGACGCCGCGCGGCTGCTGCGAATGCGCGGAAAGGTCCAGGGGCTGCAACTGCGCTTCGATGATATGGACAACGCCCTGGGCCGGGTATCCACCTATGCGCAAAGCCTCGGCGAGGGCTACAGTGGCGAGGACTGGAGCCACTCCCAGGGCAGCCTGTTCCAGGCGGTGAAGATGGAAAAGACGGTGGTAACCCTGATGCTGATGATTATCGTCGCCGTGGCCGCCTTCAATATTGTCTCCGCGCTGGTGCTGATGGTGGCCGACAAGCGCTCGGACATCGCGGTGCTGCGCACCCTGGGCCTGACCTCGCGGCAGATCATGTCGGTGTTCGTGGTACAGGGCAGCGCCATCGGTATTATCGGCGCCTTTATCGGCGCCCTGCTGGGCATACTGATCGCTTTCAACCTCACGGACATGGTCAGTTGGATGGAGAACCTGCTGGGAGCGAAGATCTTCGACCCGCGGGTATTTTTCGTCAGCTTCCTGCCCTCCGAATTCCGCACCGCCGACGCGGTCGTGGTGCTCACTGCCGCGGTGCTGATGAGCCTGCTGGCCACACTGTTTCCCGCCTGGCGCGCGGCGCAGATAGAGCCGGCGGAGGCGTTGCGCTATGAGTGATCGCAAGCAGGCCCCTGCATCGTTCCGCCGTCATTCCGGCGTAGGCCGGAATCCAGATGCCACGAAACTGGATACCGGTACCGGATCGCGTCCGGCATGACGTTCCTACGCCGGTATGACCAACAAAACAGTTCCGTAGGATGGGCAAAGCGAAGCGTGCCCATCACGATCGAGCTGATGGGCACGTCGCTTCGCTCCTTTGCCCATCCTACGCAGAAAAGAATTAATTGATGAACAGCCAAGTGGAAATAACTGAAGAGCAGGCCGCGGCATCGAATTCCGGTACCGACGTGGTGCTCGCCTGCCGCACCCTGCGCAAGAGCTACCGCCAAGGCAATAAAGAACTGCAAGTCCTGCGCGGCGTGGAGCTGGAGGTGAAAGCCGGCGAGAAGCTGGCCATAGTGGGCGCCTCCGGGTCCGGCAAATCCACACTGCTCAACCTGCTCGGCGGCCTGGATACACCCAGCGCCGGCGAAGTCTGGGTGGCGGGGCAGAATCTGGCCAGCCTGGACGCCAACCAGCGCGGCTGGCTGCGCAACCGCAGTCTGGGCTTCGTGTACCAGTTCCACCATCTGCTGGGCGAGTTTTCCGCGCTGGAGAATGTGGCCATGCCGCTGCTGATCGGCAAGCAGTCGGTGGCCAGTGCCCGCGAGGCGGCGACCGCCATGCTGCAGGCAGTGGGCCTGGGCGAGCGGTTGACCCACAAGCCCTCGCAGCTGTCCGGTGGCGAGCGCCAGCGGGTGGCCATTGCCCGGGCACTGGTGACGCACCCCGCCTGCGTGCTGATGGACGAGCCCACCGGCAACCTGGACAGGGCCACCGCCAAAGAGATTCACAAGCTGATGGACAGGCTCAACGACGAGATGGGAATCAGCTTCGTGATCGTCACTCACGATCCGGACCTGGCCGCGGCGCTGGATCGCACGCTGCACCTGATTGACGGCGCACTGGAGAGCGACTGGCACCGGGGCGATCATGTTTAGGCCGCTGCCCGCGTTTATCGGCCTGCGCTACGCCGGCGCCCAGCGCCGCGGCGAGGATTCCGCCGGGCTGGTATCGTTTATTTCCGGGCTGTCCATGGTGGGGCTGATTCTCGGCGTGGCGCTGATGATCGTGGTGATGTCGGTGATGAACGGTTTCGACCGCGAGCTGCGCGAGCGCATCCTGGGCATCATGCCCCACGCGACCATCTACAACGCCAGCCCCGACATCGACTGGCCGGCCCTGCGCGACCAACTGGCGGCGGACCCGGAAGTGTTGGCGGCGGCGGAGGTCTGGCAGGTCAACGCCCTGGCGCGCAGTGGGCCCGAAGTAACGCCGCTGCTGGTGCAGGGCATCAATCCCGAGACCATTGTCGAAGTTTCCAATATCGGCGGCTTTCTCGATCCCGAGGCTTTTGTCGAACTTACTGACCCCGCCGAACCCGGGGTGATCCTGGGGCAGGGCATCGCCGACAAACTGGGGGTGCAAAAGGGTGAGCATATATCCCTGATCGTCCCCGACAGCGGCGCCGACGGCGGCCGCCGCGCGGCGCGCCTGGCGGGCTTCCGGGTGGCGGACATCTTCCACTCCGGCACCGCGCTGGACCAGTCCCTGGCACTGCTGGACTGGACGCAGGCCCAGTCACTGGCGGGGGGAACCGGCGGCGCCGGGATCCAGCTGCGCTTTGGGAAAATGCTCGAGGCCAACTGGATCATGCGGCGACTGCTGGGCGAGCTGCCGGCGCAGAATTTCTACGGCAGCGACTGGAGCAGCACCCACGGCAATCTCTACCAGGCGATACAGATGTCGCGCAATCTGGTGGGGCTGCTGGTGCTGCTGATCATCGCCATCGCCGCTTTCAACGTGGTTTCCACCCTGGTGATGGTGGTGATCGACAAGCACAGCGACATCGCCATTTTGCGCACCATGGGCGCCAGCACCCGCGAGATACTGCTGACGTTCGTCAGCCAGGGAGCGCTGGTGGGACTCGTCGGTGCGCTGGTGGGGGGAGCTCTGGGAGTTGTGGGTTCGCTGGTGGTGACCGACCTGGTGAAGGGGCTGGAATCCCTGTTTGGCATCCAGTTCCTGAAATCCGATGTCTATCCGGTGGACTACCTGCCGTCGCAATTGCAGTGGCCGGATGTGGCACTGGTAGTGGGAGCGGGCTTCCTGCTCAGCCTGCTGGCGACTCTCTACCCCGCACTGCAGGCCAGCCGTGTGCAGCCGGCGGCGGCGCTTCGCAATGAACAGTGAACGAGTTACCAGTCGAGGTTCCGTCCGGGATGGTCGATAACTGTTAAGGAGCCTCTGAATAAGTCAAATTCGTCACTCCGGCGAAGGCCGGAGTCCAGAGAAATCACAGTGCCCTGGATTCCGGCGTGAGCTTCGCTGCTCTAGCGAGTCGCCGGAATGACGATATTCAGAGGTTCCTTAACTGCCCGCTATTCACTGACCACCGACCGCTTAGCCAGCCGCATTTTCCACCGCTTCACCACATGCCACCGCCACAGGGCCTGCATCGCAAAGTAGGACGCGGCGGCGAAGAAAATGCCGCTGAGCAGCGAGCCGAAAAACAGCGGCAGCCAGATTTTTCCCACCTCACTGGTCAGCCATTCCCAGGAAAGTTCTATCCTGAAATCCAGCGGCGGGGTGCCGAGTATCCAGGCACCCAGCTTATAAGTGCTGTAGAAGATGGCCGGCATGGTGATCGGATTGCTGATCCACACCAGGATCACCGACAGCGGCAGGTTGCAGCGAAACCACAGCGCCAGCAGCGCGGCGATAATCATCTGCCCGGGCACCGGCAGGAAGCTGGTAAAGACACCGACGGCAAACGCGACTGAAACCGAGTGGCGATTGAGATGGAAGAGGTTGGGGTCGTGGAGCAGAGCACCCAGAAATCTCAGGCCGCTCTTGGCGCGAACCTGTTCGGGAGTTGGCAGCCAACGCCTGATAATACTCTTCGGCATAACTCAGTCTACTCGGGTATCGGCAGCCGGCCCAGCGGTTCAATTGTTGCCAATGATCGGGGTGGGTTTGCGTCCCGGCCAGCCGATCCATTGCACTATCCCAGACAAGAATAGGGTGCAGAGCGGGCACAGGCGTACCGGCGCGGGCGCTATTATGCCCGCATAGTCGCGTCAAGACTACTGTTGGGGGATAGGTCAGCTTCACCATAAAATTGTCAACAATAGCTCTTCTAATAATCGGTTGACGGCTACTTTTCCCTGAATTATGGTGCGATCACTTTAGAGATTGTCGACAATTCTGTTTCGAAGCTGAAGGAGTGACCCAAGGGTGCAAGGGGAGACGTTACAGCCGCTGGAGCCGAGCCTGAGCCTGCCGGAACGCCTGTTTGTGACTCTGAGAGGCGAGATCGTCGAGGGCAGGATTCCCGCCGGCAGTAAAATCAGCGAGCCGGAGCTGGCGCGGCGCTTCAATGCCAGCCGGGGCAGCCTGCGCGAAGCACTGATGCGCCTGGAGTCCCTGGGACTGCTGGAGCGCCGGGTGAATGTGGGGGCGCGGGTGGTGGATCTCACCGAGCGCGGCCTGCTGGATCTCTACGAAGTGCGCGAGGCCCTGGAGGGCATGGCCTGCCGCCTGGCCGCGCAGCACCGCAGCGACGAAGACGTCGCCGAACTCTGGCAGATGCTCGGGCGCCACGAGCAGCAGGAGGAACTGCAGGCGGGCAGGGCCTACTTCCAGCCGGAGGGGGATTTCGATTTCCACTTCCGCATCGTGCAGGCCTCCAACAACCACCTGCTGATCGACACCCTGTGCAACCGTCTCTACTACCGCGTGCGCATGTACCGCTACCAGCTGGGCATGCCCAGCCCCCGGGCGCAGCGGGCCTTCCGCGAGCACAGCCATATTATCGAAGCCATCGAGATGGGTGATGGCGAACTGGCCGAGCTGTTGATGCGCCGGCATATCCGCGCCTCCCGCCAGAACATCGAGAAAAAACTGAGGTGAGTCCATGAGCCAGAACCCTTCCGCCGGCGCGCGCTTTCGCCGCGCCCTCGCCGAAAACAATCCATTGCAGGTTGTGGGCACCGTCAATGCCTACAGCGCAGTCATGGCCGAACGCATCGGCCACAAGGCCATCTACCTCTCCGGCGCCGGCGTGGCCAACGCCTCTTACGGGCTGCCGGACCTGGGAATTACCAGCCTGGACAATGTGCTGGAAGACGTACGCCGCATTACCGGTGCCAGCGAACTGCCGTTGCTGGTGGACGTCGACACCGGCTGGGGCGGCGCCTTCAATATCGCCCGCACCGTAAAGGAAATGATCCGCGCCGGCGCCGCCGCCGTGCATATCGAGGACCAGGTGGCGCAGAAGCGCTGCGGCCACCGCCCGAACAAAGAGATAGTTTCCAAAGAGGAAATGGTCGACCGCATCAAGGCCGCGGTGGACGCGCGCACCGACGATGATTTCTTCATCATGGCACGCACCGACGCCTTCGCCCAGGAGGGACTCGAAGCCGCCATCGACCGCGCCCGCGCCTGTATCGAAGCCGGCGCCGACGGCATTTTCGCCGAGGCGGTGACCGAACTGGAACACTACCGCGCCTTCAAGGACGCATTGAATGTACCCATCCTGGCCAATATCACCGAATTCGGCAAAACCAAGCTATATAACGCCACAGAGCTGGGCGAGGCGGGTGCCGATATCGTTCTGTATCCACTGTCCGCTTTCCGCGCCATGAACCGCGCCGCGGAAAACGTTTATACCAGCATCCTGCAAAACGGAGACCAGCTGGCGGTAGTGGACAGCATGCAGACCCGCGAAGAGTTGTACGACTATCTGAACTACCATCAGTTCGAGCAGAAGCTGGACGAGCTTTTCAAGAAGTAAGACGTCCTCAATAAATCATCAGTCGTCATCCCGGACTCGGTCCGGGATCCAGTCAGAGGTTGCCGGAGGGCATGGTGCTGGATACCGGCGTACGCCGGTATGACGAAACAACAGTTTAATTCGAGGAAAAAGGGGAATAGAGATGGCAGAGAAAAAAACCGGAGGCGCCGGCCTGCGCGGCCAGGTAGCCGGCAAAACTGCGCTGTCCACCGTTGGCAAGTCCGGCTCCGGCCTGACCTATCGCGGCTACGACGTCAAGGATCTGGCGGAACACTGTGAGTTTGAAGAAGTCGCCTACCTGATCCTCTATGGCGAGCTGCCCACCGGCGCACAGCTGGCGGATTACAAAGGCCTGCTCAAATCCCGGCGCGGCCTGCCCCAGGCACTGAAGGATGTGCTGGAACGCATCCCCGCCGACGCCCACCCGATGGACGTGATGCGCACCGGCTGCTCCATGCTGGGCAACCTGGAAGGGGAGGAGAATTTCGACCAGCAGCTGGAAAAAGCCAACCGCCTGCTGGCCGCCTTCCCGTCGATCATCTGCTACTGGTACCGCTTCACCCACGACGACCTGCGCATCGAAACCGAAACCGACGGCGACTCCATCGGTGCCCACTTCCTGCATATGCTGCGCGACGAAAAACCCAACGCGCTGCACGAGCGGGTAATGAACGTATCGCTGATCCTGTATGCAGAGCACGAGTTCAACGCCTCCACCTTTACCGCGCGCGTCTGCGCCTCCACCCTGTCCGACCTGTTCAGCTGCATCACCGGCGCCATCGGCTCCCTGCGCGGCCCGCTGCACGGCGGCGCCAACGAAGCGGCCATGGAGCTGATAGAAAAGTTCTCGTCACCGGATGAAGCGGAAAAAGAACTGCTGGGCATGCTGGAGCGCAAGGAAAAGATCATGGGCTTCGGCCACGCGGTCTACACCGAATCCGACCCACGCAACGCCATTATCAAGCAATGGTCCGAGAAACTGGCCGCCGACGTGGGCGACGAAGTGCTCTACCCGGTCTCCGTGCGCTGTGAGGAAGTGATGTGGCGCGAGAAGAAGCTGTTCTGCAACGCCGACTTCTTCCACGCCTCCGCCTATCACTTTATGGGCATCCCCACCAAGCTGTTTACGCCGATTTTCGTGATGTCCCGCGTTACCGGCTGGTGCGCCCACGTATTCGAGCAACGCGCCGACAACCGCATCATCCGCCCGAGCGCAGAATATATCGGCCCGGAACTGCGCAAGGTTGTGCCGATTGCCGAGCGCGGCTGATTCGCTCGCTACCTCGTCATTCCGGCGTAGGCCGGAATCCAGCTCCTTCGGGGGTTCCGTGGGCACTGGATCCCGGCCTACGCCGGGATGACGACGGTTAAGATTCGTAGGATGGGCAAAGCGCAGCGTGCCCATCACGCCATGCAAGATGGGCACGCTGCGCTTTGCCCATCCTACAGATGAAAGCGGGTGCTGAGTCTCCCCAGAAGTACCACCAAATCATGAACACTGAATACCGCAAGAACCTCCCCGGCACGACCCTCGAATACTTCGACACCCGCGCCGCCGTAGACGCCATCCACCCCGGCGCCTACGCCAAGCTGCCCTACACCTCCCGCATCCTGGCGGAAAACCTGGTGCGCCGCTGCGAGCCGGAAAAACTCACCGACGCACTAAAACAGATCATCGAACGCAAACGCGAACTGGACTTCCCCTGGTTCCCGGCTAGAGTGGTGTGCCACGATATCCTCGGCCAGACCGCCCTGGTGGATCTCGCCGGCTTGCGCGACGCCATCGCGAAAAAGGGCGGCGACCCATCCAAGGTCAACCCGGTGGTACCGACCCAACTGATCGTCGACCACTCCCTGGCGGTCGAACACGGCGGCTTCGAAAAAGACGCCTTCGAAAAAAACCGCGCGATCGAAGAGCGCCGCAACGAAGACCGCTTCCACTTTATCAACTGGACCAAGACCGCCTTCGAAAACGTCGACGTGATCCCGCCGGGCAACGGCATCATGCACCAGATCAACCTGGAAAAAATGTCCCCGGTGGTGCAGGTAAGAGACGGCGTCGCCTTCCCGGATACCTGCGTTGGCACCGACAGCCACACCCCGATGGTGGACGCCCTGGGCGTCATTTCAGTAGGCGTCGGCGGCCTCGAAGCCGAAAGTGTAATGCTCGGCCGCGCCTCTTATATGCGCCTGCCCGATATCGTCGGCGTCGAACTGACCGGCAAACTGCAGCCGGGCATTAACGGCACCGACCTGGTACTGACCCTGACCGAATTCCTGCGCCGTGAGCGCGTGGTCGGCGCCTACCTGGAATTCTTCGGCGAGGGCGCCTCCAACCTGACCCTGGGCGACCGCGCCACCATCTCCAATATGACCCCGGAGTACGGCGCCACCGCAGCCATGTTCTCCATCGATGAGCAGACCATCGACTACCTGAAGCTGACAGGCCGCGACGACGAGCAGGTGGCTCTGGTAGAAAAATTCGCAAAGGAAACCGGCCTCTGGGCGGACACACTCAAAGAAGCCGAGTACGAGCGGGTACTGAAGTTCGACCTGTCCTCCGTAGGCCGCAACCTGGCCGGCCCGTCCAACCCCCACGCGCTGCTGCCGGCTTCCGAACTGGCCAGCCGCGGTATCGCCCGGGAGTGGAAAAAGGAGTGGAAGGAAGAAGAGGGCCTGATGCCCGACGGTGCCGTAATCATCGCCGCGATTACCAGCTGCACCAACACCAGCAACCCGCGCAATATGATCGCCGCCGGCCTGATCGCCCGCAACGCCAACAAACTGGGCCTGGTCCGCAAGCCCTGGGTGAAATCCTCCCTGGCGCCGGGCTCCAAGACCGTAAAAATGTACCTGGAAGAAGCCGAGCTGCTGCCGGAACTGGAACAGCTCGGCTTCGGCGTGGTGGCCTTTGCCTGTACCACCTGCAACGGCATGAGCGGCGCGCTCGACCCGAAGATCCAGCGGGAAGTGATCGAGCGCGATCTCTATGCGACCGCGGTGCTGTCCGGCAACCGCAACTTCGACGGCCGCATCCACCCCTACGCCAAACAAGCCTTCCTGGCCTCGCCGCCCCTGGTAGTCGCCTACGCGATCGCCGGCACCATCCGCTTCGATATCGAGAAGGACGTGTTGGGCCATGATAAAAACGGCAACCCGATTACGCTAAAAGATATCTGGCCGAGCGATGAAGAAATCGATGCGATCGTGAAGCAGAGCGTCAAACCGCAGCAGTTCCGCGACGTCTATATCCCGATGTTCGATCTGGAGAAAGGCGAGAACGAGAAGGCCGAGCCACTGTACGACTGGCGCCCGATAAGTACCTATATCCGCCGCCCCCCGTACTGGGAAGGCGCTTTAGCGGGAGAGCGCGCCCTAAAAGGCATGCGCCCGCTGGCAGTGCTCGGTGACAATATCACCACCGACCACCTCTCGCCGTCCAATGCAATCCTGGCCTCCAGCGCCGCCGGCGAATACCTGGCGAAGATGGGCCTGCCGGAGGAGGACTTCAACTCCTACGCCACCCACCGCGGCGACCACCTGACCGCCCAGCGCGCCACCTTCGCCAACCCGAAACTGCTGAACGAAATGGTCCGCGACGAAAACGGTGAGGTGAAGCAGGGCTCCCTGGCCCGCGTGGAGCCGGAAGGGCAGGTGACCCGCATGTGGGAAGCCATCGAAACCTATATGGACCGCAAACAGCCGCTGATCATCGTCGCCGGCGCCGACTACGGCCAGGGCTCCTCCCGCGACTGGGCGGCCAAGGGCGTGCGCCTGGCGGGTGTGGAAGCCATCGTAGCCGAAGGCTTCGAGCGCATCCACCGCACCAACCTGATCGGCATGGGCGTACTGCCGCTGGAATTCCAGCCGGGCACCACCCGCAAGACTTTGGGCATCGACGGCACCGAGACCTTCGACGTCATCGGCGAGCGGACTCCGCGCGCAACCTTGACGTTGATCATCCATCGTAAGAATGGCGAGAGCATCGATGTGCCGGTCACCTGCCGCCTGGACACTCAGGAAGAGGTCTCCATCTACGGCGCCGGCGGCGTACTACAGCGCTTCGCCAAGGATTTCCTGGAAGCCGAAGCGAGCGCCTAAGTTCGAACATCGTCATGCCGGACTCGATCCGGAATCCAGGTACCACTGAGCTGGATTCCCTGCGCCGGAATGACAAAAGAACACCGTAGGGTGCGCCGTCAAACACCGGATCTGGCAGCAAACCCGGCCCGGTGCACCCGACACAAAACAAATCCGAGAGTGAATAAATGACTCATCCTCCCCAAATCCGAGTCCCCGCCACCTACATGCGCGGCGGCACCAGCAAAGGCGTCTTCTTCTGCCTGCAGGATCTCCCGGAAGCCGCACAAGTACCCGGCCAAGCCCGCGACAAACTCCTCCTGCGCGTAATCGGCAGCCCCGACCCCTACGGCAAACAGACCGACGGCATGGGCGGCGCCACCTCCAGCACCAGCAAAACCGTGATCCTGTCCAAGAGCGAAAAGCCCGATCACGACGTCGACTACCTCTTCGGCCAAGTCTCCATCGACAAGCCCTTCGTCGACTGGTCCGGCAACTGCGGCAACCTCACCGCCGCCGTCGGCGCCTTCGCCATCAACAGCGGCTTCGTCGATCCTGACCGCATTCCGGAAAACGGCATCTGCACCGTGCGCATCTGGCAGGCCAACATCCACAAAACCATCATCGCCCACGTGCCCATCACCAACGGCGAAGTGCAGGAGACCGGCGACTTCGAACTGGACGGCGTCACCTTCCCGGCGGCCGAAGTCCAGATCGAGTTTATGGACCCCGCCGACGGCGAGGGGGCCATGTTCCCCACCGGCAACCTGGTAGACGAACTGGAAGTGCCTGGCGTAGGAACCCTGAAAGCCACCATGATCAACGCCGGCATCCCGACGATTTTCGTCAACGCCGCGGATATCGGTTACACCGGCACCGAACTGCAGGAAGCCATCAACGGCGACGACAAGACTCTGGCCATGTTCGAAGCTATTCGTGCTTATGGCGCAGTGGAAATGGGCCTGATCGAAAAGGTCGAGCACGCAGCCAACCGCCAGCATACCCCCAAGGTCGCATTCGTCGCGCCGCCCAAGGACTACGTGGCATCCAGTGGTAAAGAAGTCGCGGCCGGTGATATCGACCTGCTGGTACGCGCGCTGTCCATGGGCAAACTGCACCACGCCATGATGGGCACCGCCGCCGTCGCTATCGGCATCGCCGCCGCCATCCCCGGTACCCTGGTCAATCTGGCCGCCGGAGGAGGGGAGCGCAACGCCGTGACCTTCGGCCATCCGTCCGGCACCTTGCGTGTCGGCGCGAAAGCGGAAGTCGTCAACGAACAATGGACCGCCACCAAGGCCATTATGAGCCGCAGCGCGCGGGTGCTGATGGAGGGCTGGGTACGGGTACCCGGTGATTGCTTCTAAGGTGGCTTTGCCGGGTGTAAACTTTGTGTCGCACCCGCGGATCTCGCGGTCGAGGAGGTGCAACGCGTAAATTTTCAACTGGTTTACGCGTTTCTGAACGGAAACTAGTTACCGCAGTGTGTACCGGCAAGCTCATGCGCCTGCGTTAAATGTGACAACGACGACCATGAATCACAGGCCACAGCTAACATGGACATCAGTCAACTGCTGCAGCAGCCTGAGGGAAAGCAGCTTGAATTCAAGCGCGACCTTTCTTCACCATTGCCGCTACTCAAGACCCTGGTAGCGTTTGCCAATACTGCGGGCGGCCAGCTGATTATTGGCGTAGCCGATGACGGCGGCATTGTCGGAGTGGAAGACCCGCTGGCTGAAGAGGAGCGGCTTACCAGCCTGATTGCAGACAGTATTGCTCCTCGTCTGTTGCCCAGCATCGAACTGCTGACTTTCGCGGACAAAACCCTGCTGCGTGTTGAAGTATTCCTGAGCAGCTCGCGGCCCCACTACCTCAAAGCCAAAGGGCCAGAGCAGGGCGTTCTGGTGCGCATCGGCTCCAGCAACCGGCGAGCTGACCCGCAACTGATTGCCGAGCTGCAACGCCAGGCAATGGGTGAAACCTTCGATGCCATGCCCATGCCGGAGCTCAGCCTGGACGATCTCGACCAGGATGCCATGCAACAGCAGTTCGGTGCTGATATTCGCCTGGATGAACAGAAACTGGTTACCCTCAAGCTGCTGGTACGCCATCAGGGCCGTTGGGTGCCCAGTCAGGGTGCAGTGCTCTTGTTCGGCAAACAGCGAAATCTCCATTTTGATGATGCCTGGATTCAGTGTGGGCGTTTTCGTGGCACCGACAAGGTGGACATCTTCGACCAGGCTGAACTCCATGATCATCTGCCCCAGGCAGTGGACAGTATCGAGCTGTTTCTCAAGAAGCACGCCTTCAAGAGTGCCGAATTCGCTGGCATGCGCCGCACCGACCACTGGAGCATACCGCTCACTATCCTGCGGGAGGCGATCATCAATGCGCTGGTACACAGTGACTACTCTCAACGTGGCTCGCCGATCCGCATCGCCTTCTTTGACGACCGCATTGAAATCGAAAGTCCCGGCATGCTGATGCCCGGCATGACCATCGAGGACATGAGACGCGGCGTTTCCATGATCCGCAATCCGGTGATCGCCAGGGTATTTCGCGAGCTGAAACTTGTAGAGCAGTGGGGCAGCGGCATTCCTCGCATCTTTGCCGAAGCCGCTGCCCAGGGGCTGCCGGAGCCTCGCATAGAGGAGGTTGCCAACCGCCTGCGCCTTATCGTTCCGCTCGCTCAGTCCCAGTTTGTGACCCAGTCGCAGCCCGAGTCACGGCTAGAGTCACGGCTAGAGTCACGGCTAGAGTCACGGCTAGAGTCACGGCTGGCGTCCCGTATCCTGCCTTTGCTTGCCGAACAGCCAATGGGCAAGGCCGCTTTGGCCGGTGAACTGGGCCACCAAAGCGTTTCCGGTGAACTGAATAAGCAGATCAAACGCTTGATTTCTATGGGACTGATCGAAATGACCCTGCCGGACAAACCCAGCAGCCGCCTGCAAAAGTACTGCCTCACCAATAAGGGCGAGCAAGTGCTCAAGGACAATACATGAACACCCGCCCCTAACCGGCCGAAACCAGACTTCGGCTTCTTTGTATTGGTGGCCGCCCCGGAGGTTGAATTCAATCCAGGGTTACGTACTGATCTTTCCCAGGATAAACATCCCGGCCTATTCTGCGTGAGACGAGTAAGGCGTGTCCCACGCAGCCATAGTTTATGGACCGGCGGACGGCCCCGAAGACGAAGGTGGAAAGGGAGTCATGTTCCCCACCGGCAACCTGGTAGACGAACTGGAAGTGCCTGGCGTAGGAACCCTGAAAGCCACCATGATCAACGCCGGCATCCCGACGATTTTCGTCAACGCCGCGGATATCGGCTACACCGGCGCCGAACTGCAGGAAGCCATCAACGGCGACGACAAGGCCCTGGCCATGTTCGAAGCCATTCGTGCTTATGGCGCAGTGGAAATGGGCCTGAACGAAAAGGTCGAGGACGCAGCCAACCGCCAGCATACCCCCAAGGTCGCCTTCGTCGCGCCGCCCAAGGATTATGTGGCATCCAGCGGTAAGCAAGTCGCGGCCGGTGATATCGACCTGCTGGTACGCGCCCTGTCCATGGGCAAACTGCACCACGCCATGATGGGCACCGCCGCCGTCGCCATCGGCACCGCCGCCGCCATTCCCGGCACCCTGGTCAACCTGGCTGCCGGAGGAGGGGAGCGCAACGCCGTCACCTTCGGCCACCCGTCCGGCACATTGCGCGTCGGTGCGGAAGCGGAAATCGCTAATGGCCAGTGGACTGCCACCAAGGCCATTATGAGTCGCAGTGCGCGGATACTGATGGAAGGGTGGGTGCGGGTTCCGCTGGAGCTGTAAAGCTTTCCCCATGGCTACCCTCCGAGCCGGGTTGTGCCAATATTGGTTGCTTCAGGTCCGAACCGTGACGGGGCGGCCGAGGGTTACTCCTTCGATCTCGAGCATTTTCGCTTTGGTCGTCAAACCGCCGTGAGCGGAGAAGCCTCCCCGCCTGTTGTCGGCGGCAATGACGCGGTGGCAGGGAATAATCAGCGGGACCGGATTCCTGCTCATAGCTTGGCCAACGGTGCGTGCGGCACCTGCGCAACCTGCTGCTTCCGCCAGTTGGCCATAGGTTGTCGCCTGTCCAGCGGGGATGGCGCGTGGGGCTTGGTAAATTGCTTTTGCAAGCTTACCAACCCCGTCCAGGTCCAGCTCGATATCACTAAAATCCTGGGCTTCCCCACTGAGATGGAGCTTCACCCGTCTGATGATTTTCTGTATGGGAGGGGGACACTCTGCGCTCTCTTTGCCTCCCAGCGCCTTTCAATTCGGGCTTCCGTCAGGAGTGGTGTTGCCTCGGGCAGTTGAAAAGCGGTTACCGGGAAAGCGCCCACCGACCCGGGCGCTGTCCACACTATGCCGCAATACCCCAGCATCGTATCGAAGAGGGTATAGACCTTCACATCACCTCCTTCGCCTATACTCCCGAGCCATCAAATTTAGTTTTAATGGCACCGAGACCGGCATCCATCATCGCGGAGACGTGGTCCTTTAACTCATCTGGCAACAGGTCGGCGATCCAGACAAAGCGACTGGAACCAGATGGGTCGGCGAATACCTGCGCCGATGCATTGTAGTGGCGAAAGGGTTCGTCCGTGACAGCCCAGGCAACGCGCCGGTCTGTGTCATTTACGTCGACAATAAGCTCCCGAACTACCTGCCTGTTGCTAAACGTCACTATACGTGCGCCGGGTTCAAGTTTCGTGTCCGTGACAAAGCCCGGTACCAGGCGCGTATGCAGTGCACCGACATCCCGCAGAGCATCCCAAATGACATCAACAGGAGCGTCAACGGTGATTTCTTTACGAATTGAGGCCATGGGAGTCCTCCTGTTTCAGGCGCAATACAAGGCTTTTGGGTGTCGGGCTAATACAGTTTTGTGTCATCACATGCTCCAAGGATTACTCGAAAGCGTGATGTTAGAAGCCCTGCGGGAAGAGTTCTTGGAAAATATTGCGGTTACCCCGAGCAGCCTGGCGGAATCTTGCCGGTGACGCACCGGTAGCCCGGTGAAAAGTGCGAACAAAATTTGACACATCCGCGAAGCCGCTATCGTATGCGACATCCGTAATCGTTCGGTCATCCGTGGACAAAAGGCGCGCAGCCCGGCGCAACCGGGAACGTATCAGGTACTGATGTGGCGTGACGCCCAGGACTTTGCTGAACATCCTCAAGAAGTGAAATGGGCTCAAGCCCGCTTCCCGGGCCAAAGTATCCAGATGAAGGGTTCGCTCGGCGGACTCGTCGATCCACAATGCCGATTCCACGGCGCGACGGCGGTCCAGTGGACGCAGCTTAACAGGCTTCCTGCCACGACCCGCGATCAGCTCCACAAAGCGTGCAGCAAACATCATGCCCACTTCCTCGACTCCAAGTGCAGTGTGACCTTCCGCTGTGGCCTGGGCCAGCTCGCCGAGTCCTATCAATTCCGTCAACGGAGGCACGCCACCCACGGTCCAACCCTGAAAACCCGGAGCAATAGATTCCACCAACTCGGGAATCAGTTGAAACGACAGGCATTCGTCACCACCGTTGTGATGATCGTGTGTGCACATATATTCGTCATTGGCTCTGCCCACGAATACTGAACCGGCCACGAGATCAAAGTTCTTGCCCCGGACGCAACAGCCGAAGCTGCCTTTGCGAACATAGGAAACGGAATGATAGTGGTGAACTTCCCAAAAGGGCTCGTCGCCGGGCTCTGCGGTACAGCGATAATCGAGTACGGAGATTGAACCACTGTGGAGATTGGTGATGGTCGGCATTGAATAAACCAGTTATTCCTTGGATGGCACCACATATACGAACACTCGACTCTCGCTTGAGTCCTCAAAGTGGTCGCCTGGCATCTGGATCGTTTTTCCCAGGCCGCCATCCTCTGGTTGAATTTTGTTCAGATTGCCTGTAAAGGATACCATCGTCAAGGGCTTGGGTGCCCGTTTGGCATCTCTGCGCGTCGAAGCGGAAGTCGCCAACGGCCAGTGGACCGCCACCAAGGCCATTATGAGCCGCAGCGCGCGAATTCTGATGGAGGGGTGGGTGCGGGTCCCAGGCGATTCTTTCTAAGGAGAGCAGGGCGGGATTTCCCGCCCCACGGTGCGCCGGCCGCCTTTGCCAATTGCCGCGCGAAGCCGTGCGGCAAAGGGAAACGCCCGGAGGGAATGGGTTACTTGTCAGCTGATTGCTGGCTCTGGTCGATAAACTCGTTGATTTTGTATTGCAAGTAGATACTGTTGAACAGGAAAGTCATGACCGGGCCCAGGCGATAGGCAGAGCCGGTGCTCTGACTCATGAGATCCTGCAGGCGGTTTTTGACTTTAAACAGGCTCGCGAGGTAAGTCACTATATAGCCGATGTACACCATCAGATAAAAAATGCCCATCTCAGGGATGATAAACCCTGCCAAGAAGGTCAGTGCACAAAATATTGCCATCAGGTAGAACCAGGCGGGAGCGATCGGATTGTCGTGGATGCGGTTGACCACTTGGGCGCGGGTGCAAATCCAGTAAACAGGGTAAATTCCCAAGGTAACAATTGAGAGAATAAATACCCACCAGGCGCTGAAGCGCTGGAAGTCGCCGGAAATGAGATCATCAGTTGCGGCAGTCAGTTCGGAAGTTGGTGCACTATACGGATTGGATTCCATCGGAAGGTTCCTTTGATCTTGTTTTTCTTGCGCCGTGCCGACCCTTCTACTCATAGGGGGTTGGCGTAAGCTTCCACCAAAGCGTATCACAGGCCGATACCTTGGTCATTCGGCTTGTAGAACCGTGGAAACAAAGTTCTGCCACTGCTGCAACACGATATCCCGTCCCTGAGAAAGCTGGTCCGAGCCCTTGAATACTCGTCATGCCGGACTTGATCCGGCATCCAGTACCGCTGAACCCGCCGAAATCAACGGACTTAGCAAATTACCGCGGCGCCGCTTGATATCTCATCATCAAAATATCCCGCCCCTGTTTCACATAGGTCTGGAAGCGGTCAACGGTGGAAAACTGGGCCCGAGTCCTTGAATACTTGTCATGCCGGACTTGATCCGGCATCCAGTACCGCTGAGTCCGTCGAAATCAACGGGCTTTGCAAATTACCGCGGCGCCCCTCGATATCTCATAATCAGAATATCCCGCCCCTGTTTCACATAGGTCTGGAAGCGGTCAACGGTGGAAAACTGGGCCCAAGTCCTTGAATACTCGTCATGCCGGACTTGATCCGGCATCCAGTACCGCTGAACCTGCCGAAATCAACGGGCTTAGCAAATTACCGCGGCGCCCCTTGATATCTCATAATCAGAATATCCCGCCCCTGTTTCACATAGGTCTGGAAGCGGTCAATGATCGCAGAAGGCTGCCCAGCCTCATCAACCACCACAAACCCCAAAGATTCATAGAATGGCACCAAATGCCTATACGGAAAGGTAAAAGTACTCCCGTCAAACGCCCCCGCCATACCCCTCAATAACAGTCGCGCTACACCTCGACCACGAAACTCCTCCGCCACAGCCACCCCCGCCAGCAACTGGCAATCCGCCAGCTTCCTCAGACAACCACAGGCAACAATCTGCCCCTGATCGCCCCGAACGACCATGCACGGCTCATTCCGCCGCGCTTTGCCGCGGAATTTGTGCATGCGGTAGAATTTGTTGGCCAACGGCATCTCCGCCTCGGAAAGCCACTGCGCCGAGAATGAGTGCCCCGAAAAATCCTGATCTTCAGTCATCTATGCCGCGCCAAACCTGCCCAACCTGCCAACGCCCGCTGAAGGTCTGCTACTGCAGCGCACTGGTCGAGATCGCCAATCGAATTGAGGTGCTGATCATACAGCACCCCCTGGAACAGAAGCACCCGTTCAACACCGGGCGTATGGCGCACCTGTGTCTGAAGAATAGTGAGCTGGTGGTGGCGGAAAGCCTGTCCGAGGCAGAGCTGGCACAGCTGCTGACTCCCCGTTCAGCCTTGTTGTACCCTTTCCTGAGCTGGCTGCCGGAAGTAGAGCAGATGGAGCCTGGCACGCTGCAGCCCGAGGATCTGGAACAACTGGTGGTGATCGACGCTACTTGGCGGAAGTCCAAGAAAATGCTCCACCTCCACCCGGCGCTGCAGCAGTTGCCCCGGATCAGTTTGGCAGGAGAGTGGGGTTCCAACTACCAGATTCGGCATTCCTCGCTTGCGAACAGCCTGTCGACTTTGGAAAGCATTGTGATAACTATGCAGCAACTGGAGCCGGAGCGGGATTTTAAGGTCATGCTGCGGCCATTTGAAAAGATGATCGCGCTGCAAAAAGCCAATTTTTAGCCAGAAAAAATCTGAGGATAATTGGGGACTCTATAGGGAAGCCTGCAGCTCAGCTCGGAACCCGAAATCGTGGACGAAACATGATTCACGGCGCACCTCATGGCGCAGTGGAAATGGACCTGATCGACAAGGTGGAAGACGCAGCCAACCGCCAGGATACCCCCAAGGTCGCATTCGTCGCGCCGCCCCAGGGCTATGTGGCATCCAGTGGCAAGGAAGTGGTAGTGGATGATATCGACCTGCTGGTGCGCGCCCTGTCCATGGGCAAACTGCACCACGCCATGATGGGCACCGCCGCCGTGGCTATCGGCACCGCTGCCGCCATCCCCGGCACCCTGGTCAATCTGGCCGCTGGGGGAGGGGAGCCCAATGCCGTTACTTTCGGCCATCCGTCCGGCACATTGCGGGTCGGTGCGGAAGCAGAAGTCGTCAATGGACAATGGACTGCCACCAAGGCGATAATGAGCCGCAGTGCGCGGGTTCTGATGGAAGGGTGGGTGCGGGTGTCTGGGGAGTGCTTTTAGTCCGGTTTGCAGGAGGGTCAGCGAAAATCTGTGAGTACTGTTTAAGCTGATTTCGGAAGCTGAAAAAGCGGGTTAGGTTCCGGCTCGCTTTTTTATGTTTGTTAAATTGAATTAAATTGGCAAATTTGCGTATCAAGAGAGCGCAATGAAATGAGCACAGCCCCTACATTCGACTCAAACGGAACTAACGACCTGCAATCTCAGCACTTTTGGAGTCAAACTGTAGCCAATTGATTATGATGCAAACAATCTCTTCAGTGGACAAATGTGTCCGCCCCTTCACAGCACATTCCCACACTGTCATAACCTTCCAACCCAAACTTTCATAAATGGCGAGGTTCTTTGCATCCCTTGCAACATTGGAATTTATCTTCTCTCTCCAAAAGTCAACGCGAGTTGACGGCCATTTGAACAAATGACAATTATGTCGGTGCCAGAAGCATCCATTGATCAGAATGATCGCCCGGTACTTAGGAAAGACAAGATCTGGCTTTCCTGGCAACTTCCTGTAATGAATCCTATATCGAAATCCCTCTCGAAACAGCGCCTTCCTGATAGCAATTTCTGGCTTAGTGTCTTTCCCTCTGATGCCAGACATCATCCTTGACCTGGTTGATTTATCAACAATATCTACCATCCAATTTTGCTCCTGGAATAAGCTGAAATTACTGGTATTCTAATCCGCTATTATATGCTTAATGATCAATAAATGAACAAAGATATTGCTGTAATTGACCTATTTGCCGGCCCTGGCGGACTTGGGGAAGGCTTCTCATCTTTAAAAGTGGAAAATTATCATCCTTTCGAGATCAAGATTTCCGTAGAAAAAGAGGAAAGCGCCCACAAGACTCTCACATTAAGGTCATTTTATCGAAAGTTCTCTGGAAAAGGAGTACCCAAGGAATACTACGAATATTTAAGGGACGAGAGGCTTGGCACTAGTCACCTATCCAACTCCTATCCTGAAGAATGGGAAAGTGCCAGAAAAGAAACATTATACGGTCCCAAAGAACTAGGTAATGCAGAACACGACCGAATAGTATTTGGCCGCCTCAAAGAGATCAAAAGGGCTCATGACGGTCCATTCGTTGTTATAGGAGGCCCTCCCTGCCAGGCATACTCAGTTATGGGGCGGGTGAAGAATAGTAGCTTGAAGGGGTACATCGCGGAGGACGATCGCAGGAATTTCCTGTACAAGGAATACCTGAAAGTATTGGCAGAAGTGCAGCCCGAAGTTTTTGTAATGGAAAATGTGCGCGGATTAGTGACAGCGAAGGTTCATGGAGAACCTATTTTCCCCAAAATTTTGAAAGACTTGGAATGCCCCGGCGCAGCTTTAGAGCTGACTCAAGGAACAACTACTAAGCAACATTACTATATATATTCATTGGTTAAAGAACCTGACAATAAGTTGGCTTCTGATAACTATCCCAATTATCAGGATTTGAATGATTATGTAATCAAAGCTGAAGATTACGGGGTGCCGCAGTCAAGGCATAGGGTTATCCTATTGGGGGTTCGAAAGGATCTGGCATTAAAAAAGACACCAAGAACCCTGGTGCCAGGACGGAAGGTCCATGTTAAAGACGTTATTGGCGATTTGCCAAATGTAAGAAGTGGTGTATCTAAAGAAGAAGACTCTCCTGAGTCATGGAAAAAAATTGTCCAGGAAGTTGGCTTTGACTTGGCAGGCAAACTCTTCTCTAGTGGTAGGAGTGAGCTCGCTGAGAAAGTGCTAAGCGTAGCTAACAATCTGACTGTTCCCCGGAAAAAAAGAGGGCATAAAAGATTCTTAAAATACAACCTTAACTCATCCCTCGAAAATGAAAAGCTTGCAAATTTCTATCTAGACAGCTCATTGGGAGGAATTCTTAACCACTACGCCCGGGGTCATATGAGGTCAGACCTTCAGCGATACATGTTCTGCGCCAGCTATGCGGAACTAAACAGGAGGGACAGGAATCCATCCCCAACAAAGAGCGAATTCCCTGGTTTTTTAGCCCCAAAACACAAAAGCTGGGATAGCGGTAAGTTTTCAGATAGATTTAGGGTGCAGATAAAAAACCGTTACGCGACAACAATCACGAGCCATATAGGCCGAGACGGCCATTACTTTATTCACTATGATCCAAAGCAATGTCGAAGCCTGACTGTTAGGGAGGCAGCTAGAATTCAGACATTTCCTGACAACTATTGCTTTGAAGGAAACCAGACCCAGCAATATGTGCAAGTCGGTAATGCTGTCCCACCTTATCTAGCTAGGCAGATCGCAGGTATAGTATTTCAGCTTATCCAGTAGAGAAGAGAGTAAGCACTTCTCTACTGAAACTCAGCTATATTCATTAAAAATGGCTATAGTCTGGCGAACCTATTCTGCTCATAAATACCCCAAGTCGCTGAACTAGAGCGGGAACAAACTCAGGGGATAACGCGGCAATTTTTTCGAGCTCTTCTTCCCTGCCGCTCCCAATTACAATGGTTGTTATGTCACTAAAATCGACGAAAAAAGGACCTTGGGCGTCTTCGAATGGTTTCGTAATTTCAGGTAAAAAGTGCAGGCTGAAATTTCCATCTTGGTGCCCATAGTATTTCTTTCTGAAACTCGAGTACGCTTCGCCTATTTTTTTTTTCAGTTTTGTTTGTCGTTGTTCATTTGCCCCTTTAAGTTGACTGGTCAATCCGGCAACTTTTTCATCTACCTTCTTCTTTTCTTCAGTCCAGCACTCTGCGATTTTCATCTTGGAAAATAGCAGAGTGCTGCCGGGAGAAAGCCTCTCCAGGTCACAGCGAGGAGTAACAAGAATATAATGAGAATCACCAATTTTAACGATGTCTCCGGTATGAAATCTATCCTGTGATGGTGGCTGAAAGTACCACTCTTCCGGATGAACTTTACCTTCTCCCTCCTCAAGAAATTTTGAATACAGGTGCGAAGTTATATGGCGGGTGATGCTGGAGGAAATAAAGTCGCCATTCTCGTCGCTTGCTGATTTCCAGCCCGGCCATCTTGGCCAAATTGAAGCATAGAAAAGGTCGGCCATTTTTGAGGCAATATTGGACTTAACAGTTTTCATGGCTTCGATGATGTCGGACTTTTCTCTCAGCCAAGATAGAACCTCCTCATGAACTGATCTTTCTTCTGAAGAGTCAGCCTTGGTAAAAATTCGCACGAGACCCTTGTAATGTGCATCACCAATATTTACTGCATCAGGTTCGCCGGTCACGTGAGCAACTAAGACTATTTCTGAGCGCAGCAAGAGATCTCTAACGTCATTTCCTTCTGTGGTCGCTTCCTGTACTCCAATAGGATTTTCCAGCCTAATATCAACGATAGCTGCATCGTATTTATTACTATTTATTAATTTTTCCGCTTGTTCATAAGATGAAGCGTAATCTGCGCTGTAGTTCTCCTCATTTTTTGCATTGTTTCTTTCAATTTGCCTTTTCCATGTATCTACTTGTGCAGCATCATCTTCAACTATTAATAGTCTGGCCCCATCCATCTCTAACCACCTAAAGGAAAATCAATAATAAAAGTTGTATGTACGGCGTCTGCATCTAAATACAAATCACCATTGCTGGCCCTGCAGGCCTCTCTTGCAATAGCTAGTCCCAAGCCGTTGCCGTCCGACTTGAGGGAAAACCCCGCATCAAACAGCCTGCCTTGATATGCTTCATCAATTTCCGGGCCGCTATTTGAAATAGAAATAAAGGCCTTGTTTTTGTCGCTTCTAGCATCGATTGCTAGCTGTCTCTCTCCCCCCTCGACAGTTGACAGCCAATGAGCTGCATTTTCGATAATGTTCAAAAACGCTGCATTCAAGTCCTCTCGATAGCCGTAACACTTAATTCCTGCAGGGAAATCACACTTCACCTCGATTCCATCACTGCCAAGTTTGTTCTGGAGAATTGATAGAGCATCATCCAATACTTCTTCAGCCTTGAAATTGGTGGGTCTACCTCTCCTTCGACCTGAAATCGGGTCAAGTCTCTTAAAAAGTTTGGCTAAAGCTGTCCCACCGGAAAGCAAAGTTTCAATCTCGGTAGGAAAATTTCTCCGGTATAGCTCTCCAATTTTGCTATCTTCGAAAGCATATTTATGATCTGCCTTTAATGTTTTTGCGGAGGTTAACATTGGATCTAGCCGACGACGCCCCTCATGGATAACCTCTGCGACAACCAGTCCAAGTGCAGACCGTGACTGTAGTAGCTTCTGATAAGCGTCGACTTCGTCCAGCATGTCGTTGATTGCCATCGCGTCTTTATCAATTGCCGCAACTAGCTTGGATCTGTATTCCTGGGGCACTTTCTCCAGCGCTTTACTGACTTGTTTCAGCTTCGACGCCTCGCGAGCCTTTTCCAGGTTGGTTGCAGGCTTTCTTCCAATGCCTGCTTTTTCCCGGAAATCAAATCGTCGTTCCTCAATGTGCGGTAAAAGTTGATAGATTAGAGATTTAAGTCGCCGGTATGCTCCATTTTCTTCGAGACCTTCCCTGCTGCTCTTTTCAATAATTCCTGACTCAATCTCATCTTCAATTTCCACATAGCCGGAAACCTGATCTGAACCCAGTCGCTTTGATGGTTCCTGAACACGTTTTGCTTGTAACCCTAACCAATCAAAATCTGGGTCGCCATATGGCCTAATTCGAAATCCATTCCTGGAAATTGAAACGCCAGAAAAATCCCTGAGGATTTTTCTAGCGTTTCTCACTCCAAAATTTGAAAAATTCAGCTGCATTCTTCCGAATAATTTTTCTATCGAGTCTGGTTCTTTATCAAAAATATTTAGCCGAATTTTTACTGGGCCACAAGAACGTTCTCCTTCTTGCAGCGCCAATGGAGGTAGCTCGATAGGTTGAGCCGCATTATCACCACGCTGGATCTGAAATATCCCCTGAAACGTGCCATCGTTTAAAAAGTGGCCTTCCAGTCTGTAGTCGGTAATTTCTCCAACCTCATACGGCTGAATGAGATGCTTATCTTCACCCTCGAGCGCAGCTTCTGTGGATATATGAAGACTACTATTCTGCTGATTAAAAATAGTGGCGCCATCAAAGGTTGAGTTATTTTCGTTAAAGCACTCAATATCCAGGTAAATTGAAAACTTATCTTCTTTTCTGGGGTGAGACAATCTTCTGAGTTCGATGATAAGATGTTCTAGCTGTTTTTTGGTCCAAACTTCACGTAGTTGAGCTACTTCAATTTCTACGCCTGTGGCAGTACTTTTTTCAACGCTTTCCTTCACTATATCCAGATCTATATCTTCAAGATATTTTTCAGCGGTAAAGGAAGACCAATCTACACAGATACTGCTGCGCTCCAAACTTCCGGTTTCGGTATTCTCTGCAGTGGTAGTCAGTAAGCTTATTTCGCCTAATCTCGATACTGCAAATCTGCCAATGCCTTTGGCGCCTAAAAGTCTTCTGGCCCCGCTTCGGGACCAAAGGTTCTTAATCTTCGCATCTGTGGCAGGTTCGAGCCAATTGTCAACAATTTCTTCATAGGTCATTCCATGACCATCATCTTTAACGATGATGGAGAGGCCTTCCATATCGGAATATCCAAACTTGACCTTTGCATAAGTTGCTTCAGCATCATATGAATTCTTGACCAATTCGATTATCGCAGCTTCAGGACCGCTGATTAGCTGGTCACCAATTGTTCGGATAATCCGGGCCCTAGGCTTTAGCTTTGCCATTTAATGGTTCTCGTTTGATTTCCTGCACTAGAAGCTAGGCTGCTATCATTGCTTAGAATAACAAGTCTGGTTTATAGAAGTAAGTCCTGATTCAATCTACCCTGGGAATATTAAGTGGTCTACCAGACTCCCGTTCCCATATCATCCGTTCAGATAGATGAAGAGAGCACAGGGCCAAAGAGAGCACAAGGTTAGGTCTTATATTTGACATGGCCTGCAAGGATCACGGGGTCAAAGGATCACGGGGTCAGGCCTAAGGATCACGGGGTCAGGCCTTACCTAAGGATCACGGAGTCAGGCCTTACATTTGACATGGTCCCATTAATGGGTGACCCCATTCATTCATTACGGCACGTTAGTGTTGGCGGCTGGTGGAATGCGACATGCAGGAAACTCGAGTCGCCATCTGGTGGTTTTTTATCCGCTAGCGGATAGAGGAAGTAAAATAAAGGGTCTTTTAAACAAGTGAACGGAGTTGCATTGGGGCTCTAGCGGTTAAAAAGTGGCCGCTGGCGGCCTGGTGCGTTCTAAAGTCTAGATATACACGAATGACAGGAAAAGAATGAGGCGCAAGTAGCGTTTCAAAACGTCCCGCACACCGCATTAAATAGCCTGGTGCCAGTATTTCCCTTGAGCTGAACCAGCTGTAGGCATCCGGGCTCTGATGTTGTTTTCACATTTCAGCGACTTTTTAGTCACATTGGTGCTGCTAACCTCCCAGCGTTTCACCAAATAAAAACGGCAGATTGTTGGAGGGATAGCAATATGAGCAGGCAATTGAGACGGGTATCGCGGTTGACTCTATCGGCGCTCCTGATTGGATTTCCACTTTTTACCCAGGCAGCAGAGGCGCCCGGTGCGCTGACTTTCGTAGTCAGAGATCAGAACACTGACCGGCCACTCTCAGCGGTGGAGGTCACGATCGAGGAACGGGAAACCAATTCCACGCGATCTGTAGAAACCGACGCACAAGGTCGCATCGTCGTTGAACAGCTCGACCCCGGCCTCTACTCGGTGAGGGTAGCCAAAGGCGGGTTCAATGCATTGTATGAGCCAAGCGTACGCGTGGTTACGCGCAAAAATATCAAGCTTGAATTCGAGCTTGGGGGGCAGGCAATTGAGGAGGTGGCGGTTCTCGGACAGCAAGCTGAAGCATTATCAGTTAACAGCACCTATCTCGATAGAGAAGCGTTGCGAAGTGCTGTTGGCGGCGGTGCAGATCCGCTCCTCTCGCTGGATGGTTTACCTGGCCTGGCATCCGCCAGTGAATTCGCGAGCTTTAGCGTACGCGGCCGTGGCCCAAGAGATAATTTGCTATTCGTTGATGATTTTCCCTTTGACAAAGCGATACACTTTGATGCGACTCTGGGTGAAGAAGAAGATGTCGGTGGTGGCGGCCGTTTCTCGATTTTCGCACCGAACGTTATCAGTGGTGCAGAATTTTCACCGGGTGGGTGGAGTGCGGCTTATGGCGGCCGGGCAGCATCGCTACTCAAACTGGAAGTCGCCGATGGCAATCCAAGCCCTTCAGCAAGTCTGCGCCTCGACCTTGCGGGCTATGAAGTTGGTTACGACGGCCCTACCGGTATCACGGAAGACTCTACGTTGCTCGTTTCTGCTCGACGACTGGATTTCGGCGCTTTTTTTGAAACTATCGAAGAACTCGATATTGGGGAGCCTGTCTTAAGAGACATCATCGTAAAGTCGGTCATACCAATCAACCAGAACCACACGTTCGAAATTCTACTGATAGATACACGCGAAGACTATACCCGCGGCGTGACTCACGTTTTCGAGTCGATCAATTTCGAAGATGCTGCGCTTCAAGATTCTGAACAGGATAGTGATTTGTACGGTCTGACATTGCGATCATTGATCGGTGAAGAAGCTGTCTTGACCAACAAGATTTACTACCGCACAAGCGACAAGATTAGTTCAGAGGGTGAATCATTTCCTGATCTGGTACCTGCGGGATCGCCCGCGTCCAGCTTTCCGGTGCGGGAAGACATTATTACCATCGGTGAAGATGAGACAGAGATCGGCTGGCGAAGCGACTTCGAGACAGTGAATCAATGGGGCGTGTTCAGTGCCGGCGTTCGAGTAACGCAAATTGAACTGGACTATGACACCGTCTTGGATGGCGATTGGGTCCGATTTGTCTACGACGACGATGATTTTAGACCAGACCCAGATCAGCGTTATATTGTTCTGACGCCCGCGAACATCAACTCTTCACTGATTCAGAAGGAAACGAGCTATGCAAGTTATGTAGAACAGCTTTTTGAGCGAGGCGATTGGGATTTTCGCACAGGCGTGCGGTTCGAGCGGGACGGTTTTGCAGACCAAAGCTTCGCGTCGCCCAGGTTCAGCGTCAATTGGCGGCCGAGTAAAACGGTTAGATATTTTGCGACTGCAGGGCTCTTTCACCAGTCGCCACGGTTTTTAGACCTTGCCGCTAACGAGTCGAACGACCTTGAGAACGAAGAAATCACGCACGGTAGTATCGGTTTTGAATATTTTCCGAACAACAGTTGGTCGGTGTTGACGGAAGCCTATTATCAAAACCTCGACAATCTGGTGGTAGACCTTGATCGAGCAAGCGGAACCTTTGCAAACATTGGTGACGGCACATCGTACGGCGTTGATGTCGTGGCCAACGGTATGATTCGCGAGGGTATTTACGCTACCGCAACTTACTCTTATAACGATGCCGAAGTCGACCGGAAAGACGGACGCGGTGACGTTGCCGCCGAATTCAGCCGCGAGCATGTCGCTACCCTCGGCCTGACCTGGGAGATCAGCAACCGCTGGAAGGTAGCCGGGCGCTACAAATATCTCTCCGGCAGGCCGGACGACGTCTTTATTATTCACTCAGACGTATTGGGAGCTGGACAACCTCTACGCTTCTCGAAAGAGATCACTGAGCGCAATGTCGGTCGCAATAGCGGTTCCGGATCGTTGAACGTTCGCGTTGACTACCGGCGCGCATTTGGCCCTATCGATGTAACAGCCTTTCTCGATGTCATCAACGTAACGGCAGCGTCGTCGAGCGACGACTCCGAGTTTGACTACCGCCGAGGCATTGAGGTGGAAGACGATAGCGAAGCCGAGCCGCTTATTGGCCTGCGGCTGGACTATGCCTGGTAAATCGTGCCTGGTAAGGGGGAGCAGCAGATGGTACACGTGCTTGGTGCCGTGCCGATTAGAGTGTTGATTGTCGAAGACAACCGCGACATTTGCGAGAACATTGCCGCGTATCTTGAAAAGCATAGCTATGTTATGGATTTTGCCTATGACGGTATAAGCGCGATGCACCTGGCGTTGACGAATCGGTTCGACGTTATTGTTCTGGACCTCATGCTTCCAAGGATGGATGGCCTGAGTTTCTGCCAAAAGCTGCGAACTGATGCCGGAATAGAAACGCCCGTGCTTATGCTAACGGCGAGAGACACGCTTGACGATAAACTTAAGGGGTTCAGGGCGGGAGCCGATGACTATTTGGTAAAGCCATTCGCATTGCAAGAGCTCCATGCGCGACTGCAGGCGTTGTACAAACGTAGACACGGAAAAACCGACAACCTGTTAACTGTAGGTGATCTGACGATGAATCGGTCCACGCTGCAAGTGCATCGCGCGGGGCGGCGCATCGATCTCACCCCTGCTGGCATGAGACTACTTCAACGTTTGATGGAGACGGCGCCGTCTGTTGTGGCTCGCGATGATCTCGAAACTTTGTTGTGGGCTGACGAGCGCCCCGATGGTGATGCGCTTCGCTCGCATATGTACAAGCTGCGGCAGGCCATCGATAGGCCGTTTGATAGCCCGTTAATTCATACGGTGCATCGAATCGGGTACCGAATTGCGGAGGATGCTCAGTAATGTACCGGTACAGTTTACGTAAGCGTGTCGCCATTGCATTTGCAATGTGTGTTGCTGTACTCAGCGTGGCCTGGGGGTTCGCTTTCTTCTCTGCGATCAGGTTGAGCGAAGACCGTGTGCTGGCGAGTCAGCTACAGCGTGCCGCCGAAAGCTATCCCTCTCTGACGACGAACCTTCGCGGATACGATGAGGTTGGTAGCTTGCCGGAATCACTCAGGGAATGGGCGCAGACAAACCCAGATGAAGGGTTGTACGAATTCGAAGCCGAAGAGTTGCATGTCGCCGTGCTATCTACCGACAATGAAAAGCTACCTACCAACAATGAACAGCGAAACGCATTTGTGGTTTTCGACGTTGCCGGGATTGAGGCTGCGTCGTCAGAGGATTGGTGGTTGCTGCTCGTTATCACCGGAGTCGTGGGTACGCTCGGTGCTCTTGGTTTCGGGCTGGGAGTTCTTGTGATGCGTAGAGCGGTCGCCCCTGTCGCGCAACTCGCTAAAGTGGTCGCGGACATCGACCCAGAAAAACTATCGGCCGAAGATCATAAACGCATAGAGTCAAGCCGGTTCGGCGATGATGAGGTTGGCGTGCTCGCCAGGACCATGGAGAAGACGCTTGAGCGTATCAGCGCATTTGTTGAGAGGGAGCGATACTTTACCGGTTCAGCCAGTCATGAGTTGCGGACGCCGATCACTGTGATAATAGGCGCGCTTGAGCTGTTGGAACAAAGCGATCTGTCAACGACCGATGCGAAGGTGGTAGATCGAGTGAGGCGTGCGACCTTCGAAATGAAAGCCACGATTGAGATGTTCCTGTGCCTCGCTCGCGAAACCGACGACGGGTTGTATGACGAACAGTTTTCAGTGATGCCGCTGATAAGCCAGGCGATAGATCAGCAGCGCCACCTGTTGAACGGCAAGTTCGTCGATGTTGAAATCGACTTAATCGATGTCGAAATCGATGATCTAGAAAAACCCATTGCCTGCGGACATTCACAGGCTTTTTCTATCGCGGTCAATAATCTGGTGCGAAATGCATTCGAGCATACGCTTGACGGGCAGGGACCGATCAAGATTCACATCAAAGAGCACGTGCTATTCGTCACCAATCAGGTGAGTAGTGACGCTGATGAGCGGCACACACTGACCGAGGCGTCGTCGCCTAACGGGTATGGTCTGGGTCTGGGTATCGTTCAACGGCTGTGTGAACGTAATGGCTGGTCTTTTTCATTGCACGCTGATGAGGCGCGTGTAGCCGCCCGTCTTTCGTGGTGACGACGGCAGACCATCAGAGCCCTCTCGTCCAGCTCTGGCCATTGCTGATATCTGTGCATTTATCCAGTAGAATGGCGCCCATCGCCAACAAAAGCTCCAACCCAAACCTCAACCCAGAACAGCCTCTTGCCTCAAGGATTCCTCCTCAGCCGCCACAGCTTTGATCAGCGCGGCAGCACCTGCATCCACTACTGGCTGGCCACGCCCGAGGGCCCGGTCAAGCTGGTCATTGAAGGGGAGCG
The DNA here is from genome assembly GCF_030997045.1 of Microbulbifer sp. TB1203. Classification (NCBI taxonomy): domain Bacteria; kingdom Pseudomonadati; phylum Pseudomonadota; class Gammaproteobacteria; order Cellvibrionales; family Microbulbiferaceae; genus Microbulbifer; species Microbulbifer sp. TB1203. The sequence goes on along the minus strand of NZ_CP116899.1, from coordinate 1,500,491 downwards.
CCCTGTCTTTATGGTGAAGGTGGCGGACCGGACCCAGGTGACCGAGGCTCTGGCCGGCGTGCCCTACGATTGGCAGCAGCTGGGCTTCCAGACCTTTGGCCGCGAGGAAGCGGCCATGCTGTATTTTCCCACTATCGACGCCCACCGCCGGGCCCAGACCCTGGTGCAAAATCGCGGCATCGACGTGCTGGAAGGGGATTTTCGTCTCCACGACCGTTACCTGATGGAGCGCTTTGCCCGGGGTGGCCTCTACTTTGAAGGTTTGGCCCAGGCCAAAGACGGCTATACGGAATATCGCCAGGTGCGCCTCAAGGGCGCCGAGGTGCAGCCGGATTTCAAGGTGGTTTCCCTGGACGTGGAGTGCTCCGGCCAGGGCGAGCTGTATTCCATCGGTCTCTACGGCGATGGCGTGGAGGAGGTGCTAATGGTGGGCTTGGCGGAGGGCCAGCCGCAGAGCGCCGGCACCGCGATCCACTGGGTGGATGACGAGCGGGCCCTGCTTAAAGCGCTGGAGGTCAGGTTCAAACGACTGGACCCGGACATCATCATCGGCTGGTCGGTGGTGGACTTTGATTTTCGGCTGCTGTTGAAAAGGGCTGGGTGCCACGGCCTGCGCCTGAAGCTGGGGCGTGGTGGCGCTGATGCCCGCTGGCGGGATGGCCGGGAAGGCAGCCAGGGCTTCGTGACGTTGCCGGGCCGGGTGGTACTGGACGGCATCGACGGACTAAAGAGCGCCACCTACAACTTCGAAAGTTTCAGCCTGGAATTCGTGGCACAAACCCTGCTGGGCAGAGGCAAAGACACCGAAGACGTGGACAACCGCCTGGCCGTGATTGAACACGACTTTCGCCATAACAAACCCAAGCTGGCCGCTTACAACCTGGAAGACTGCCGCCTGGTCTGGGACATTTTCCAGCACACCAGATTGCTGGATTACCTGCGCCTGCGGGCCCAGCTCACCGGCCTCGAGCTGGATCGCAGTGGCGGCTCCGTGGCGGCCTTCACCAACCTCTACCTGCCCAGGCTACACCGCAGCAGCTATGTGGCTCCCAACCTGCCGGCCGACGGTGGCCTGGCCAGTCCGGGCGGCTATGTGATGGATTCCCGGCCGGGCCTTTACGACAACGTGCTGGTACTGGATTTCAAGAGCCTTTACCCCAGTATTATCCGCACCTTCAAGATCGACCCCATGGGACTGGTCGAGGGCCTGGCGGATGACGATGCCATCCCCGGTTTTCGCGGCGCGCGCTTTTCCCGTGACAAGCACTTCCTGCCGGACATCATTACCAATCTCTGGGCCCAGCGGGACATCGCCAAGCGGGAGCAGGATGCCGCCCGCTCCCAGGCCATCAAGATCATCATGAACTCCTTCTACGGGGTGCTGGGTTCAGGGGGCTGCCGTTTCTACGATACGCGCCTGGCCAGCTCCATTACCCTGCGCGGTCACGAGATCATGCAGCAGACTGCCCGCTGGATAGAGGAACTGGGCCATCGGGTAATCTACGGCGATACCGATTCCATCTTTGTCTGGCTGAGCGACCGACCCAGCCTCGAAGAGGCGGATGCGATCGGGAAGGGTCTGGCCAGCGAGATCAACGGGCGCTGGCGGCACAAGCTCAAAGAAGAGCTGGCGTTGGAGTGCGAGTTGGAGCTGGAATTTGAAACCCACTACCGACGCTTTTTGATGCCCACCATTCGCGGCTCGGAGGCCGGTTCCAAGAAACGCTATGCGGGCCTGGTGGTGAAAGGGAGCGAGGAAAAAGGGAGCGAGGAAAAGTTGGTATTCAAGGGCCTGGAAACAGTGCGCAGCGACTGGACCGCCCTGGCCAAGCAGTTCCAGACCCAACTCTACGCCATGGTGTTTCAGGGGGAAGATCCGTCCGACTATATCCGCACGATGGTGGAGAAAACCCGGACCGGGGACATGGACGAGCAGCTGGTCTATCGAAAGCGGCTCAGGCGCAAGCTGGAGCAATACGTAAAAAACGTGCCCCCCCAAGTACGCGCGGCGCGACTGGCCGATGAACTCCGCCGCCAGCAGGGGCTGGCGCCACGCTACCAGAACAAGGGCTGGATTCGTTACGTGATCACCCTCAATGGCCCGGAGCCAGTGGATCACCGTCAGTCGCCGATGGATTACCAGCACTATATCGACAGGCAGCTCAAGCCGGTGGCCGATGCCATATTGCCCTTCATAGAACTGGATTTCGACAGTCTGGTGGATGGCCAGCTGGGCCTGTTCGGAGTGACCGATTGAGCATCGGGATCACATCCCGTGCAACAGGTCCGCTATTGAAGTCCCGCTCGTCATCAGAAGCATAAATGGGGTCACCCATTAGCCGGCCCCCATTTATTTACCAGTTTGCCGCGGAAAGCCCCGTCCTTCAGGTCGGGGATGGATAGCGGGCAATGCAAAGCATTGCTGATTATTTGATACTGGATTAATATCCAGCTATGCCGCTCATTAAAACCCTCCAGGTGCGCGTGCGCGATAAACACACCAAGCTCCTGCGCCAGATGGCCCGGGACGTCAACCTGGTGTGGAACTACTACAACGAGCTTTCCGCCAAGCATTTGAACCGTACCGGCCAATGGCTGTCTGCCTACGACCTGCAGAAGTACAGCAAGGGCAGCTCCCGCTATCTCTCCATCGATTCCACCGCCGTCCAGGCCATCGCCGAGGAATTCGCCACCCGGCGCCGGCAGTTCTGCAAGGCTAAGCTGCAGTGGCGCCGCTCAGGAGGTGTGCGCCGCTCCCTAGGCTGGGTCCCCTTCAAGGCCGGTGCCGCCCGCTGGGTATCCGGCCAGGTGCGCTATGCCGGCCTGTACTTCAAGGTCTGGGACAGCTATGGCCTCAGCCAATACCGGTTCCGGGCTGGCAGTTTTTCGGAGGACGCCCGTGGGCGCTGGTATTTCAATGTGGCGGTGGAGGTTCAGCCGCAGCCTGACCACGGCAAGGTCGCTATCGGCATCGACCTGGGTCTCAAGGACATCGCCACCACCAGTGACCCGGCCCTGAAATTGGAAGCCGGCCGCTGGTACCGGGACCAGCAGCAAAAACTGGGCATCGCCCAGCGCGCCCGCAAGAAACACCGCATGAGGGCCATCCACGCCAGGATCAGGAACCGGCGCAAGAACGACCTGCACCAGTTCAGTCGCAAGCTGGTGGACCGTAGTGCCGCCATCTTCGTCGGCAATGTCAGCTCTAAACAACTCGTCAAAACCTCCATGGCCAAATCCGTGCTCGATGCCGGCTGGGGCCAATTGAAAACGATGCTGGACTACAAATGCGCACACGCAGGCATCGTGTTCGAAGAGGTCGACGAGTCCTACACCACCCAGCGCTGCTCGTGCTGCGGGGTTATTCCCCGCAGCAGTCCGAAAGGTAGGGCAGCGCTCGGAATAAGGGAATGGACCTGCTGCGAGTGTGGTGCCTCGCACAACCGCGATCTCAACGCGGCCAGGAACATTCTCGCGCTCGGGCATGAGCGTCTCGCCGGAGGAATCCCCTTCCTTTAGGAAGGGGAGGATGTCAAGAGATCCGCAATACTTCTGACCGGGTGCTAGAATGCCCGCCAGCCCCGCTCATCACCGGAGTACAAGCACTATGAACACGCCCCCCGCATCCTATCCAATCGGCACCCCCGGCACTCCCTGGGGCGACGCGGAGCGCGCCGAGTGGTTGTCGCGACAGACCCGTCAACGCAGCTACGAGGCGGATGTATTGAGCGTGATCGAGCGCCTTCGTCCGCGCTTCGACGTGGAAGAGTACGGCCGTCTGGACTATGGCCCCGACAGCTATCCGCTGTTGGCGATCCGCAGCCGCGACTGGCGCGACGACCTGCCCGTTGTGCTGGTGACGGGCGGCGTGCACGGCTATGAAACCAGCGGTGTACACGGTGCGCTGCAATTCGTCGAAGAGCATGGGTTGGATTACGCGGGCCGCGTCAATCTGCTGGTCGCGCCCTGTGTCAGCCCCTGGGCCTACGAGCGCATCCATCGCTGGAACCCGCACGCGGTCGATCCGAACCGCTCGTTCCGCGAGGGTAGTCCGGCTGAAGAGTCGGCGGCGCTGATGCGACTGGTGGCGCCCGTCCGCGATCGTGCGCTGTTGCATATCGACCTGCACGAGACCACCGATACCGACGAAACCGAGTTTCGCCCCGCGCTGGCCGCCCGCGACGGCAAGCCGTTCGAGCCGGGCGGGATTCCCGACGGCTTCTATCTGGTCGACGACAGCGAGAACCCGCAGCCCGGGTTCCAGCAGGCGGTGATTGCGGCGGTGGAGCAGGTCACCCATATCGCCCCGGCCGATGGCAACGGCGAGATCATCGGCTCGCCGGTGGTCGCGCCGGGTGTCATTGAATACCCGCTCAAGGAGCTCGCTCTTTGCGCGAGCATCACCAACGCCCCTTACAAAACCACCACCGAGGTCTACCCCGATAGCCCCCGCGCGACTCCCGAGCAATGCAATACCGCGCAGACTGTCGCGGTGTGTGCGGCGATCGACTACGCGTTGGCGCACCGGTAAGAGGAACAGGAGTCGGCGGCTGCGCGGCCCGGCCGGCGGATCGCCTCCGTCGACGATCAAAAGTCGCCGATACCCTGGGCGAGTACGGCTTCAGTGCCCTGGCCCTGCATGACGGCCTCGAGCAGCGCGATCGCGACCGGACCCTGGTGACATCCTCGGTGCCCTGACCTGGGAAGATGGCATCGCCGGCGATCAGGTGGGCACGATCAAGGTGAAGGAGTGCAGTACCGATGTCGCCATGAGCCGCGACTTGGCCAGGATCGCGCTGCAGAAATTGCGCGCGGGTAAGCTCAACATTTTTAGAGTGGCGCGAAACGATTGAAGTGTGATTCTCTCCAAGGGGGTGGTTTATGAAATTGGACGTGGATGATGAAGTTGCCGAGTGTTTAGGTCTTGACGAGAAAGAGTTGCTAGAGGTCTTGGCGATAGCTCTATACAAGCTGGAAAAAATCAACGGTGTTCAGGGAGGAAAAATTACTGGTACCTCAGAAATTGAGTTCCACGGTATCTTGGGTAAGTACGGTCAGTTCATCAACTACGATGAGAGCGAATTGGAAACGGACTTGAAGAATTTATAGAGTTGCTAAGTCGCAGTCGGGGATGTTGATCCGCTGTTTCACGTACCATGCCGCCTTAATTGGTTCAATCGTACTATTTGGCGATTTTCTGCTGTGGGTAGGCTATTGACTATTACTTGAAACGGCGGTTAATTAAGATTTAAATGACGTTCTCATTGGCTGGCGCAGTAAACAAGGAGTGTGTGAATGATTTCACCGTCTGGATTTTTAAATGCATCGAAGCGTTTTGAACAATTGCGGTTTGCTCGAGAGGTAACTGCCGAGAATCTTTCGGAAATATATCGTGATTATGCGAGTATTTGATTGGGGGGAATCGATTCGGAGGCATTGAGATGTTCGGAGATATGGCTTGACCATGAGTGTTCTCGGCCGCGAGCCGAATGGAGTTGGAACGAAGCGGCCAAAATTTATCGCCAACGCCACCCAAAGCGCTTCGAACTATCAATTTGGTATGACGATAAGCTCTGCGGACTGTCTTATGGTCGTCCGTCTTATGCCAGTACCAGAATGAGGATCGAGCTTATCGAAGGTGCTCCGCGAGCGGGAAATCCATTGGGCCCAAGGCGAGTAGTACCTATTACAATAATGAATGCCACCGCTTATGCTGGAATATTGGGCGCTAAAGAACTAAGGATCATGAGGCCCGCTAGAGCGCTAATTGGCTATTATGAGAGCCTCGATTTTACTTACGTAGAGTCAACAGGAGCGGAGCACTTTCCAGACTACCTTTTTAAGGTGTTGAGGTGAATTATGAAAGATGATGATCGTAAAATGTCTGAGGAAGAAAAACTTCTCAGAGAGAAGGCCAAGAAAGTGTTAAAGAAAAATGTTACTCCCCCGTATTCACCAGATGATGACGGCGGTGTTTCCGCAGGACCGCTGTCGAAAGATAAAATGAAAAAACAGGCTGAAGATGATGAGCAGTGAAACAAATGACACTCAGGCGATCAGAAGCGCCAAGCAAGCGCTGATCCTCAACAAGGTAAAACCACAGGCTACCGCTCAACGAACTAAAAGCGATAACAATAAAACCCGTTCTGAAGTGAAGAAACCGTAATCGTTTTTGGCAGAAAATCGGTTGTCAATCGTTTTTCCTTGTGAATGAATGGGCTCACCCCTATCGCCCCGGCCGATGGCAACGGCGAGATCATCGGCTCGCCGGTGGTCGCGCCGGGCGTCTACAAGACCACCACCGAGGTCTACCCCGACAGCCCCCGCGCGACTCCCGAGCAATGCAATGCCGCGCAGGCTGTCGCGGTGTGTGCGGCGATCGACTACGCGCTGGCGCACCGATAAGAGGGACAGGAATCGGCGGCTGCGCGGCGGATCGCCTCCGCCAACGATCAAAAGTCGCCTAAACAGAGGCTGGGTCCGTTCACCGGGCTCGACGGAGAATGCGGTCACCAGATCCAGGGAGGCGCTGGAGCCACTGCTGAGTGTGGTGCGCGTGGATGGTCGTCCGGTTGAGGTGGAGGATTTCATGCGGCTGCGCCGGGCGGGGCTGTGGATATCGCCGCCTGGAGATACTGGTGTGGCCCGATGTCCGGGGCGCGCAGTTGCGCGTGGCGCTGATCGTGGAAGTGCTGCTGGTTAAATCGCTAACGATTTTTAACGATCAACCGAATTTCATTGTTACCTGGGAACAGTTGCTCGACAAATGCTACCGCTCGATTCAGGTCCGCCCAGCGGTGTGGCTCATTTCGGGTAGTGATTAACTGGGAAGCTTTTTCAGCACCGCGAGCACTCAACACAAATTCAATCTGGTAATAGCGTTTACCTTCGTGCCTCACACGGACCAGCTTCAGGCTGGAAACCTTGGCTCCACCCTCTATCAAAAGCGTCGTTTCGCGAGTTGTCAGCGCCTGCATCGTAGAACTATCAACCGATCATGTGAACACCCTCCGTATTGTGAATATCCTCAAAGCAGGATAGCTATCATCGTTTCAGCAAAGTAGTATATTTTGATTGATCAATATAGCATATTTTGATAGATTGGTAGCCGTACCTTGAGGCTTTCCCCCGCAGGAGGCAACAGGCCAAGCCTGGGCGAAGCTTCAGCGGTAGTTATTTGCTGACGAAGCAGTCAGCCTGCAAGGAGGTGGGATATGGCCGAAATAGACGAGCTGTTAGCAACTATGCGCGGAGTTATCGAAAACGCCAGACGGCTATCCATGGGGCTGTGCGACTTCATCACCGCCGAGTCGCTGTCCATTGCCGATGTGATGTCGGATTGGTTTGATCAGTGCCCGTCAAAGGATAGGCCAATTAGCGAACAGGCCGTTGCGCGGTTTGTCGAACAGCGCCAAACCGCTACGCGCATCAAGGCATCCCAGACTTTTTCAGGGGTGGAACTATCGATACTGGACGATTGGCAGGCGCAGGAAATCAAGGCGTTAACATTCTCCCTGAATGCGCTTTGCGTATTCCGGCGAAAGTAAACACCCAATCCAGAGCATCGTGAATATCCGGATCTCTCAAGGAAGCGAGGGGCCGTTTGATGGGGGTCCCAAAATACTCCCCCGATTTCCGCATCTGTCAAGCCCTTGGGGATATTTGGGGTAGAGTAAAGTTTTGTCGCCAAATGGAGCGGTTGATTTAGGTGGTGCAGAAACTTTGTTCTGTCTCCAATATGCTGTCGACTTGTGGAGCAGCTAATTTGGCGTCTTGAGGGCGGAGACTCCAAAAAGGGGTTCCTCGACCTTAGCAGCCTTTATTTTTCAATCCCATTTAAGCCAATGAGCGAGATGTGTCTTCGCTGGTGGATTCCAGTAGCTAGCAAGAATTAGTCTGTTTAGGTCCGATGAAAACTAACAGATGAAGTTAAGTCTTAATCAATTTTTTGGAGTTTGTGTATTTCTCAATCGACGTCCTTGGAAAGAACATGGAATACTCATTTCCAGATTGGCAGCCAGTTAGAGCCTTATAATCAAGTATTTTCGAAGATTCCGACAGGCATTGAGCCTGTCGGATGGAAAATGTGTAGTGTCTAACTAACTGATAAAAGGAAATTCGTGACTATTTATTGTTATGAATTTTTTTAGCACCAACGAGCATCGCTAATAGCCGAATGCCTACGGAAATTAAAATAAGCATACTTGGTGCAGTAAGGTCAGGCATTGTCTTTAATTGGTTGATTTCTTTTTGAATGATCGTCGTATGATTTGCGTTGGACTGGTGCCTTGAAACACGGCTGAAGTCTTGCTTAAGTAATTTATCGAATGATTCAATTTCTCCCGAAAGCATATCCAGAAGCTCCACTTCATTCTTGCCGTCAGTTGGTGGCTTTCTCATATCCTCGTTAATCGCATCACCAATTTTTTTCCATTCTTTAGCGAGGAAGGCTTCAAGCGATGAGAGCGCCCCTAGTTTCGAGTTCACGGACTGATTGGCTTGGTAGGCGTTGTGTCCATGGGGGCTGGTCGCCATCACTCTACCAAAGTGCTGTACGCCATGTTTGGCAGTATTCAGGTTCCGGCTGATTAAGCAGAGTTGATCCGAGGTATTAGCCAGAGTCTGATTCCAGTTCGGATTTTTATCCTTATTCTTAATTGCTGCCAGGGCGGTGTTAACCAGTCGAGTTACCTGTTCCTTGGTCGCGTGTTCGTTAATAGACATATCCTTTTATCCTCATACAGTCGTTGAAGAGCGTATTCTACCCGTCTGATTTGAGATGAATGTGAAACGCTCCATTTTTTCTCAGTTGAAAACTTGAATTTAACAATATATCTCATTGTTCAAAGCCATTCGAACAACGGGCCGCAAGCTACACTTACATAAAAAGGGCATCTCCTGCATGGAGCTGGTCCGCCACCTGGGTATCTCCTACAACGCTGCCTGGTGCATGAAGCAGAAGCTCATGCAGGTGATGCTGGAGCGGGACCAGCAGTACAAGCTGTCCGGCTTCATCGAACTGGATGACGCCTATCTTGGCGGCGAGCGTACCGGATGCAAGCCGGGACGATGGGGCTACGGGAGGGGCGCCCGGGGCTCTTTCTTGTTTTGGCATACTATCTACCTATGCAGTCCGTTGCTAATGCCGGGAATTCTCTAGTTTCTGCACAAAAGGGTCAATATCAACGCTATTTTCATAAATTGCACTATGGTACCAATAATCGGCAACAATAAATGGATCAGATAAACTTTATGGCGTTAATCGATTGAGAGTATGCAGTGTCACAATGTTGATCTGCCCCTCATTTGGGGGCTCTATTTCGTCTCCGCATCAGCTGACGTTTCAGCCACTGCTGGCCAAACCAGGCCCGCCCGTAAACCCACCAGCAGGATGACATACGAAGTTTCCAGGGCTAGAAAGGTACCAATGGGATGGCCTGGCATATCTCGTATCAGCAGGTAGACCAAATAGACCATGGCAATCAGATTGCCCACCAGGGCAGCGGTGAGCGCGTAGCCACGCGCTTGCCAGAGCGACTTGCTGAGCAGGATGTTCAACACGGCGGTGCCGGCGAGCATTGCTCCGGGCAGCATCAGCAGCAGGCGACGCTGCAGGGCAGTATCCTCGCCCACTTTCGGCGATTTCGGCATTGCTCTTGCCAGCGGCGATCGTCGCCAGTACTTCGCGCTCCCGAGTGGTCAGGCGTTGCAAGCGCTCGGCCAGGTTGCGTCCCGTCCCCATCTTTTGCGGGAATTGGCTGATCAGGCGCCGGGTGATGCCGGGTGCGAGCATGGCACCACCATCCGCAACCGTGCGCACCGCCTGCACCAGCGCCTCGGGTGGAATATCCCTGAGCACAAAACCACTGGCGCCCGCCTGCAGGGCGCGAAACACGTATTCGTCGGGATCGAAGGTGGTCAGGATAATGATCCGGCAGGCTGCATCGCCGGCCTCTGCTGTCTCGGCTGATTGTAAGATGCGCGCTGTGGCTTCCAGCCCGTCCATCTCCGGCATGCGGACATCCATCAGGATGATGTCCGGTTGCTGCGCGCGCGCTGCCTCTATGGCCTCGATGCCGGTGCCGGCCTCGGCCACCACCTCAATATCGGGCTCGTTATCCAGCACCAGGGCAAAACCGCGCCGCACCAGCGCCTGATCGTCCACCACCATGACACGTATCATCAGCTTCCCCCATTCGCAGTGGGCAGTTGTGCAGTCACCTCGAAGCCACCGCCGTCGATCACGCCGGCGCGCAGATGGCCTCCGAGCAGTTCCACCCGTTCGCGCATGCCCGCGATGCCATGTCCACCCGTAGTGATATCGTGAATTTGGCCAGCAATGGGCTGCGCACCGGAGCCATACCCGTCGTCGCGAACACAAACAGCAAGTTGACCAGGCTCTGCGCGCAGGCTCACGCGCACGCTGGCCTCGGCGCCGACGTGTTTGATGACGTTGGTCAATGACTCCTGGACGATGCGATAGGCGGCGAGGGCGAGTCTGGCGGGCACAGCCGCGAAATCACCCTGGGTTTCATAGTCCACCCTGGCCACCACCTGCCGCACCTTGTCGATCAGGGCTGGCAGATCACCCAGGTCCGGCTGCGGTGTGAGCCTTGCCTTTTCACTGTTATTGTCACTGGCCGGGCGCAGCACGCCGAGCAGGTGCCGCATCTCTGACAGGGCGTGGCGACCAGCAGCCTCCACCGCAGCCATGGCCTCACCGGCGGCCTCCGGGTTGTTGCGGCTGATGGTTCTGGCGGCGCCGGCCTGGACCATCATCAGGCTGACCTGGTGTGCCACGGCGAACGTGAACACCCATTCCGGAGCATCGTGAATCCCTGGATCACCCGGGGAAGCGAGGGGTCGTTTGATGGGGATCCAAAAACACTCATATCCACCCTACGGACTCAGGGAATTCCATATTTTTCTGCCAGCCGGTCAATGTCTGACTGGGGTCTGGAAGTCTTGGGGCATTTCATTCTGAACCACAGGCTTGACTCACTACTCGTGTCACTGGGGTCCGATTTTTTAACTTCCCAACAGCGATCCCCCTGTTGAACAAAGGTCCCGGTGGTGGTCGCGTACTCGGTATCTCTGGACTTGAATTTGCGAACTTTATTGCGCTCTCGAACCAGTTTCTTCTCCAGCTCCGGGTCGAAAACCGTGGACCGGCTTTTGGCCCCAGAGTCAGCGGGTATATCCATAGACCTGGTGCCCGCCGTCGAAGGGGTCTCGGGTTTGGGCGTCGACTTGCTCTGTATCTCCGCATCGGGCCGGGAAGGAGCAGGAGGTCGTCCCGCCTCAGCCTTATTGGACTTTTCCGCATTGCGGTGTTCAGGCTTCCGGGGCTTCGCCGGGGTGGTAGGATGGTTGGTGTTTGGTGCTTGTGAGGCTTCAGTATTCTTACTGCTTAACAAAGTAATTTTGAGTGGAGATTTATTGCTTGCCGCCGTCCCCGGAACCAGTGGAGCCAGTGATACTGGAATGGTGATCAGTGCTGCGTGCACGCCAAACGCAATAGTCAGAGAAATCGCGAGACGCCAGGTATTCGATGTCTCGCTGCCGGTGCGCAAAGGAATTGTTGTGCTGAAGTCCATCGGTATCACAGAGCTTTCCGCAGTGGAGCTGATCAAAGTCCTGTATCGAAGGGCAACTGATGATCGGGCGGGGTTGCAGATATGACCCGCGTGGGTTTAAAAAGTTCTTCGCCTCATCGGGTATAATCCTCTTGCTCTCAGTATTGATGAAAGAACAGGAAGCTGAGTTAAGAAGGTCATTCGTGTCAACTGTCGTTTGAGTTCCAAACAGGATGGAACACTACACTGGCAAATCGAGTACGTTACCGGTGCGATACACTATCGGAAGTCCACCAGGAAGCTCCCGGCAAACCATGAACAGGTGTTACGCGAATATGAGCGAAGAATTTAAATTTAAAGACAGGGCATTTCTGGTTGGTTCAGCGTTATTTGCAGGTTTTTTTCTAATCCTCAGAGGGTTAGAAATAGTAACGCCTGGAAATTCAGCACGGAATGCGCCTAACTGGATCTTCTTTGCTGCAGGTATCGCGTTTACTGTTGCCGGCATTACGGTAATGGTAAGGAACGCCGGTAGATGGAACGCCTTATCGGCAACCGTTATTTCGTTGGTACTAGGTTCCATTTTTGGCTGGGTTTCTTTGTTTGCTGATGATTCCGGAGTTAGTGGAAGTGTTGCTTTTCTTTCTTTTCTGTCCGGAATCCCGTTTCACAGGATTCTTTTCGGTATCGGGGTAGTCATTTGCGGCCTGGTTTCTTACTTTGCATTCAGGTCATTTCTCAGAGACAGCGGCTAACGAAACCTGCATAGGTTCCGGGACTTTGCCCTGTTGCTGGGCATCCTGCCTTTGCGCAAAGTGTGTCCTCATTGTCATCGAAGGGCTTGAATTGAATTAATACCAGCGGGCATTGCGGCCCGCCGGCATTCCGCTCTCAGCCAGCCGGCTCAGAGGCTAACGGTGGCTCCCAGCGTCCAGGTCAGCGGAGAGCCAGGCATGGTCCAGAGTTTGTGATAGGAACTCACGTAGTATTCCTCGTCGAGCAGGTTGTCGACGTTCATGGTCAATTTCAGCTTGTCGGTGGCCTGGTAGGAGCCCAGCAGGTTGACCAGTGTGTAGGAAGGCAGGGTATAGCTAGGATCAATGGTTTCCCCCAGGCGGTCGTCCACATAGTTCACGCTGGTGCCGAAGGTGGAGGTTTTGCCACCGATGGTAAAGCTTTTCATCAGCATCAGGTTGGCGCTGTTTTCCGGGATGTTGATCAGCGGGCTTCCGGCGGGGATGTCCACGCCCCAGTCTGCGTTGGTGATGTCATTGGTGGTTTCGGCATCGACATAGGCGTAGTTGAACAGCATCCGCAAGGTGCCGGTCAGGTCACCGGTGATGTCGATTTCAACCCCCTGGCTCTCTGCTTCACCGAGGGCGGCGGAAAATCCGGAGTGTGCGGGATCGGCGGTGAGAATATTGGATTTTTCCATTTTGAAGAGCGCGATGGTACTGCTCAGGGCGCCGTCGAGTGCAACCAGTTTTGTACCCACTTCGTAGGATTTGCTCTCCTCCGGTTCAAAGGCGGTGCCGAAGAAATCCGCTCCGCTGTTGGGGCGGAAGCCTTCCGAATAACTCGCATAGACGGACAGGGTGTCGCTGGCTTCATATACCAGGCCGGCGCGCGGACTGGTGGCCGTCTGGGACTGGCGACTTTTCATTCCCGACAGGCGGTTTTCAATGTCCTGGCTGAAGTCGTCATAGCGCAGGCCCAGCAGCACTTTCCAGTGTTTGCCCAGGTCGATCTGGTCCTGGAAGTAAAGGCCCCAAGCGCTCTGCTTTTCCAGCCTATTGGCCAGCGGCGAGCCTTCCGGCGCAACCTGGCCATATACCGGGTTGAATACATCCACCGAGTAGGTCCTGTCGCCGGAATCCCAGTCGACGCGCCAGCGGTCCTGCAGGGATTCGAGTTCATATTCGTAGGTGTCGCTGCCCACGATCGTGTGATGGGTGAGCGCACCGGTTTCAAAAGAGCCGGACAGTTCGATGCGGCCGGATGTATCGGTGGCATCGAAATCCCGGCAGCGGCGCTGGCGCGAAAGGGTCTGGCCGTCTTTGTTGAGCAGCTGGCGCCCGGCGGAGAGCTCCGGATCTGTGGAGCAGCCCTCGAAGGAGGATGCCCGATAGTTGGCGCCGGCGAGGATAAACCAGTTGTCGTTCAGGTCGTGCTGCAGGACCAGCTGGTGGCCGGTGGCATCGATTTCAGTCGGGCCGTCCCCCGGTTCGCCGTAGAAGTTGGAAACCGGGACTTTGCCGGGATCTCCGTCGATGGCGACGATGCCGCGGTCGAAAGGCGCCTCCTGCTTCAGGTATTCAGCTTCGTAACTGAGAGAGGTGTTTTCGGCGAGCGCCACCAGGAACGACGGGGACAGGACGGTCTTTTCGGATTCCACGGTGTCGCGGAAACTTTCACCCTCATGGCGGGCGCCGTTGATGCGGAATGCCACCCGGTCGTTCAGGGTGTCGGCGTAGTCGCCCTCCAAGCGATAGGTGTCGTAGCGCCCGGCGGTCGCGCGCAGGTAGCCCTCACCGTCGCGCTCGAAACTGGGTTTCCGGGTAACGATGTTGATGGTACCGCCGGGCTCTCCGCGGCCGAACAGGGCGGAGCCCGGGCCTTTCAGGACTTCGATGGTTTCGATATTGGAGGCATCCCTGTTGCCGCTGAAGCCGCGGCCGCCGCTGAAGCCGTTGACCAGGTAGCCGGAGGGGAGGTTTTCATCCCCGGCAAAGCCGCGAATCGCAAAGCTGTCCCACAGACCGCCAAAGCTGTTCTGGCGGGCGACGCCCCCGGCGATGTCCAGTGCGCCCTGCAGTTGGACTGCGCCCAGCTCAGTCAGCATGTCCCCTGGGATAACCTGGGTTTGCTGGGGGAGGGATTCCAGGGGAGTGTCGCCGCGATAGGCCTGTTTCTGGGCGGTGACGCTGATCTCCTCGACGGTCGATGGAGCTTCCTGGGCCAGTGATTGTTGGGCGACGGTAAGCCCGAGTGCGGCGGATATCGCGCATGACAGCAGTGTCTTGCCGTGGCTGGGGGGAGTGGGCATGGTAATTTCTCGTGGCGGCGTTAATTCATCGGGCGCGTATTTATAAATATAACGATTCTCATTTGCAAGTCTTGGCGGCGATTTATTGTGCGCCAAGCAAAACTGCCGTCCATCTCCCCGCCGCCGTCACAGTGGCGCCAGCGCCTCCACCAGTTGGGGTTGGCTGGCGAGGGAAATGGTGGAGAGGGCGGGGACGGGGATTGTTTCGCCATCGACGCCGCACCTCTCGATGGCTCTTCACTTGCGTGGCCTGGTGGTGCACCACGAGGGCGCTGGCACCAGCGCTGCGGCCCTGCGCGCCGGCTTTTCCTCGGTGGTGGTGCCCTTCTTCGGCGACCAGCCCTCTTGGGTTTGGCGCCCGCTACCGGTTGGCGCCGCGCCGCCGGCACTCAGGCGCAAGGGGCTGACCGCGGCTGCATCCCGGTTCTCTGGGGAAAGGGCCCTTTCGGCGAGGGGGATTTCGCTATCCGGCCGGGTTCTCGAGAAAAGGAGGAATAGTCGGGTTCTCGCTGTACCTCTGCGTCTTTTTTTGGCTGGGTTTCTTTGTTTGCTGATGATTCTGGAGCTGGTGGAAGTGTTGCTTTTCTTTCTTTTTGGTCCGGAGTCCCGTTTCACAGGATTCTTTTCGGTATCGGGGCAGTCGTTTGCGGCTTGGTTTCTTACTTTGCATGCAGGTCATTTCTCAGAGGCAGCGGCTAACGAAACCTGCGTAGGTTCCTGGACTTTACCCTGTTGCCGGGCATCCTGCCTTTGAGCAAAGTGTGCCCTCATTGTCATCCAAGAAGTGAACAAGATGGGGCGCTACACTCTGGTGGTAATTCCGATGGCTCCCAGGTCGCTCGGTGCCATGCCTGACCGATGAGCATCCCTTTCGCTGTTCCAAACTCCCGAGACGAAGCGCCGCAAATACTGGATAATGCCGCGCCTCAGCGCTAAGGCCCGCCAAGTTCTCCAATCCCGGTAGTACCCCAATGGAAATCAACGTCAACTTCCTCGACAACCTCAGACTCGAAGCCAAGTTCGATGACTTCACTGTCATCACCGACCAGCCCATCCGCTACAAAGGCGATGGCTCGGCGCCCAGCCCGTTCGACTACTTCCTGGCTTCATCGGCGCTCTGCGCGGCCTATTTCGTTCGCGTTTACTGCCTTTCGCGCAATATTCCGACCCACAATATCCGCCTGTCGCAGAACAATATTGTCGATCCGGAGAACCGCTATAACCAGGTCTTCAAGATCCAGGTGGAGCTGCCGGAGGACATCTCCGATAAGGATCGGCAGGGCATTCTGCGCTCGATCGACCGCTGCACGGTCAAGAAGGTGATCCAGACCGGGCCGGAGTTCCAGATCGAGACGGTGGAGAACCTGGATGAGGATGCCCAGGCGCTGCTGATGGCGAAGCCGGACAGTGAGCACCGGACCTGTATCGAGGGTAAGGACCTGCCGCTGGAGCAGACCATCGCCAATATGACCGGCATCCTGGCGGATCTCGGCATGAAGATCGAGATCGCTTCCTGGCGCAATATCGTGCCCCATGTGTGGTCGCTGCATGTCCGCGATGCGGCGTCGCCCATGTGCTTTACCAACGGTAAGGGGGCCACCAAGGAGAGCGCCCTGTGTTCGGCGCTGGGCGAGTTTATCGAGCGCCTGAACTGCAATTTCTTCTACAACGACCAGTACTTCGGCGAGGAGATCGCCAACAGCGTCTTTGTCCATTACCCGGATGAGGAATGGTTTGTGCCGGGGCCGGACGACGAACTGCCGGAGGGCATTCTGGATGAATACACGCTGCCCATCTACAACCCGGACGGCGAGCTGCGGGGCTCCAACCTGATCGATACCAACTCCGGCAGGGCGGACCGCGGTATCTGCGCCTTGCCGTTTGTGCGCCAGTCGGACGGGGAACTGGTGTATTTCCCCTCCAACCTGATCGAAAACCTGTTCCTGAGTAACGGCATGAGCGCGGGCAATACGCTGGCCGAGGCGCAGGTGCAGTGCCTGTCGGAAATCTTCGAGCGGGCGGTGAAAAAGCAGATCATCGAGGAAGAGATTGCGCTGCCCGATGTGCCCCGCGCCGTGCTGGAAAAGTACCCGGATATCCTCGAGGGCATCGAGGCGCTGGAGAAGCAGGGCTTCCCGATTCTGGTAAAGGATGCCTCTCTGGGCGGCCGCTTCCCGGTGATGTGCGTGACGCTGATGAATCCGAGAACCGGCGGTGTCTTCGCGTCCTTCGGCGCCCACCCGAGCTTCCAGGTGGCGCTGGAGCGCAGCCTCACCGAACTGATGCAGGGCCGCAGCTTTGAGGGCCTGAACGATGTGCCGCCGCCCACCTTTAACAGCCTGGCGGTGACCGAGCCCCACAACTTTGTCGAGCACTTTATCGATTCGACGGGGGTGGTTTCCTGGCGCTTCTTCAGTGCCAAAGCGGATTTCGAGTTTGTCGAGTGGGATTTCTCCGGTGATCACGCGGACACCAATGAAACCGAGGCCAGCCGGCTGTTCAACATTCTTAAAGACATGGGTAGGGAAGTGTACATGGCCGTGTACGAGGACCTGGGTGCGCCGGCCTGCCGGATTCTGGTGCCGGGTTACTCCGAGGTGTACCCGGTGGAGGACCTGATCTGGGACAACACGAACAAGGCGCTGGACTATCGGCAAGACATCCTCAATCTCCACGCCCTGAGCGATGACGAACTGGCCGATCTGGCGGAGCGCCTGGAGGAGAGCCAGATCGACAACTACGAGACGATCACCACCCTGATCGGCATCGAGTTTGACGAGAACACCGTCTGGGGGCAGCTGACGGTGCTGGAGCTGAAGCTGCTGATCCACCTGGCGCTGCAGCAGCACGAGGAGGCGCTGGAGCTGGTGGAGACTTTCCTGCAGTACAACGACAACACGGTGGAACGCGGGCTCTTCTACCGGGCGGTGCAGGCAGTGCTGGAAATTGCGCTGGATGACGGGCTCGAGCTGGATGATTACATCGTCAACCTGCGGCGCATGTTCGGTGAGGAGACCGTGGATGCGGTGGTCGGCTCGGTTGATGGCACCCTGCGCTTTTATGGCCTGACTCCGACCAATATGCAGCTGGAAGGGCTGGATAAACACCTGCGCCTGATCGAGAGCTATAGAAAGCTGCATGCGGCCCGCGCCGCCAAGGCGGGAATTGGTTGATGGGCGTGCCGCCGATCGGCGAGCGCCTAGGCCGGCGCATCCCGGTGGATACCCTGTTCTAAATCGGGCTTTTCAGGATTCGTCATGCCGGCGTAAGCCGGCATCCATTTCGGGGGCACCTGGGTTCCGGCATGCGCCGGAACGACGAGAGTGCTGTGCAGGAGGCGGGATGGGCGGGGATTTCTGTCAGGAACTGCTATTCCGAAGACCGCTCGCGGCTCTCGTTTTTATCTATCCTCTCTAGCATCAAACGTCTTTATCTGTGCGTAGGGGCACCTTCCCCGGGAACGCCGAGCTCCAGCTCGGCTGGCGGGCCGCAGGCCCGATCGCGGCCATGGGCCGCTCCTACTGGGCGGCCCCCTTGGCCCGCATGCCGAGCTGGAGCTCGGCGCGCCCAGGGGGAAACGGCTTATAAAAAGCTCCGCAGTCCCGGGTTTATTGCGGCCAACGGCCGCTCCTACACAAACGTCGGAAGGAATCGAAAATGAGCGCTACTGTGGAGCAGAATATCCGTCCGGACTACGACCGTGAGATTCGGGACATCGCAGACTATGTGCTGAACTACCAAGTCGATTCGGAAGAAGCCTGGGACACGGCGCGCAACTGCCTGATGGACACCCTCGGCTGCGGCCTGCTGGCGCTGCGTTTTCCCGAGTGCACCAAACACCTGGGGCCGATCGTCGAGGGCACCGTGGTGCCGAATGGTTCGCGGGTGCCGGGCACCCGGTTTCGCCTGGACCCGGTGAAAGCGGCCTGGGATATCGGCTGTATCGTGCGCTGGCTGGATTACAACGATACCTGGCTGGCGGCGGAGTGGGGCCATCCGTCGGACAACCTGGGCGCGATTCTCGCGGTGGCGGATTATTTGTCGCAGAAACGCATCTCGACGGGCACAGAGCCCCTGCTGATGCGCGATGTTCTGGAGGCCATGATCAAGGCGCACGAGATCCAGGGGGTGCTGGCGCTGGAGAACAGTTTCAACCGCGTGGGTCTGGATCACGTGTTGCTGGTGCGGGTTGCTTCCACAGCGGTGGCCGCGAAGCTGAAAGGCGGGAACCGCAAGCAGGTTATGGCTGCGCTGTCTCACGCCTGGGCGGATGGTGGCGCGCTGCGCACTTACCGCCACGCTCCCAACGCGGGCTCCCGCAAGTCCTGGGCCGCGGGTGATGCCACTTCCCGCGCCGTGCGCCTGGCGGATATCGCCATGCGCGGTGAAATGGGCATTCCCGGTGTGCTGACCGCGAAGCAGTGGGGTTTCTACGATGTGTGTTTCAGCGTTACCAACGCGGATCACAAACTGAAAGCCGCGGAAGACCGCCGGTTCAAATTCCAGCGTGACTACGGCAGTTATGTAATGGAAAACGTGTTGTTCAAGATTTCCTTCCCGGCGGAATTCCACAGCCAGACCGCCTGTGAGGCGGCGGTGATTCTTCATCCGCAGGTGAAGGACCGCATCGAGGAGATCGACAGGATTGTAATCACCACCCACGAATCCGCGATCCGCATCATTTCCAAGGAGGGACAGCTCGCCAATGCCGCGGACCGCGATCACTGCCTGCAGTATATGACCGCGGTGCCGCTGTTGTTTGGCAATCTGGTGGCGGAGCACTATGAAGACAGCTTCCACGATGCGCATCCGGAGATCGACCGGCTGCGGGAGAAAATGGAAGTCGTCGAGGACAAGCGCTATTCGGAGGAATATCTCCACCCGGATAAGCGCTCCATCGCCAATGCGGTGCAGGTGTTTTTCAAGGACGGCTCGTCGACGGAAAAAGTGGAAGTGGAATATCCCATTGGTCATCGCCGCCGGCGGAAGGAGGGGATTCCGCTATTGGAGAAAAAATTCCGGGACAGTCTGGAGACCCGTTTCCCACCTGGCCGCTGTGAGGGGATTTTTGCCCGGTGCAAGGACCGGAAGGCGCTGGAGCAAACGCCAGTGCACGAATTTATGGATTTGTTTGTGATTTAAAAGGAGAGGGCGAACACAAGGTTCACCCTACGGGTGGGGTGTGTAGATACTCTGTTTCAAATCAGGCTCTCATGACTCGTCATACCGGCGCAGGCCGGTATCCAGGCTAGTGGCACCTGGATTCCGGCTTGCGCCGGAATGACGACAGTGCATTGTAGGGGCGAACCTTGTTTCGCCCTTGCTGGCCTTTCCGTCAGCTTAGAACTTGAACTCGGTACCGATACCAGCGTAACTGCGCTCGTAATCGTTCGCCGCGGTTTCGTCGGTAAAGAAACCGAACACCTTGGCCGCAGCGGACAGCTTGTAGTCCACACCCAGGCTGTAGGTTTCCGCCTCGGCCACTACGATATCGGATTCGCCGTACTGGGCCTTCAGGGTCCAGGCATTGATCTTGTAGGCGGCGGAGGCCATCCAGCCATCCTGTTCGCTGCCGTCGGGCCTTTCCTGTTCTTCGTAAAGCGCACCTACCTGCACCGGGCCAATGTTGTACTGGGCCACAAGGCGCTGTACATCCCAGTCGTTGGCTTCTACGTTCTGGTCGTAGGCGTAGGCCAGGTAGACGCCGTAGTTATCGTAGGCGAGGGACACGGAAGTGCCGTTGTCGCGGGTGATATCCTCGCCGAACTCATCCTGGCCGATTACCTCGTCCTGGTGGCTGATGTAGTCGGTGGACAGCTTGAAGCCGGCGAAAGAGGGCGTGGTGTACTGCAGACTGTTGGATTCGCGGTTGTCGCTCCTGCTGATAACGCTCTTGATATCGCCTTCCAGGTCGTTGAACAGATCGACCTTGTTCTGCGCCACCTTCATCGGAGTATCGAACTTGCCGCCGATCACCTGACCGAAGCCGCCCTCCAGGCCCGCGTAGATGTTGCGCTGCTCGAAGGTTTCCTCGGCGTCCCCGTCGATATCCACCTGGTACTCCATCTTGTAGATACCCTTGATTCCGTTGTCGAAGGGCAACTCGCCCTTCACGCCCAGGCGGGAGGCATTGCTCTTGATATCGGTATTGGAGCCTTCGCCCTCGTCGGCGGATTGAAAGTCCACATTGGCCTTGCCGTAGAACTCGAATACCTCGGCGCTGGCCAGGGCCGGAGTCAGGGCGACGATGGCCAGGGAGATTGCGGTCTTTTTCATCGGTCGTCTCGCACAGTTATGATTTTTGGAAATAGAGGGCGGATGGTGTCCGGGCACCCGGCCTCTAGCTGGTGCGGATTCTGCGAGCCGAACATTACAAGAATGTTAAAAATGGCACTTTTCTTAAAAAATTGTGACCGCAGGGTGCCAGCTTATACAGGAAAGGCACTTTATTCGGTCCGATGATGCTGAATAGAGGTCCAAGGGCAGCCCCTGTTTTGCGCCAGGCCGGAAAATCTGGCACAACAAACGCTTCGGCACAGGATGTGGACTGACACTATGCAATGGGCGGCGGGCGCAAGAACGGCGGAAGAGCGGAACTCGCTTTCGCTGACCCTGTTGCTTTGGAGCTACGCCCTGGCGATCGCCGCCGTGGGCTGCCTGCCCCGGATTCCCCCGCCCATATTCCTCGCCGCACTGGCCGCCGCGCTCCTCTGCTGCGCCCTGTTGCTGCCGTCCCGCCGGCGCCTTGTGCCGCTGCTTTTGGCGGTATTTGCCGGGGCGGGGTGGGGCAGCTGGCACAACCGGCAGGCACTGGAGGAGCGCCTGCCGCTCAGTGCCCACGGTGCCGACTTCCTGTTACAGCTCGAAGTGGTTTCCCTGCCGGAAAGCCGGGTCTCCGCCCTCCGCGACGGCGATTCCGAAGCCGCGGTCAATCTGCGTTTCAGCGCGCGGGTGCTGGGGCAGTTGGACGGCGGGGAACTTTCATCGCCGCCCCAGGGGCAACTGCTGGATCTCACCTGGTACCGGGCGGATGCCGAAGTCCGCCGCCAACTGCGCGCCGGCAGCCGCTGGAATTTGCCGGTGCGCCTCAAGCGCCCCCGCGGCAGCGTCAATCCCCACGGTTTTGATTACGAGGGCTGGCTGCTGCGCCGCGGCGTTTACGCCACCGGCTATGTGCGCCCAGGGGATCACACGCCGCAATTTCTCGACAGCTTCAAGGGGCTGCCGGCGATGCGCCACTGGCTGCGGGACCGGCTGGTGGAGCAGCCGGCGCGGCGCCCGGAGCTGTTGCGCGCGCTTCTGCTGGGTGACCGCAGCGGTCTGGACAGCGACGACCGCCGCCTGCTGCGGGAGACGGGCACCGCGCACCTGCTGGCGATTTCCGGCCTGCATGTGGGCATGGTGGCCGGCTTCTTCCTGCTGATCGGCAATCTGCTGGGGCGCCTTATGGGCGCGGTGACCGGGATCTCATTCTTTACGCCGGCGGTGTTTCTCGCCCTGGCCGGCTCCCTGGGCTACACGCTGCTGGCGGGGACGCCGCTGTCCGCACAGCGGGCCCTGGCGATGACCTGGGTGTTGCTGCTCGCGTGGCAGTGGCGGCGCAGAATCGGTCCCGGTCTCGCCTACAGCCTGGCGTTGGCGTTGGTATTGACGCTGCAACCGCTGGCATTTTTCGGCGCCGGTTTCTGGCTCTCCTTTATCGCGGTGGGGGCGCTGCTGCTCGCTTTCAGCCATCGCGTGCGGCTGCGGCGGGACGCAGAGGATACCGAACCGGGGTACGCTCGCCGGATAGGCCGCGGTTTTGCCGGCCTGCTGTTCAGCCAGTGGGTGGTGACGTTGGCATTGCTGTTGCCTTCACTGGTGTTTTTCTCCGGTTTCAGTCTCGCCGGGATGTTGATGAACCTGGTGGCGATCCCCTGGCTGGGCCTGCTGATACTGCCGATGCTGCTGTTGGGTACCCTGTTGATCTGGACTCCGGTGGGCGGTTGGTTTATCGGTTTTGCCGGTTGGCAACTGGATCTGCTGATGGGGTTTCTCGAACAGGGCCGCAGCCTGCTGCCGGCCTGGCAGACACTGGCTCTGCCGCTGGGAACCTTCGGCCTGTTTCTGGCGGCGCTGGGTGTGTTGCTGTTGCTGCTGCCCGCGGGATTACCCGGGCGCCGGTTGGGCTGGCTGTTTCTGTTGCCGCCGCTGCTGCCGTTTCTGCCTCAGGTAAATGGAGAGGATGACCTGCGGGTAACTGTGCTGGACGTGGGGCAGGGGCTGGCGGTGGTGCTGCGCACGCGTCAGCAGCGCCTGCTCTACGACACCGGGCCTCTTTCCGGATCAGGTTGGAGCGCGGGCAGCCAAATAATTGCGCCCTATCTCCTCGGGGAGGGTATACCGGCTCTGGATACGGTTGTGGTCAGCCACGGCGACCGGGATCACGCCGGTGGCCTCGTCGGGCTGGTGGAAACCGTACCGCCTGGCCGGGTCATAGCTCCCGGCCTCCTGGCTGACAGATTCAACAACTTTCCGCAGCGGATGACCGCCAACTGCAGGGCCGGGGAGAAGGAAACGCTGGGTGATCTCAATCTGCTGTGGCTCTGGCCCGAAGACGGGGAGGTCTCCGGGGAGGAAAATGACCACAGCTGCGTGGCCCTGGTCGAGTGGCGCGGCGTGCGCCTCCTGTTGGCCGGGGATATCTCCAGTGGGGTTGAGCAGCAGCTCGCCCTGCGCTATCCGGACCTGGCGCCAGTGGATTTCCTGCTCGCGCCACATCACGGTTCCCGAAGTTCCTCCTCGGCGGCGTTTATTCGCTGGGCGCAACCGGCGAACGTGATCTTCAGTGCCGGTTTCCGCCACCACTTCGGCCACCCGCATCCGGAGGTGGTGGAGCGCTATCGCGATGCTGGCGCCCGTATCTGGAATACCGCGAGCAGCGGTGCAGTCACCTTCTCCTGGTCGGGGGCGAAAGAGCCTCGGATTTCGCTGGCCCGCGACGCCGGGCGCTTCTGGTATCGCAAATCCGCCGATAAATAGCTGCTCGGTTTTTGTGCAAAAAGTGCGCGGAGTACTTTGCTTCAGGCACGATAAAACTGAGCAGCCTCATACGGTCCCGGGAGAGGGGTATCCTTCCCTTCCGCCTTATTAGTAATTTCTGCGAAAAGCACCATTTCCCGGATCAATAACTGCGAGGTGGATCGCAGTGTTCTGCCGGGCCTGTGCTATGGTTCTGGGCCTTTGAACAAATATCGAATTGGAAGTACCAGGTTTTCTACATGAATAAAAAAGTGCTTTGCAGCGCGATGCTGTCGATGGCGACTGCGCTCGCCAGTTACGCCTCCAGTGCGTCGGAGTGGAAATACACTCTGGGAACCGATATCAGCAGTGGGGACTACGGCGATACCTCCGAAACCGAAATTGTCAGCACCCCCTTTACCGTCAGCTACTCACCGTCGGCCAGCTGGACCTTCAAGGCTTCTCTGCCGTGGACACAGATCGAGGGGCCGGGCGGGGTGGTTCCCGGCGGCGATGGTGGTGTTGTTGTCGGGCGCGGCAATGGCCGCGGTAACGGCAATGGCAATGGCGGGGATACGGAAACCGGGATCACCCGGGACTCGGGCATCGGCGACCTGTGGCTCACCGGCACCTACAGCCTGGAGCCGGTGGCGGAGCGCTGGTTCTTCGACCTGTCCGCCAAGTACAAGGTACCCACCGCGGATGAGGATAAGGGCTTGGGGACCGGCGAAGCGGACTACACCCTGCAGGCCGAGGTCTTTACTGTGGTCGGCGATTTCACCCCCTTCGCCACTGTGGCGCGCAAGTTCAAGGGTGATCTGCCGGAAACGGAAATTAAAGATGTCTGGTACACCTCTGTGGGCAGCGGCTATCGCCTGAACGAGCAGAGCAGTGTGGGTGCGTCGCTGGACTACCAGCAGGCGACCACCGACAGCAGCGATCCGTCCACAGAACTTTTCGGCTATTTCAACCACAAGCTGAATGCCCGTTGGAGCGGCATGGTGTACGCCTATCTGGGCCTCGCGGATGGCAGCCCGGATCAGGGTTTTGGATTTCAGGTGAGTTATCGCCCCGGCAATTAATTTTTTTGAACTGCCGGGAACGTTTCGAAGCGGAGACACGTGTTAAGTATGACGCCCCCGGTGGGTCAATCAATTGAACTGGAGAAGACAACGATGAGAATGCCATTCAAAGCCCGCCTGCTGCCGGCAGTGTTGGCCGGGTTGCTGGTGGGAAATTTCGCCTGGGCCGATGAGGATATGCCGGAAACCGATGCGGCGGATACCGAAGTCGTGGAGTCGGTTGCCGAGGTACCCTCCGGCAAGATTGCCGGCTTCTTCAGCGACTTCCTCGGCGGGGAAGAGCAATCCCAGGCCACGGTGGAAGGCCTGCGCGGCGGTTCGATCAGCTATCGGCCCCCGGAAGATACCGGGGATGGTGCAGAAGGCGACGCGGTCGAGGATGTCGCCGATGGCGATACCGATGTTGACGAAGTCGAGGGCGAAGCCGGCGAGGCGGCCGCCGGAATGGGCTACGGCAATGTGTTTATCACCTTGGCGCTGGCGGAGCAGTTGGCTATGTCCTCTACCGCCGGGGAAATCGGCATGACACCGGAGGAATCCCTGAACGAGGTGCTCTACCTGCGCCAGGTCGAGGGTATGGGCTGGGGCCGGATCGCGAAAGAGCTGGGCGTGAACCTCGGCGAGGTGATCAGCGGCATCCGTTCCAACCGCCCCGACAAGGTGGAAAACGCCAAAGCCGAGAGAATGGCCAAGGCAGACAAAGGAACGCGGTCGGAAAAGGCGCTCAAGGTGGAGAGGGTCGACAAGGTTGAGAAGGTGGCCAAGCTCGATCGACCCGAGCGCCCGGTGAAACTGGAGCGCCCGGAAAAAGTGCAGCGCCCGGAAAAAGTGGAGCGCCCGGAAAAGCCCGCGCGCCCTGAGCGTCCATCGCGCTAAGTTAGTAGCATCCGCGACGCGAAGGCCGCCGGCAGCAATGCCGGCGGCTATTTATTCGGGCCGTCCCTGGCCCTCACCCTTCGGGCAGCCTTAGGCTGTGCAAAACGGCAATCCTGCCGTTTTGTTATTCGGGCCGTCCCTGGCTCGGAACGCCGAACCGCTCACCCTACGGGCAGCCTTAGGCTGTGCAAAACGGCAATCCTGCCGTTTTGTTATTCAGGCCGTCCCTGGCTCGGAACGCCGAACCACTCACCCTACGGGCAGCCTTAGGCTGCGCAAAACGGCTGGTCCGGCCGCTCCAGGTATTCACGGCGCCTGCGGCCCTGCCGTTTTGTGCTATGGCCGTCACATAGAAGAAAAAGACGCCCCCGCGGTCTTAGCTGCCGTCGCCAGCTGTGGTAGAGTCTTCATCCGAATTTTCTCTTCCGCAGCCTGGGACCTAAGAAAAGTGTTGGAAATAATAAAATCCGGCGGCTGGTTGATGCTGCCTATCCTGCTCTGTTCCGTTGCCGTCATCGCCATTTGTATCGAGCGCCTGTGGACCCTGAATCCACGCAGAATTGCCCCCCGCACCCTGCTGGGTGAAGTCTGGGGGTGGTTGAAAAACAATCAGATCAGTGGCGACAAGCTCAAAGAGTTGCGGGATTCCAGCCATCTGGGCCGCATCTTCGCCGCCGGCCTGTCCAACTCCCGCCACGGCCGCGATGTGATGAAGGACAGTATCGAAGAGGCCGCCAGTCAGGTGGTACACGAACTGGAACGCTTCCTCGGCGCTCTCGGTACCATCGCCGCGGTGGCGCCGCTGATTGGCCTGCTGGGGACGGTGGTGGGGATGATCCAGGTGTTTACCGCAATCATGCTGGAGGGCACCGGCAATGCGGGTGTGCTCGCGGGTGGTATCTCCCAGGCGCTGATCACCACCGCCGCCGGCCTCACCGTGGCAATTCCCGCGCTGATGGCGCACCGCTACTTCCAGCGCCGGGTGGACACCATCGTGGTCACTATGGAGCAGGAGGCCGTCAAGCTGGTGGATGCGCTGCACAGCGACCGCCGTATCGAAGCGGCCTGAGCAGGAGGCACTATGCAGTTTCGCCGCCAGGCCCGGGAACAGGATGGAGTCAACCTCACGCCGCTGATCGACGTGGTGTTCCTGCTGCTGATTTTCTTTATGGTCTCCACCACCTTTACCAAGGAGAGCCACCTGAAGCTGGACCTGCCTGAAGCGGCGGGGCCCCAGGCGGACAACCCGCCCAGCGCCATCGAGGTAGTGATCAATGCGGATGGCTCCTACGCAGTGGACGGCCGCGCGCTGATCAATAAAAAGCTGGCCACCCTGAAATCGGCGCTGTCGGAAGTTTCCGCGGGCGAGTACAATCGCCCACTCGTTATCACGGCCGATGCCATTGCCCAGCACCAGGCTGTGGTCCGTGCCATGGATGCCGCCGGCCAGTTGGGTTTCGTCCATCTGAGCATCACGACGCGGCAGCCCTCCGGAGAGCAGGAAACGGGGGATTGAGTCTCTTTTTTTCCGCACTCTGTTTTTGTGGTCTGAAACAAATATCCTATGGATAAAATCGCCAACCCGGCGGCGCCCGATCGCCGGGGATCGAAAACCTACCGCCGCCTGCTCTCCTACGCTCTGCCTCTCTGGCCGGTCTTCGCCCTCGCGGTGTTCGGTTTCATGCTGTTTTCTCTCATGAATGTCAGCCTGATCGCAGTGACCGAGCTGTTGCTCGACGCGGTGGGGACGGGCATCCAAGAGGGCCGTGGTTTTCTCTCCAGATATGTCGCCGGCTATTTTCCCGGCGGGGTCATGCCCCAGGAGATCGCGCGCTGGCTGATACCGCTGGCGATGTTGGGAATTATTCTGTTTCGGGCCATCGGCAATTTTATCGGCAGCTACGGCCTGGCCTATGTGGCGCGCTCGGTGATCCACAAGCTGCGCACGGAACTTTTTTCCCATATTGGCGAATTGCCCAGTGCCTATTTCGATCGCTATACCGGCGCCTACCTGATTTCCAAGGTGTCCTACAATGTGGAGCAGGTGACCAACTCCATTACCAAGGCATTGAAAATCCTGATCCGGGAATCCTTTACCACCATCGGCCTGCTCACCTACCTGCTTATGGTGAACTGGAAACTGACCCTGACTTTTTTCCTGTTCGCGCCACTGATCGCCGTAATCGTGCGCACCGTGGGCAAGCGTTTTCGCAAACTGAGCCATCGCATCCAGAACACCATGGGGGATGTGACCCACGTGACCCAGGAAGCGATCGGCGGCTACCAGGTGGTGCGCATGTACGGTGGGCGCGAATATGAAAATGCCCGCTTTGTCGCCGCCAGCGACAACAACCGCCAGCAGTATATGAAGCTGGTGGTGGCGGACAATGGCAGCGTATCGGTAATCCAGGTACTGGTGGGTGTGGCCACCGCTTCCATCGTCTGGCTCGCGCTGGCGCCGGGAATGGTAGAGGCCATGACCGCCGGGGTTTTCGCCTCCTATATCGGTGCCGCGGCTTCGCTGGCCAAGCCGGTGCGCAACCTGTCGGAGGTCTACGCAGATATCCAGAAGGGTGTGGCCGCGGCGGAAAGTATCTTTGAAGTGATCGACGCGCCCAAGGAGCCCCGCGGCGGTACCACGCATCTGCCGTCGCCGGTGCGCGGCGCGGTGACCTTCGAGCAGCTGGGCTTCCGCTACGACGAAGCCGCGCCTCCGGTGCTGACGGACATCGATTTTTTCGTGGAGCCGGGGCAGACGGTAGCGCTGGTGGGCGCCTCCGGTTCCGGCAAGAGCACTCTGGTCAGCCTGTTGGCGCGCTTCTACGAACCGACCAGCGGGCGCATTCTGCTGGACGGTGTGGATATCACCAAAGTGCCCCTGGAGGAACTGCGCCGGCAGATCGGCATGGTGTCGCAGAATATCGTATTGTTTAACGATACCGTGTACCGCAATATCGCCTATGGGGAATTGCAGTCGCGCACGCCGGAAGAAGTGCGGCGGGCCGTGGAGCTGGCTCACGCCAGCGATTTTATCGACGAGCTGCCGGAGGGCCTGCACACGGTGCTCGGGGACAATGCCCAGATGCTCTCCGGCGGCCAGCGCCAACGCCTGGCCATCGCCCGCGCGCTGCTCAAGGACGCACCGGTCCTGATACTCGATGAGGCTACCTCCGCGCTGGACAATGAGTCTGAGCGCGCCATTCAAATGGCGCTGGCGGAGGTGATGAAAAATCGCACCACTTTTGTGATTGCCCACCGGCTCAGCACTATTGAAAGTGCCGATCGCATTCTGGTGATGGAGCAGGGGGCGATTATCGAGAGCGGTACCCATGCCGAACTGCTCGCATGGGGCGGTCGTTACGCCACTTTACTACAGCAGCAGACCTGAGATGTCATTGGAAGACTGGTTCAACAAACGCTGGTACCCGGAAAGAGAGCGCGCTTCTCTGCTTTCGCTGCTCGCGCCCGTGGAATCCCTCTACCGCTCGATCAGCCGCCGCCGTCGCCGCCGCGCGCTGGAGGACCCGCCGCCGTCACTGCCGGTGCCGGTGATCGTGGTGGGCAATATTACCGCTGGCGGCGCGGGCAAGACTCCGCTGGTTGCGGAGCTGGCGCGCTGGCTGCGGGATCGGGGCATGAACCCGGGAATTGTCAGCCGCGGCTATGGCGGCCGCGCCAAACAGTATCCTTATCAGGTCACCGCCCAGTCCCACCCGCTGGAGTCCGGCGACGAACCGCTGATGCTTCACCTGGTCACCGGCCTGCCGGTAATGGTTTCCCCCGACCGCGCGGAGGCGGCCCGCGCGCTGATCGATTACCACCAGTGCGATGTGATCCTCGCCGATGACGGCCTGCAACACTACAAGCTCTGGCGCAGCCTGGAGATTTGTGTGGTGGATGGCCAGCGGGGCCTGGGCAACGGCCGCCTGCTGCCCAGGGGCCCGTTGAGGGAACCCGCCGAGCGGCTGCGCACGGTGGATCTGGTGGTGTCCAACGGCGAGCCACAGGAGCGGGTGAAGTCCCAGTGTGGCGAATTGCTGGAATTCCAAATGAAGCTGGCGCCGTCCAGCTGGCACCAGTTCAACCTGGACCAGACCTCCACCCTGAAACTGACCTCGGGACCGGAGCCGGGACCCTGCCACGGCGTCGCCGCCATCGGCAATCCGCAACGCTTCTTTCGCGAGCTGCGCCAGATGGGCTACAAGGTGACGGAGCAGCCCTATGCCGACCACCACCAGTTCAGCGCCCAGGAGCTGCAGTTCGACGGTGTGACGCCGGTGATCATGACCATGAAGGACGCGGTAAAATGCCGGGACTTCTGGCAGAGCCACTGGTGGGCACTGGAGGTGCGGGGCCAACTGCCGGACCTTTTCTTCCAGAAAGTACATCATCATCTGCAGAGTTTTAGACGTGACTGATTTCGACGTGATTATCCCCGCCCGCTACGGCTCCAGCCGCCTGCCGGGCAAGCCCCTGGCGGATATCGGCGGCCTGCCGATGGTGCAGCACGTCTACCGCCGCGCCCGCGAGAGCGGCGCGGGGCGGGTGATCGTGGCCACTGACGATATGCGCGTGGCGGAAGCGGTGCGCGCCTTCGGTGGAGAGGTGTGCATGACCGCCGACGATTGCGCCTCCGGTACCGACCGTCTGCAGGAGGTGGCCGCCAACCTGGGGCTGGCGGAGGACCGCATCCTGGTCAACGTGCAGGGGGACGAGCCGCTCATACCCCCTGCGGTGATCGACCAGGTGGCCGCCAACCTGGCCGCGAACCCGCAGGCGGGGGTGGCCACCCTGGCGGAGCCGATCCGCACCCTGGAGGACTTCCGCAACCCCAATATCGTCAAGGTGGTGGCCGCCGAGAGCGGCCTTGCCCGCTACTTTTCCCGCGCTCCCATCCCCTGGCCGCGGGACGCCTTCGCCGTCGAATGCCGCGAACTGCCCCGGGGGCTGGAACCTCGCCGGCATATCGGCATCTATGCTTACCGGGTGGCGCTGTTGAACCGCTTCGTGTCCTGGCCGATGGCTCCGCTGGAGCAGTTTGAGGCGCTGGAGCAGTTGCGCTTCCTTTATCACGGCGAGGATATCCATGTGGCGGATGCGCAGGAGGAGGTCCCCGGTGGCGTGGATACCGAGCAGGACCTGGAGCGCATGCGCGAGTTGTTGGCGTGATTCAAACCGATATCGATTTACAACCACTCAATACCCTGGCAATCGCCGCCCGAGCCGCATACTTCGCGCGGGTGGAAAGCCTTGAGCAGTTGCGGGAGGCATTGGCATTCGCCCGGGGGAGGAAGCTGCCGATACTCCCCCTCGGGGGCGGCAGCAATATCGTGTTGACCAGTGACTACCCGGGTCTGGTGATCTATATGGAGCTTCACGGCCTGTCCCTGGAGGAGAGTCCTGAAGGCACCCGCCTGAGCGCCGCCGCGGGGGAAAACTGGCACCAGTTGGTGATGCACACGGTGGAACGGGGGTTGGGCGGGCTGGAAAACCTGGCCTTGATCCCCGGAAAAATCGGTGCGGCGCCGATCCAGAATATCGGCGCCTACGGCGTCGAATTGCGGGACTCCTTTATCGACCTCCAGGCGGTGCATATCGCCACCGGCGAGCTGCGTGAATTCTCCGCTGCCGACTGCGAGTTTGGCTATCGCGACAGCGTGTTCAAAGGGCGCGCGCGGGATCGGTACATCATTACCCAGGTGCGCCTGAAGCTGTCCTCGGATTGGCGCCCGCGCATCGACTACCCCGCACTGGGGGAGTATTTCGCCCGTCGCGAACAGGGCGGCAGGGCACTGACGCCGGACGAGGTGGCGCAGGCGGTGATCGCCATCCGCAACAGCAAGCTGCCGTCACCGGACGAGATACCCAACGCCGGCAGTTTTTTCAAAAATCCCCTGGTGGACGCGGACGTCTACCACAGCCTCAAGAAGGCCCATCCCGACCTGGTGGCCTTCGCCGCCGGCGAGCGCTGGAAACTGGCTGCCGCCTGGCTGATCGACCGCGCCGGCTGGCGCGGCCGGCAACGCAACGCGGTGGGCGTGCACGACCGCCAGGCCCTGGTGCTGGTAAACCCAGGGCGGGGCGCCGGCGCCGAAGTAACCGCCCTCGCCGCCGAGATAGCGGCGGATGTCCGCGCCAGGTTCGGCGTGGAACTGGAACCGGAACCCCGCTACTATCCCTGATCCGGCTGTACGGCGCTCCGGTTCCGCCCCCACTTTGGTCAGCTTATGGACGAGAAAACTTTCACACAACAGGCGGGTTTGTTACAGAGCGCATACGCCGGTACGCAGTGGCTCGACCTGCCTCCCGGCCACGCCCTGCTGATTCCCACTTGGCTGGCACCGAGCGAGGCGGCCTCGCTGTTGGACCACTGCCTCGAGGAACTGCGCTGGGAGCAGCCGATTGTGCGGGTCTTCGGCAACGAGCACCCGATTCCCCGGCGCCACGCCTTTGTCGGCGATAACGATGTCGTCTATCGCTGGTCCGGCCTGGAGCAGCGACCACAGCCCTGGACCGAATCCCTGACCGTCCTGCGGGCTCAGCTGGCCCGCGCCGGCTTTCTATTCAACAGCCTTCTCGTCAATCACTACCGCGATGGAGCCGACGGCATGGGCTGGCATGCGGACAACGAAAAGGAGCTGGGCGAGAACCCGGTGGTGGCCACGGTCAGCCTGGGCCAGGAACGCAGGCTGAGCTTCAAACAGCGCAATGGAGGGGGGCGCCTGTCGGTGATTCTGCCCAGTGGTTCGCTGCTGCTGACATCCGGGGCGGTGCAAAAACACTGGTTGCACCAGTTGGCAAAAAGCAGCCGACCGCTGAAAGAACGGATC
This sequence comes from Microbulbifer sp. TB1203, assembly GCF_030997045.1. Lineage (NCBI taxonomy): Bacteria > Pseudomonadati > Pseudomonadota > Gammaproteobacteria > Cellvibrionales > Microbulbiferaceae > Microbulbifer > Microbulbifer sp. TB1203. The sequence goes on along the minus strand of NZ_CP116899.1, from coordinate 1,468,081 downwards.
AGCCTAACTTTTCGTTATATCAATTCGTAACCCCTTCACACTTATCACTTTTTGGCTGATGGTGAACCACTGGTCTCGCTTTGCACATGGGTATTTGTCTGGTATGTTGCTGGAAGGCTCTGTGGATGGATCTCGGGTGGGGCGGCCGCTCCACTGAGCAAATAACAACAACCTTTTGCCGCGTACGCACGGGTGACGTATGAAGCCGTGTGGGGCTGCACTGAAATATCCGTAGTTGGGGCTAATTTGATCAAAGTCTTGGTGGTGGACGATCACGACCTTGTGCGCATGGGGATTTCGCGCATGCTGGGTGACGTCAGTGGTGTGCAAGTTGCGGGTGAAGCCAGCAGCGGCGAAGAGGCGCTCGCATTCGTGCGCGAGACCGACGTGGACGTTATTCTGATGGACGTCAGGATGCCCGGTATGGGCGGGCTGGAAGCCACCCGTAAACTCCTTGCCCGCCGTCCCCAGGCCAAGGTGATCGCGGTTAGCGCTCTGGACGACGACCTCTTTCCCGGCCGCCTGATGCAGGCTGGCGCCCGCGGTTATGTCACCAAGGGCGCGGACCTGGAGGAGATGATCAAGGCCATCCATACGGTAGTGGCCGGCGATGTCTATATCAGCAGCTCCATGGCGACCAAGATGGCCCTGCGCAATGTCAACGGCAAGGCGGAGAAGGCCTCTCCCTTCGATGTTCTCTCAGAGCGCGAGCTGCAGACGGCGGTAATGATCGTCAACGGCAACAAGGTGGCGGAGATCGCCGATACTCTGTCGATCAGCCCGAAAACCATCAACAGTTACCGCTACCGCATTTTTGAAAAGCTGGGCATACACAGTGATGTGGAGCTGACGTTGCTGGCGGTGAAATATCAGCTTCTGGACCCGGAAGCCGCCTTGTAGAGCTCGATTGTTTTGTAGGATGGGCAAAGCGCAGCGTGCCCATCACTCGCTTGCTGATGGGCACGCTGCGCTTTGCCCATCCTATCAGTTCCCAGATGTTTGACAGCAAACGCTTCCTGCAGACCACCACCCGCAAGCCGGGCGTCTACCAGATGTTCGACGCCGACGGCCGCATTCTCTATGTGGGCAAGGCGAAGAACCTGCGCAACCGCCTGTCCAGCTATTTTCGCGCCTCTGGCCTCACCGCCAAGACCATGGCGCTGGTTCAGCGCATTCACAGTATCGAAGTCACGGTTACCCGCAGCGAAACCGAGGCGCTGGTGCTGGAACAGAGCCTGATCAAATCCCAGCGGCCCACCTACAACGTGATGCTCAAGGACGACAAGGGCTATCCGTATATTTTTGTTTCAGACAAAGACACATTTCCGCGCATCGCCCTGCACCGCGGCGCCAAGCGCAAAAAGGGGCAATATTTCGGCCCCTTCCCCAGCGCCTCTTCGGTGCGCGACAGCCTGAATTTTTTGCAGAAGACTTTTCGTATCCGCTCCTGTGAAGACAGCGTATTCCGCAATCGTTCGCGCCCCTGCCTGCAATATCAGATCCAGCGCTGCACCGCGCCCTGCGTGGACTTTATCACCGAAGAGGATTACCGGGCGGATGTGCGCCACGCGGAGATGTTTCTCACCGGCAGGAGCGACAAGATAATCCGCGAGTTGGCGGATGAGATGGACCGGGCCTCCCGCGAGCTGGAATTCGAAAAGGCCGCGCGCCTGCGCGACCAGATCTCCGCACTGCGCCGCCTGCAGGCGGACCAGGTGGCGGAGCGGTCCAGCGGCGACGTGGACGTGCTGGGCATTGCCAGCCAGGGCGGTTCCAGCTGCGTGCATATATTGTTTATCCGCCAGGGCCGCATTCTCGGCAGCCGCAGTTATTTTCCCGACGAGCGCCTGGGGCTCTCCACCGCGGAACTGCTCTCTGCCTTTATCCCCCAGTTCTACCTGGGTACCCAGCGGGAGGTACCGCGGCAGATCCTTACCTCCGAGCCCATCGAGGACCTGGAGCCGCTACAGCAGGCCCTGAGCGAGCAGAGCGGCCGCGAGGTGGCTATTCTCCACCGCTTGCGCGGCAACCGTGCCACCTGGGTGGACATGGCCCGGCAGGCGGCGGAGCAGAACCTGGGCAGCCGCACCGCGGCGCAACAGAAGCTGCAGAGCCGTTTCGAGTCCCTGCAGGAAGCCCTGCGCCTGGAACAGCTGCCGGAGCGCATGGAATGCTTCGATATCAGCCATTCCGGCGGTGAGGCCACGGTGGCCTCCTGTGTGGTTTTCGATACCGGCGGCCCGGTAAAGTCCGACTACCGCCGATTCAACATTGAGAATATCCAACCGGGGGACGACTACGCGGCCATGGCTCAGGCGCTGAAGCGGCGCTATACCCGCCTGTCCAGCGGCGAGGGCCGGTTCCCCAATATTCTGCTGATCGACGGCGGCAAGGGGCAGGTGCGCCAGGCGGTGGACAGCCTCAACGAGCTGGGCGTGGTGGGTGTGCAGATTGTGGGTGTGGCCAAGGGCACCACCCGCAAGGCGGGTTTCGAAACGCTCTATGTGGTCGCCGGCAACCGGGAACTGGTACTGTCCGCGGACTCGCCGGCACTGCACCTGATCCAGCAGATCCGGGACGAGGCGCACCGTTTTGCGATCACCGGCCACCGCCAGCGGCGCGACAAGAAACGCCGCGAATCCCCCCTCGAAGGGATCCCCGGCGTGGGTCCCGCGCGCCGGCGCGCGCTGCTGCGCCACTTCGGCGGCCTGCAGGAAATCCGCCGCGCCTCGGTGGATGAGATCGCGGGTGTCGAAGGCGTCAGCCGCAAGCTCGCACAGGATATATACTCCGCACTACACAGTGAGTAACGGCAACGCTGACAAAATTTAACGCTTCGAACCTCGTCTGTCGTTTCTTTTTGTGAAATGCCTTGGTAAGTTACGCCCACCGAAAGTACAGGGACAAGCATGACACTCGCCAACCAACTGACACTGCTCCGCGTCGCACTGATTCCGGTTTTCGTGCTGGTGTTCTATTTGCCGTACAAATGGAGCTACATGGCCTCTGCGATTATTTTTGCGGCGGCGGCGGTAACGGACTGGCTCGACGGCTACCTGGCACGCAAACTGAACCAGAGCACGCCTTTCGGCGCCTTTCTCGATCCGGTGGCGGACAAGCTGATGGTGGCCACCGCCCTGGTGCTGCTGGTGGGCCTGCATCAAAACGCCTGGTTTACTATCGCCGCAGCGGTGATTATCGGGCGGGAAATCGCGGTTTCCGGGCTGCGCGAGTGGATGGCGGAACTGGGCCAGCGCGCCAGCGTTGCGGTAACCGTCGTCGCCAAGTTCAAGACTACCGCGCAGATGGCGGCGATTATCGTACTGCTCGCCTTCGATGTGCGCGAGTACCCGATAATGGAGAGCATCGGCTATGTGCTGCTGTATGTCGCCGCGGCCATGACCCTGTGGACCATGGTGGTGTATCTGCGCGCAGCCTGGCCGGCGCTGATGAGCGACGAGAGCAGCGGTAAATCCTGAGTTTTGTAGCTGGGGTGGGGCGGCTATGACTGCCTCACCGGGCACGTTTTAGTTATTGCTGTACAAATATGCCATAGGTTGCGCAGCTGCCATTATCTGTTAATCCCACTTTTCCTATAGCTGGTTTTAGCCGGTTTTTCGGCTCTCCCTTCCCTGTCTTCATTTTCTTTAAGGAAACCCTGTGATGGAAACCCGCGACTACCAGCTCAGCATGAGCGTCCTGATGACCCCCGACATGGCCAACTTTTCCGGCAAGGTTCACGGCGGCGAACTGCTCTCCTATCTCGACAAAGTGGCCTACGCCTGCGCCAGCCGCTACGCCGGAACTTATGTGGTGACCCTGTCGGTGGATAGGGTAATGTTTCGCCAAGCCATCAACGTCGGCGAGCTTGTGACCTTCCTGGCCTCAGTCAACTACACCGGCACCACCTCCATGGAAGTGGGTATCAAGGTAGTGACGGAGGATATCCGTAACAGAGTCGTGCGGCACACCAATAGCTGCTACTTCACCATGGTGGCGTTGGACGACGAGGGTAATCCGACCCCGGTACCGCCGCTCGAGCCCCAGAGTCTGGAGGAAAAGCAGCGCTTTCAGGCGGCCATACTGCGCCGCAAATTGCTGCGCGACCAGGAGGCTGCTCACGATTCCATCAAGAAGGAAGTGCGCGGTCTGGAAGGGTAGTTGAGCTTGCCAGAATAGGTGTGCCAAGAAGCGCGGGATGCGCGAGCCAACGGTGCGTAGCGATGCGTCCATCTTCCGGGGCCTTGAAGGGCACGCTAGGTCTGAATTACTACATTGGATTTAATTAAGGTGTTGGTGCCCGGGGCCGGACTTGAACCGGCACGGCCGTAAGGCCGGGAGATTTTAAGTCTCCTGTGTCTACCGATTCCACCACCCGGGCAGGGAGGTATGCGAGGGGTGATGCCCGATGTCTGGATCGGGCCCTCGCTGATCGCCGTACTCCACAGGGGCAAGTAGGCGGTGGGGAAAATGGAGGCTAGGGTCGGAATCGAACCGGCGTACACGGAGTTGCAGTCCGCTGCATGACCACTCTGCCACCTAGCCAAAAATAACTCTGTAGAGGATTTGCTCGCCGGTTCGAGTCTCACCGGCCCTCTTTAAATCGCCGCAGGCGCTGGAGTTGCAGTCCGCTGCATGACCACTCTGCCACCTAGCCAAAAATAACTCTGTAGAGGATTTGCTCGCCGGTTCGAGTCTCACCGGCCCTCTTTAAATCGCCGCAGGCGCTGGAGTTGCAGTCCGCTGCATGACCACTCTGCCACCTAGCCAAAAATAACTCTGTAGAGGATTTGCTCGCCGGTTCGAGTCTCACCGGCCCTCTTTAAAATCGCCGCAGGCGCTGGAGTTGCAGTCCGCTGCATGACCACTCTGCCACCTGGCCTTGTATCCCGCTCTGAGCAGGAGTGAAAACGCCGCGGATTCTATCCGATTGAAGTGAAAAATCCCAGCATTTTCTTATACTTACGCGCGGCTCGGCGCGTAGGAAGGCGCTATTCTAGGGGCTGGCGGGGATTAGTCAAGCTGGTACTTTCAGTCCAGCGCGAAAACGGGGGGGGGGGGGGCACCTCTTCGCCTCTGCCGCCTTCTCCAAAGGAGGAGAGGAGGGTCCAGGAATTCCTCTTCTGGAAGCCCTAGGGAACTTCTGAATATCGTCATTCCGGCGAAGGCCGGAATCCAGGACGGGTTGATTTCTCTGGGCTCCGGCCTTCGCCGGAGCGACGAAATGGACTTGTTCAGAGGCTCCTAGTTACCGGTGGTTGCTTTTTATACAAGGGAACTGGCTTTTAATAACTTTTTGTACTAGTTGTGTTCAGCCTATTTCCAATCGATCTAAATTTTCGTCTTGCCACCCTGGAAATTTTCCGGGTCTGTTCGATACTTTCCTTAGCTGGCTAGCACAACCTCCCCCCAAACGTGTTTAGTAATGCCGGCAGGGCATGAATTAGGTATGCCCGCTGTGTTGTAAGGATGAAATCCTCCAAGTTTCACTCCTAATGGTCTTGGCCCTGACGCTCTCCCCCCCCATCGTCAGGGCTTTTTTTTGCCTGCCTGTTGTGCCTTCCCCAGTTTTTTGGGGGCCAGGACCTTTATTTCTGTACCCGCTGCCTGCTCCGCCAGTTTGGTGAACTGTGCAAGGGAGACCTCGCCGCGCTGTTCCGCCAGGCCCTGTGCCACGTCGTCGAGGCTGGCCTTGTTATCGCTGGCAGCGCGAATTTCCCGGTCCAGTTCGCGCATGACGCCCACGGCCCGGGCGGTAATGGGGCCGGAGGAGCGTTTGGCCAACAGTGACGGGGCTTCCTCTCCCCAGCGGGCGAGTTTTTCCATGGCCTCGTCAAACCGACGCTGGCTGATACCCCCAGAGCGCCGCAGGATTTCCAGCGAGTAGTACTCCGCGAGACCCTCCACGATCCAGTCACTTTGCCCGTCGCCGCGGATGCCGGTGGCTACGTGGACCAGTTCGTGGATCACGCTGCTGGTGCGATTGCCGCTGATTAGCGGGCGGTCGGCATGCATGTACAGGGAGCGGGTGCCGGACAGGCCGCCGCGCCACATGGGGTCGCCGGCACTGACTATCAGAAGATGGCTCGGAAACTTCGGGAAGACTTTCTTGAGTTCGGGCAGGTTCCAGCTGAGGAAGGCGAGGGTATCCTGGCGGTGGATATCCTCGCCCAGTGGGGCGGCCACCATGGTGTCGACGCCGGCGATAACGTCCTGGCGACTGCCGATACGGCCGACGATCATCCAGCCTTTGGGGCGGATAAAGCGGCGGCCGGGGTCGATCAGTTTGTAGCGGCCGTCGTCGTCCTTGTCATAGGGGAGCGCTGAGGACCACTCCTTCGGCAGGTCCAGTTGCAACCGGGCGCGGGAGCGCAGGCTGGCGGGGGCGGTGGCCGCTATCGACGGAACCAGTTTGTCGCTGCGCAGTATTGCCCAGTCCTCGGTAATGCGGGAGTCGTAGCTGTGCCGGCCCTTTTTCTTGTCGATCTCGAATTGGTAGCTGAGGGTCGCCTTGGGGCCGTCCGGCCGCCATATGGCCCGGTCGTCGGTCAGTTCCAGTGGCTGCTCGCTGTGCACTTCGCGGTAGCGGCCGGATTCCAGGTTCAGCGACAGCTCCCGCGGCAGTTCGTCGCCCTCCAGTTCTATCTGTACCTCCGCCAGGCCGGTGTCCGGGTCTATACCGACGCGATAGAGGAGATCATAGGTCTTGGCCAGTGTGCAGAGGGGGAACAGGAGGGTAAGGAGCAGGATAGAAATTCTGGGAAGCATAGGAACGCCGTAGCCAGTGAACTTGATACCGTTGGACAGCGCGCAAGGGTAACGGTGCCGCGACAAGGCTTTCAAGTGACTTGAACCCCGAAGGAGTCCGGGTTCTGAAAATTGTGAAATGGATAAAGAAGTAGAAGGGAAAATGGTCGGTGAGTGAGGATGAGCTTCGCCCTTCGGGCTCGCTGGTCTCCGGCGGCTGCGCCGCCTCCGGCTCGAACCTCGGCCCGTTTCTGAGTCTGGGAGAGCTTGGGGGATGTTTCAGAAAAGTGGTCGGTGAGAGAGGATTCGAACCTCCGACCCCTTCGTCCCGAACGAAGTGCGCTACCAGGCTGCGCTACTCACCGACTGCAGTGCTTCATCAGCGAAGCGGGCGGCATTATAACAGCCGCGCCGCGGCTGTAAACCACTGATTTACTAGTGTGGTGTAAGGTACTAATTGTGTATATCAGAGCCCCCCAAATTGTTCACAGTTAGGCGCAGCTCGCAGGGAATGGTCATTCCATTTTCAAGAGCTGCAACGAGCTGTGGACGATTTGGGGGGCTCCCTTCGGGCGGGCCGCTAAGCAGCCATCTGCGGCGTTGCATTTGCTTGACATAGATGACTATGCCGGCGCAAATGCGCCTTGCATCTGGCCGCTTAGCGGCCCGCTGATATATACAATTAGTACCTTACACCACACTAATGTTTGTCGATCTGCCGAATCAGGCCCTCCTGGGCTGTGGAGGCCACCAGGACACCGTTGCGAGTGAAGATCTGTCCGCGGCAGAAGCCTCGCGCACCGCTGGCGGAGGGGCTGTCGGTCACATACAGCAGCCAGTCGTCGGCGCGGAAGTCGCGGTGAAACCACATGGCGTGGTCCAGGCTCGCGGGCATCAGGTGCCGGTCGAACAGAGAGATGGGGTGGGGCTGCAGGCTGGTGCCAAGCAGCGCCATATCCGAGGCATAGCAGAGGGCGCAGCGGTGCTCCACCGGGTTGTCGGACATCTCCCCCTGGGCGCGCAGCCAGAACATGCAGCGCGCCTCGCGTACTTCCGCGCCGAAATAGCTATGGGGGTCCACCGGTCGGAAGTCGATCATATAGCGGCGCTGGTCATTCTGCGGTGTGGCCAGGCCGGCTTCTTCCGCCAGTTGCTGGGTGTTCTTCAGGGTTTCCGGTTCGGGGATGCCGATGGTGGGCATATCACTCTGGTGGTCGAAACCGGGTTCGCGGATCTGGAAGGAGGCGGACATGTTGAAAATCGCCCGGCCTTTCTGCCGTGCCACCACCCGCCGGGTGGTAAAGCTGCCGCCGTCGCGGATCGGGTCCACATCGTAGATCACGGGCATTTCGCTGCTGCCCGGGCGCAGGAAGTAGGCGTGCAGAGAGTGGGGCAGGCGGTCCTGCACGGTGCGGGTTGCAGCCGTCAAAGCCTGTCCCAGTACCTGACCGCCAAACAGCACCTTGCGGTAATTTTCCACGTGCTGGCGGCTGCGAAACAGATTGTTGTCCAGTTGTTCGACGTCGAGTAGCTTGCTCAGCTTTTCCAACATGGGCGATACTGCCTGTCATCTATTAACGAGTGGGTTCCGATAGTGTGGAGTAGGCCACGAGCCATTCCATCGGCGGGATAATAACAACAGTTGGCGCAATGACCATTACCGAATTTATCAAGACCGATGTCAAAGCGGCGCTGCACGCGCGGGGACGGCTGCCTTTCAAACTTACCCTGGGGGCTATGTCCAGCCACTACGGTGTCAGCCTGACCCCGGTGCGCCACGCTGTCGATGAACTGATAGAGGAGGGGGTGATCCGGCGCAAGGAGAATGGACGGCTGGAGTTGGTGCCGGACGCGCTGAAAGGGCAGGTGGTGGAGGCGCCGCAGCCCGAGTCGCCGGATCAGAAACTGGACGAGCAGATCCGCCAGGATGTGATTGCGCGCAGTCTCCAGCAGGACACCGAATACCTGCGCGAGCAGGCCACAGCGGAAAAGTACGGGGCCGGGCGCACGGTGGTACGGCAGGTTTTCTCCCGCCTGGCCGGTGCAGGGCTGATCGAGCACGTGCCCCGCTGCGGCTGGCGGGTGCGCGCCTTCAGTGAGCAGGACATGCACGACTACCTGGATATCCGCGAAATGCTCGAACTGAGGGCATTGGACCTGGCCCGGGACAAGTTCGATGAAGACGAACTGCGCCAACTGCTCAAGGCCAACCGGCCGGGGCAGGGCAAAGATCGTTCGCTACTGGATTTCGACCTGCACGACTGCTGGATAGACCGTTGTGGCAACCGCTATATCCGCGAATTTTTTGCCCGCTACAGTCCTTTTTACAACGCCCTGTTCAACTATGCGGTAATCGATGAAGAAGTGAAGCGGGAAATGGCCCGGGAGCACTGCGAGATTATCGAGTGCCTGCTGGAGCGGGACTGGAAGGGTGCACGCGAGGCGCTGTCCCACCATATCCGCGAGCAGCGCGGCGCTGTTTCGCGAATGATCGATTACCTGAACAGCAGAAAAATGGCTTCCTGACCATTCGGAAGGGGTGACCCGCTACCGGGCTTTTGCGGTGGCACGCCTAAATACTTCCCCGCAGGCTCTGCGCTCGTCCGTCTTATCCGGGGATGCCGTGCACAAACGGATCCTCCGGCTCCAGCACCAATCTGGCCTCGGCGCTGATATAGGCGCTGCCGGTGATTGTCGGAATCAGCTGTCCACTTTGCGGGCGCACCCGCCCCTCGAAAACGCTGCCGATAATGCTCTCCTGGCGCCACACTTCGCCCTCTTTTAGCAAGCCGTCGGCATGGAGGCAGGCGAGTTTTGCGCTAGTACCGGTGCCACAGGGAGAGCGGTCGTAGGCCTTGCCGGGGCAGAGCACGAAGTTGCGGCTGTCCGCCAGCGCGGTATCCGACGGCGGCCCGAAGAGTTCGATATGATCGATCTCGCCGCCGTTCCCGCCGCGGATTCCGCTCCGCTCCAGCGCCTGGCGAATGCGCCAGCAGTAGTCGGTCAGCCGATCGGTATTGTCCGCCTGCAAAACCTGGCCGTGTTCGGAGACCAGGAAAAACCAGTTGCCGCCCCAGGCGATATCCCCGCGAACTTCGCCGATGCCGTCCACCTCCACCGGCACCGCTTTGCGGTAGCGGTAGCTGGGCACATTGTCGACGCTCACCCGGTTGTTGTTGTGCAGGGTGAAGGAAACCCGGCCCACCGGGGTTTCCAGGCGGTGTTCGCCGGGACCGATCAAGCCGCGGCGCGCCAGGGTCACCGCCAGCCCAATGGTACCGTGGCCGCACATGCCCAGGTAGCCGACGTTGTTGAAGAAGATCACCCCGGCCGCGCAGTCCCTGTCCACCGGTTCACAGAGCAGGGCGCCGACCCAGACATCGGAGCCCCGGGGCTCGCGCGCCACGGCGGCGCGCAGGTGGTCGTATCGGTCGCGAAAGCGTTCCAGCCTTTCCATCATGGAACCGCTGCCCAGGTCCGGGCCGCCGGAGACGATTACCCGCGTGGGTTCGCCGCCGGTGTGGGAGTCGATAACCTCGATACTGTGCACGGTGAATTTCTCCAACTGATATTTTTTACTGCCGCACTCTGCTGCTTAACTCTGCTGCTTAATTGATCTCCGGACGCGTGGCGATGGCCTTGCGAATCATTCCCAACACTTCCTCGCGCTCTTCCCCGCTCACCGGCAGGCGCGGGTTGCGACACAGTTCACTGCCGTAGCCGCACTCCTGTACCGCCAGTTTGATGTACTGGACCAGCTTGGGCTTGGTATCCAGGTGGAGCAGGGGGGTGTACCAGCGGTAGACCTTGCGCGCCTCCTCGTAATTGCCGCTGGTGGCCAGGTCCCAGAGCAGGCGGTTCTCTCCGGGGAAGGCGTTCACCAGGCCGGAGATCCAGCCGTGGGCGCCCAGGGCGACACTCTCCAGGGCCAGGTCGTCCACGCCGCAGAAAAGGATGAAGTCGTCGTCCACCAGGTTGGCGATATCGGTGAGGCGGCGGGGATCATCGGAGGATTCCTTCACCGCGACGATATTGGGCACCCCGGCCAGTTCGGCCACGGTTTCCGCGGAAATGTCCACGCCGTAACAGGCGGGGTTGTTGTAGATCATCACCGGCAGGTCGGTGGCTTCAGCCACCGCGCGGATATGTGCCGTTACTTCAGCGCTGTCGGCTTTATAGGACATGGGCGGCAGTACCATCAGGCCGTCGACGCCGGCGTCCCGGGCGGAGCGGGCAAAGGCACAGGCGCCGGTGGTGGTGTACTCGGCCACACCGGTGAGTACCGGTACCCGCCCGGCCACCTGTTTCACGGTCGCGCTCAACACTTCCAGTTTTTCTTCGACGCTCAGTGAGCAGTTCTCTCCCACCGTGCCCAGCATCACCAGGCCGTTGATGCCGGCGTTGAGCATCACTTCCAGGTGTTCCATGGTGGCGGGGATGTTCAGGCTCTCGTCGGCGTTGAATTGGGTGGTGGCTGCGGGGAAAACACCGCTCCAGTTGGTTTGCATAATACTTCCTCGTTGGATCAAGAAACCGCTTTAGTCTGAATTGTTATTGTGTACAATAAATAAGGTTTGCAAACACTGTCAACAACAATAACGCCGCCTGGCCGTTTTGCCGGAGGAAAAATGAATCTGGACCTGCTTTATCGCGAACATATTGCCGAACTGAATGCCCGTAGCGCCAGGGCCCTGGAGAACATCGGTTACGATTGCCTGCTGATCCATGCCGGCACCCCCAAGGTGCCGTTTCTGGACGACAACAGCTACCCCTTCCGCACCAATCCGCATTTCAAGCACTGGCTGCCGCTATTGGAGCATCCCTATTCGGTGCTGGTGGTTTCGGCCGGGGACAGGCCGCAGCTGATCTATTTCCAGCCGCGGGACTACTGGCACAAGCCGCCGGCGGACCCGGAGGGCTACTGGGTGGAGCACTTCGATATCGTGTTGGCCACCTCGCCGGAAGAGATCTCCGCAGCCCTGCCGGCGGATCTGGAGCGCTGCGCCTATATCGGCGAGGACCCGCAACTGCTGGGCGGATTCCGCGCCGAACAGATCAATCCGCCACAACTGATCGCCGAGCTGCACTACCGGCGTGCCTATAAAACCGATTACGAGATCGAGTGCCTGCGCCGGGCCAACCGCATGGCTGCGCGTGGACACACTGCCGCGCGGGAGGTATTTTTCGACGGCGGTACCGAGCTGGATATCCACCACGCCTACCTGGGCGGCGCCGAGGTGCTGGAGTGCGAGTTGCCCTATGCCAATATCGTGGCGGTCAATCAACACGGCTCAATACTGCACTACCACGGTGCCGAGCGTGAGCTGTTACGGTCCGAAGATATTCATTCGCTGGTGATCGATGCCGGTGCAGGATACCGGGGTTACGCCAGCGATATCACTCGCAGCTACGCCTACCGCGACGATGAGTACGCCGAACTGGTGGACGCTGTGGACGCGGTGCAGCGGGCGCTGGTGGATGAGGTGCGCGTCGGCGTGGACTTTGCAGAGTTACACTGGCGGGCGCACCTGCACCTGGCGCAGCTGCTGTCCCGTTTTGAATTTGTACACCTTGAACCGGAGGATATTGTGGCGCAGGGCATCAGCCGCTCCTTCTTTCCCTGCGGCCTGGGGCACTTTATCGGCCTGCAGGTGCACGATGTGGGCGGTTACCTGAAAAGTCCCGGCGGCGAGGAATATCCCCGCGATCCCAAGGCGCCTTTCCTGCGTCTGGTGCGCAAGGTGGAGGAGCGCCAGGCGTTTACCATTGAACCGGGAATTTATTTCAGCGATATGCTGCTGGAGGAGCTGGCGCAGGGCCCGGATGCCAGCCGGGTAAACTGGAGAAAAGTGGATGAATTTCGCCGCTACGGCGGCGTACGCGTGGAAGATTGCGTGGTGGTCCATGCGGATGGAGTAGAAAACCAGAGCCGCGACGCCTTTCGCGCAACCGACGGGGGAAAGGCGTGAACAGCGTGGAAGTCGACACCCTGGTGGTCGGCGCTGGCGTAATCGGCACTGCCATTGCCGAGCAGTTACAGAGCCGGGGGGACAGAGTGTTGTTGGTGGACCGAGCGGAGCCGGGCAGCGGCTGTTCCTCCGGCAATGCCGGCCATTTCGCCACCGACGCGGTGCTGCCACTGGCCAACCCGCAGACGATTCTGTCGATTCCCAAAATGCTGATGGACCCCCTGGGCCCGCTGGTAATCCGCTGGTCGTACTTGCCAAGCATGCTGCCTTGGCTACTGCGCTTCGCGCGGGCCGCGCTGCCCGCCAATGCGCGCGCCTCCGCCCGCACCCTTCGCGAGCTGAATCGCCGTTCCATTGCCAGCTTCGACCGCTTGCTGGCGCGCACCGGTTTGCAGGATTTAATGGTCAAGCGCGGCGCGCTAACCCTGTACCAGACGGAAAAGGGCCGCAGGACCCACCGCGCCACCGTGGCAGTGTTGCGGGATTACGGTATAGAAATCGAGGAATTGGACACCGGCGCACTGCGTGAGCTGGAACCGGCGCTCAGCGAGTCCCTGGTCGGCGGTCTCTACTTTCCCAATACCGCGCACACAGTGAACCCGCTGCGGCTGGTGCGGGAGCTGGCGCGGGTTTTCCGAGCCGGTGGCGGCACCTTCGAGCGTGCCGAGGTGCAGCGGCTGACACCACAGGCCGACGGCGAGGTGGCGGTGCAATTGGACAACGGCGCCCTGAATGCGCGTCGGGTCATTGTCGCGGCCGGGGCCTGGTCCAAATCCCTGGCCGCGCAGTTGGGTTGCCGGGTGCCGCTGGATACCGAGCGGGGCTATCACCTGATGTTGCCGCAGCCCTCCGTAGAACTCGAACGACCAGTCGTCTCTTTCGAGCGCTCCTTTGTGATAACACCGATGGAGGACGGGTTGCGCCTGGCCGGAACGGTGGAACTCGCCGGGCTGAAAGCCCCGCCCAACTACCGGCGCGCGGATATTCTCTATCGGCACGCAGAGGCGATTCTACCGGGACTGCGGCGGGACGATGCGCAGCGCTGGATGGGCTTCCGCCCCTCGCTGCCGGACTCCCTGCCGGTGATCGGCCGCGCGCCAAACCGAAAAAATATTTACTTCGCTTTCGGCCACCAACATCTCGGACTGACCCAGGCGGCTATCACTGCGGAAATTATCGCCGATCTGGTCGAAGGGCGGCCGCCGGAGGTGGATATTCGCCCCTTGGCGGTGGACCGCTTCTGAAGTCTTGCCCCGAATAGACACAGCGCTCCCCATAGAACCAGGGCTCGGCGGATGTACTGCGCTGGTCGCGACTCGGGAGCCGGACTTCCCCGAAGGGCTTTATTTTAGATATGATACAACGTATCTTATCTGGGCTCGAGCGGATGGCCGCGAGTCTTCTGTGCGCGCTTATTGCCGTTATTCTCTCAACAGGGGATCTTTATGCTGAAAGTCAGTAATCTCTGCAAGTCCTTCCGGGAACAACCCGTCGTGAAGGGGATTTCCTTTTCAATCGCTGCCGGAGAAGTCTTTTGCCTGCTGGGCTCCAACGGTGCGGGCAAAACCACCACGGTAAAAATGTTGCTGGGGCTGCTTCCCGCAACGAGCGGCGAGGCCCTGCTGGGCGATGCACAGGGGGGTGATGAAAACCTGCTGGAACCGACCTCATCCAGCCGCCGCCATATCATGTATATCCCGGAAAACGTCAGTCTCTACGATGACCTGGATGCGGTCGAGAATATTGAGTACCTGGCGGCCGTCTCGGCGCTTCATCTCGACCGGGCGGCTATCACCGAGGCACTGGTGAGGGTGGGGCTGAGCGCCGCCGATCATCGCAAGCATCTGGGCCAGTTTTCCAAAGGCATGCGCCAGAAAGTGGTGATCGCCTTTGCGCTGCTGAAAAACGCCCGACTGGTCTTGATGGACGAGCCCACCTCCGGCCTCGATCCGGTTGCCACCCGGGATTTTATCGACGTGGTGAAGGCGTTGAGGGCCAATCGTTGCGCGGTGATGATGGTGACCCACGACCTGCAGTGCGCGCACCTGTTGGCTGACCGTATCGGCGTAATGCGCGGGGGTGAATTGAAGGCGGTATTCCCCACGGCGGATATTCATCTGGAAGATGTCGAACGCATTTACTTCGGTGAGCAACGGGAGCCGGTCAGCGACCAATCGGCCCTGGCGGGGGTTTGAGATGCAGGTGAAATCGCTTGCCCGCCTCTGCACCGCGCCGAATACGCCTATGGCTTTCGGCTTCACAGGCCTCGACACCATTCATTCGACGCTGGACGGCCGTAACGGCACCTCTCCGTGATCCGGAAGTTTTAGTCATGATCAGAGCGATCTTTAAACGCGAACTGGTGCGACAGTGGCGCAGCCGCACCCTGCGAATTCTCCTGCCCCTCAGCCTGGTGCTGGTGGCGGCGGTGGCCGGCGTCCACTGGCATCAGCAAAAGGCGTTTTTCGCCACCCAAAGCCACTGGCAGGGGGTGAACGACGAATTGTGGCGGACCCAGCCCGACCGCCACCCGCACCGGGTGACCCACTACGGCAGCCTGGCGTTTCGCTTCAACTCGCCGCTGAGCTTTCTCGACGCCGGCGTCAATCCCTATGTGGGCAATGTGCTGTTCCTGGAATCGCACCGACAGAACAGCAGCGGTTTACGCCAGTTTACGGTGAGCGCCCGCGAGTTGGGATTGGGCTATCTGTCGGTGGCCACCCTGGTGCTGGTACTCTGGCCGTTGGTGCTGATCGCGTTGGCTCACGGCTCGGTGAGCGATGAGCGCGGCAACGGCAATTTCAACCTGCTGCTCAGCCTGGGCGTCAAGCCGGTGCAGTTCCTTGTCGGCCAGGGACTGGTTTTCCTGTTCCTCAGCGCTATCTATTTGGCGTTCCTGGCGATGATGGCCGGCGCCTTCGTGCTCGCCTCACCGGCGGCGGCGGATACCGACGTGTGGCTGCGTCTGGCGCTCAGCCTGCTGGCCTATCTCGGCTATTGGCTGGTATGGATCGCGGCCATCCTGCTGGTTTCCTACCACTGCCGCTCCAGTTCCCGCAGCCTGCTGTTCGCCCTGGGTTTGTGGTTGCTGTGGGTGGTGGTTATCCCCCGTGCGCTGACCACGGTGACTGAAGCTGTCTATCCGGCGCCCTCGCGAGCGGTCTTTGATATCCAGGTGGAGAACGCAATTGCCCGCATCGGAGATTCCCACGATCCCAACGATCCCTACTTCAACGATTTTCGCGAAAGTGTCCTCGCCCGGTACGGGGTCGAGCGGGTAGAGGACCTGCCCGTCAACTGGCGTGGCGTTGTCATGCAGGAGGGCGAGCGTATTGGCACAGTGGTATTCGACGAGCACTACCGGCGGCTTACCGGCATCTACCGGCGGCAGGACAGGTTGTACGACTGGCTTTCCGTGACGTCTCCCTATGCTCTGATGGCCCGGCTTTCTTTCACGATCACCGGCAATGACGCGGAGAGTTACTACGATTTCGAGCGTCAGGCAGAGGCCTACCGTTTCGACCTGATCACCAGGCTCAACGATCTCCAGACCAGGAAGCTCGATTACGAGACCGACGGGCAAACCCGGCTCAGCAGCAGCCACTGGGAAGCGTTCGCGCCCTTTGAGCACCGGCGCCAGACCCTGTCCGTGCCGCCGCAGCGGCTGGCTTTGCTGGCAGTAGCGGTTTTGTTGTGGACAGTGGTGGCGGTGGTCGGTTTTCGCAGGAGGGCATCATGAATCTGGTAAAGCTTGAAACACTGGTTTTTTTTCGCTCGGGGGTTACCCGTGCGCTGCTGACCTTCTATGGGCTGCTGTGCCTGCTGGCCATTTTTGCCGGCCACCAGGCCCTGAAACAGTCCGCCGCCGACTTCGCGGTTGCCGAGCAGCGTTTCGGGCAGCAGCGCGCTCACTGGTCGAAAGCACTGGATGGAAGCGCCGACCCCGCAAACATCGCCGGCCAGGCGGCTTACTACACCTTTATGCCCACCTGGCACCAGCCGACTGCATGGAACGGTCTGTTCCCCGGCCAGCGGGCCGACTACAACAACACCATGCGCGTGCGCCTGCTCGCCATTCAGGGGCAGATGAACGACAGCGCCCTGCAGAATTATCAGCACGCTCCGTCAGCGCGCCTGGATCTGGGTTTTATATGGGTTTATCTGCTGCCGCTGCTGATCGGTGTGCTCGCGGTCAATATCGTCGCCGACGACCAGCAGGCGCGGCGCTGGCCGCTGATCGCGGCTTCCGTGCCATCGCCGGGCAAACTGATTTTCATCCGCCTGGCGGTGCGCTTCGCCGCTCTGTTGGCGCTGAACGTCGCTGTGTTGGGCCTTGCCTGCCTGCTTTTGGGGGTTGCCGACCTCGCCGGTTTCGGTATGGTCACTGCTCTGTTGCTGTTGTACCAGTTGTTCTGGTTCGCGCTGGTGGCCTGGTTGATCAGCTTCAACAGGAATCGACGCCAGAACCTGGTTTATTACAGCGCCCTGTGGATCGCTCTGGCGTTCCTGGTCCCCGGGATTTCCTACCTGGCCCGCCTGGACAGCCAGGAACTGGGGCTGGCCATCGGTGCCCAGGTGGAACAGCGGGAATCCATAAACAGCAGTTGGGATAAAGACAAGCAGGCGGAGTTCGATGCTTACCTCTCCGAGCATCCCGAGTGGGCGGATACCACGCCCCTGCCCGAGGGATTTCACTGGAAATGGTACTACGCCATGCAACAGCACAGTGACGACACGGTGGCCCACGAAGTGGAAGCCTACCGGGAAAAGCGGCTGGAACAATACCGGGCCGGGCTGAACTGGAGTTGGTTGTCGCCCGCTATAGGCCTTCAACTGGCGTTACAGCGCCTGGCCGACACGGACGCGCTCGCCTACCAGCAGTATCTGGACCAGATCGTGTCTTATCATGGCCAGCTGCAACACTTCTATTTCCCTTTCCTGTTTTTCGACAACCAGCCAGCGGACGGGATCGACCTGGCCGCTCTGCCGCACTTCAGCTACAGCCGGACGGGTGTCGGAGCCGTGATGATTCAGGTGATGGCAACTTTGCTGTTATTGATTGCGCTGCTATTGATCGCCGCCTGGCGAAAACTGCGTATGCTGCGATAGGCAAGCGATAAACCCCTGGTGAGAGGGGCGAGCCGTAAGCCCCCGGTAGCAGGCGCGCCCCGGCCTTAACTTAGTGCCATTCGGATCAGAACTGAAAGACAACCGGCAACCCCAACGCCTCGGCAAAGGTGTCGGCGATCAGCTGGTAGCCGGCGTCGTTGGCGTGGATATCGCCGAGTTCACACATCCAGGTGAGCTGGCAGATGCGTACCACGTTAGTCGGCATCACCCGGCCGCGATAAATGGTGGGCTGCTGGTTGAGGGTTTCGAAGGCGTCGCCGATATAGGCGATGCGCACGCCCTGAGCGGCGTAGATACTCGCCTCCAGTAGATTGAAGCTGGTGACCGCGAGAGACGTCAGCCCCGCCTGCAACCGGCCTTCCTCTCCCAGCAGCCAGTGGGCGAGAAAGGGATCGTAATAGGTCATTGCGGCGATCCTTGTCTCCGGCTCAGTTGCCCGGCGCAAGGCATATAGGATTGGTGGCAGTTCTGCGCTGACAGTGGCGGCCTGATCAACCAGGCAGGTGGTATCGGGGGCGTCGATTTCGCAGCCGCTGAAATTGTCAGCGCCGATATTGAGAGTGACCGCCATCACTTGGCCGGGATGGGTCAGCAGGAACTGTACGGCCGCGTCGAGCTGTGAAACAGCGCCGGGATAGGTGCATCGGGAACCGATACCGTAGATCATCGAGGAGGTCGTTTCGCCACTGCAGCCGAGGTTGACCAGTTCCACATCGGGCCCGAAATGTGACAGCAGTCGCTCCGCGTAGCCATCCCCGACAATCTGCCCCCCTTCGCCGTCGGGCTGTTCGCCGGCGGCGAGGGAATCGCCCAGGGCCAGGTAGTAGAAAGGGGCGCCCGACGGGGCAAGGTCCGACGTGTCGGCAGCGGCGTGCGAGCCGCCGAAAATCAAGGCGACGGTAAAAAGACCGGATACAACAAGATTTTTATTCTTGAACATGCCGTGCTCCTTGCGTGGCCGGCGGAAAGTCGTTGCGGTGGCTGGCTGAGTTGCCTTATAGCATATTCCGGGATAAATGTGCTCGGTCAGTGATTATCGAAAAGGTGACTCACTCCTGCGGCGGTTCCACTTGCGGGTGGGAATTCCCGGATCGCAGTATCCGGCTCCATCGGGTTTGCCAGCGTCTCCATACTCCGGTAGGTCCCCGGTATTTATATTGAGTCCAATAACAAAGTTGTCGAGGTTGAAGAGTCGCCACGGCCATCAGATGGCGGTGATTGCTTCGGCGAGAGCCGAAGCAAGGTGGTTCGAAAGGACGAATTTCCCGGATTTGCTTTTCCAAGTTGGATGAATTGCCTATCATTCATGAATGGATAGTCAATTTCAGTCCCCAAATTTAACGGCAGCCAAGGTCGGGAGTATGGATAAGGCAAAAGAGAAGGTTCAGCGTTTCCGCGCGCGGGAGCAACGTATCCTCGATGCGGCGCTGGAGTTGTTGCTGGAACACGGCGAAGAAAAGGTCACCGTGGAACAGATCGCCGAGCGGGTGGATATCGGCAAGGGCACCATCTACAAGCATTTTATTTCAAAAACAGAGATTTACATGCGCTTGTTAATGGACTACGAGAAGTCCCTTACCGAGCGCTTGAAGTCTGCGGTGGCCACCGCGGAGCAGGGAGATATCACTGCGCCGGCGCGGGCCTACTTCGAGTCGCGCATGGCGGACCCGGCCAAGGACCGTCTGTTCCAGCGCCTGGAGGAGAAAATCATCGCTCTCAACCAGGCGCCGGAGATGATTGAGGAATTGCACGCCATCCGCAATTCCAACGCCTCGGCCCTGAACCGGGTATTCGAGCGGCGGATGGAACAGGGCGTGTTGAAAAAAGTGCCTCCCTACTTCTATTACTCCACCTACTGGGCACTGGTGCAGGGGGCCGTGGAGTTGTACCACTCCAAGTCCTTCGCCGATGTGATCGAGGATATGGAGGGCCTGATGGAGTTCATCATGGATGTGGGGGTGCATATCGGCGATATCTCCGGCCGTCGCGGGCAGGAGGAAAAACGCGCCGAGGGTGGCAGCGCGGGTTCATCGTTTGGCTGAACCGCTGTTCGACCAGCTGCAGCAGCTGCAGCGGGAGTTTCGCGGCCATCCGCCGGTACAGCGATGGCATCCTGAGCTTAGCGGCGATATGGA
The DNA here is from genome assembly GCF_030997045.1 of Microbulbifer sp. TB1203. NCBI lineage: Bacteria > Pseudomonadati > Pseudomonadota > Gammaproteobacteria > Cellvibrionales > Microbulbiferaceae > Microbulbifer > Microbulbifer sp. TB1203. Next base: position 1,448,100 of record NZ_CP116899.1, on the reverse strand, counting down.
CCTGCGGATTTGTCGGGATGGCCGCTGGGTTCACGAGGGAACGGAGATCCGGCGCCAGTCCCTGGTCAGGCTGTTTGCCAGCATCCTCAGGCGCGAAGGTGACGAGTATTTTTTAGTCACTCCCGTGGAGAAATGGCGTATCCAGGTAGAGGATGTTCCTTTTATCGCCACCCAGGTGGCGATCGGACGGGAGCGGAATCGGGAGCTGCTGCTGTTTACCACCAATACCGGCGATGTGGTGCCCCTGGACCACGGCCATCCCTTCCAGTTAAACCCCTTCGGCGAACCGCCGCAGCTCGTGCCCTATATCGAAGTGCGGGACGGCCTGCAGGCGCGCCTTTCCCGCGACGTCTACTACCAGTTGGTGGAATGGGCGGAAGATGTTCCCGTCGAGGAAAAAAATACCACCGGCCAGCTCTGGATTCGCAGTGCCGGCGAGCGGTTTTTGCTCGGCGACTACTGACGCTGGATTTTATTTCTTCTCGCTTGTTTTTTCGCCTTTATGCCCGCCTTTTAATCTTTCCCTGAAACCTTTTTGAAATAAAAAATTAACTTATCTTCCCGGGATAAAATCCGTCACAACTTTTTCGGTAAAAGGCCGAAAAGGTAACAATTCCGCAACAATCCCTTTCTACACTCCCTCGCGTCCGAATCGCCAAGGCGAAAAACAAACAGGGTTTCAGGACCATCTGAAGATCCGTTTTTTAATTCAGGACGCACAGCTGAAGCATAAAAACTGATTCTTAGCTGGCCGTTATTCAAAACTTCCGTAGGGGGAATGTATGAAGCGAGTAAACAACAAGCTGCTGCTGGCAGCCACAATCGCCGCATTGCTGGCCGGTTGTGACAGCGGTGGTGTCGATATCGAGCCGACTACCATAGACAATTCTACTGACAACTCTGTAACCAACCGGGGTGGCGACACTAGCAACTCTTGCGCCACTATTGAAAGCACCGGTGTTCAGGGTACTCCGGAAGGTGCCAACTGCCGCTACGGCACTGACTTCGTGTCTTCCTCCAATCCGCTGACGGAAGATCTCTACCTTCCGGCCCTGCCGAATGGCGGTGCGCATATTTTCGACGGCAGCCTGTTCGTGGGTGAGAGCTATGCTAGCAACGCGGAGCTGCAGGCGGCCGGTATCGCCCAGGGCGGCGACGCCGTCAAGCTGGAAGTCCAGGCTGGCGCCACCATTGCATTCAAAGACAGCTCTGCCTTCATGGTAATCAATCGCGGTTCCCAGATTTTTGCCCGCGGTACCGAATCCGCCCCGATCACTTTCACTTCCGAAACCGACGTGCGTGGCACGGTAGCTGCTGAAGACGTTTCCCAGTGGGGCGGAATGGTGATCAATGGCTTTGGCGTTACCAACAAGTGCGCTTACACCGGCAACCTGGATGCCGGTACTCTGGCGCTCAGCGGCGAGTGCCATGTGGCCGCCGAAGGCTCCACCGACGACGAGGCTTCATACTACGGTGGTGACAACAACGCCGACAGCTCCGGTGAACTGACCTACGTACGCGTCAAGCATACCGGTGCCCAGGTTGCGGCTGGTGACGAATTGAATGGTGTCGCTTTCGATGCCGTCGGCAGTGGCACCATCGTCCGCAATCTGCAGGCCTATTCCACCTACGATGACGGCATCGAATTCTTCGGCGGTGCCGTGAATATCGAAAACTACGTTGCTCTATACGTGCGCGACGACTCCATCGATATCGACGAAGGCTACCGCGGCGCTATCACCAACGCCCTGGTAATTCAGAGCGAGGCCGATGGCAACCATTGTATCGAGTCCGACGGTATCGGCTCCTATGCGGCGGGCGAGGCCAGAAACGCGGACATTATTGCCCAGGGCATCAACAGTCGCCCGGTGATCGATGGACTGACCTGTATCGTCTCCGCCCAGGCGGCAGGCACTCATGATCCGGGTGCCGGCTGGCGTTTCCGCGAAGGTATCTATCCGATGATCACCAACTCCATGATAGCCGCCTCCTTCAGTGCCGACGAAAACGGTGCTGAGGGCAGCAACTACTGCCTGCGTGTCGAGAGTGATGAGACCCTGGCCGAAGCGGAAGCTGGTACCGAAGTTGCTATCACCTCCAACATCTTCGCTTGCGAAGACAAGACCAAAGGCGGTCCGGTAGGCGCCGATGATCTGGAAACCTGGGCCGTAAACAGCGGCAACCAGTTCGCCGCCATCTCCGGTGCGGTAGATCCCACCCAAAATGCCGATACCAACCTCGTCCTACTGGCCGGAACCCCGGCCATGTACACCGCGGATGCCCTGGTTGTGGGTTCGGATGTGGACGGAAACCCTGCCCCTGCTACCGTGACTCCGGTGGAACGCGCCTACCTGGGTGCCCTGGATGTCAACGGTACTGACTGGACCCGGGGCTGGACTTACGGCCTGCACGAAGGCAGCCGCGCTCAGCCGCTGTGGTTTGAGTAAGCCGCAAGCGGGTTAATCCCCGATGCAAGGGCGCCGCTTCGCAACGGGAGCCGGCGCCCTCTTTGCTTCTACCGCAGTGATAAACAGGAACACAAGAGGCCTGGGTAATGGTTAAGAATGAAAAATTTCAGAGAGCGCCGCTGGTACTGGCTATTGCCGCGGCCTCCTCATTGACTCCGCAAGTTTGGGCGCAGGTAGAAATGGACGATGTCCAGGCACCGCAAGCCCAGCAAATTGAAGAGGTGATGGTTCAGGGGCGCCTGCGTGATTCGGCGGAAATGCTGGTCAGTGAGCGCCTGGAAGAAGAGGTGGTCACCGACATTCTCGGTTCCGAGATGATCGGCCGCGTCGGCGATTCGACCGTGGCCGCGGCTCTGCGTCGGGTCTCTGGCCTGTCTTTGGTCAATGACAAATTTGTGTATGTTCGGGGTCTGGGTGAGCGCTATTCCAGCACCACACTGAACGGTGCCACTGTGCCGTCTCCGGATCTGTCCCGCAATGTGATACCACTGGATCTCTTCCCCACCTCCGTGGTGGAATCCCTGGCAGTGCAGAAAAGCTATTCCGCCGACAAGGCCGCCAGCTTCGGTGGCGGCAACGTGGATATTCGCACCAAGGGCATTCCGGATGCTCTGACCTACTCGATTGAAATCGGCACCGGTATGAACACCGAGACCGATGGTGACGTATTGAGCTATTCCGGTGGAAGCGACGATGAGTTCGGGACTGACGACGGCACCCGCGCCCTGTCCGGCAATATCAAGGCCGCGATGCAGCGTTTCAGGGGCGATCTGAGCGTAGCGGGTATCCGCAGGGCGTTGATTGCCGAAGGCAACGAGTATGCCACGGAGCAGGAGGCCGAGGCGGCAGCCCAGGCACTGAACCGGGAACTGGCTCTGAATCTGAACCGGGACATCGCCGTCGAAGAGGATTCCAGCGATCCGGATATGGACATCAAGACCAGTGTGGGCAACCGCTTCTACTTTGGTGAGCAGTGGGAACTGGGCTTCCTGGCCGGCGGTTCCTACAAAAGCCAATGGCGGGAAACGGAGCGTATCAAGCGGAGTCACGGTTTCCCGGAGGAACGTACCGATACCCGCAACGAATCCACTTATGCGGTGAATATGAGCGGCAACCTGAATATCGGGGTGCGCTTCGCCGACGAACACGAGGTGGAGGCAACTACTCTGTTCCTGCGCAATACCGATGACGAAACTTCCATCAGCGACTATTTCAACGAAAACCGGGAGATTTCCGACGGCCTGGGCTTCCGTGAATACGCATTGAAGTATGAAGAGCGGGAAATGCTGGTCAATCAGGTCAAAGGCAGTCACTCCCTCGGCCTGCAAAGCAAAGCAATGGTTCCCGGTGGCATGCTGGACTGGGTACCGGAAGAGCTGCGGGTCGATTGGTTCTATACGGATGCTGCGGCCACCACGGATATTCCGAATGAAGTCAATGTGTACTCGGACAATATCACCGACCCGGCTACCGGTGAGACCATCCGCTCTGTCGTGAGCACCGGCTCCCGCAGTGCGGACTTCCGTTTTACGGAACTGGAAGACGAGGTGCGTAACTACGGCTGGTCCGCCACCTTGCCGCTGGAATTTTCCGCTTCCACTCTGGAGCTGAGCGGCGGCTTTGCCCGCACGGAAAAGGGCCGCACCTACAAGCAGACACAGTTGCGCTTGGATATTTTCAGCGTCGCCGACGATTCCATCCTGGGTGGACCACTGGATCAGGTGTTCGGCGATGAGAATATCACCGGTACGGACAACAATTTTGTGTTCGACCGGGCCGGCAGCAACAAGCAAAGCTATATCGCCGCCACCACCACCGACGCCGTGTACGGCAAGTTCGACTGGACCTTCAATGAAACCTGGCGTCTCTCCGCCGGTGCCCGCTGGGAGGATTACAATCAGGTGGCGTTGGAGTGGAACCCCTACGGCTACACTCCCGCCGACCCGCAGATTCCAACCGACCCGGATGAGCTGGAGCGGGCCGTTTATGTGCAGGACGACGTTTACCCGTCGCTCTCCCTGACCTACATGGGTTCCCTATGGGCGGAGACTTTCCAGTTGCGTTTCGGTGCTTCGAAAACCGCCGTGCGCCCGGATCTGCGCGAAATTACCGACGCTATCTATATAGATCCGATAACGGACGAACAGGTTAAGGGGAATGCCAATGTGCGCCCGTCGGAGATCAACAACTACGATGTTCGTGGAGAATGGTTCTTCGACAGCGGGGACAGCCTGACCATCTCCGCCTTCTACAAGGATATTACCGATCCAATCGAATTTTTCGAAGCGGCTACCAGTGATACCAACCAGCTCCGCGAAATTGTTAACGCCGAGTCCGGTGAAATTACCGGTGTCGAGATAGAGGGTATGAAGAGCTTGGGTTTCATGGGCGGCCTTATGGAGATCTTCTTCATACAGGGCAACCTGACCCTGCAGGATTCGGAGTTGGTGGCCGGCATAGAAGCCGACGCACCGACTAACCAAGTGCGCGAAATGGCTGGTGCTTCCGAGTATGTGGTCAATATGCTGGTGGGTTTCGACTCTCCGAACGGCAGTCACTCCGCCACTCTGGGCTACAACGTCTTTGGTGAACGCCTGTATCTGGCTGGCCGAAACGGCGCACCAGATGCCTTCGAGCAGCCGTTTCACTCGCTGGATCTGACTTACTCCTGGTATCCCAGCAACGAGATGACCATCAAGGCGAAGCTGCAGAACCTGCTTGACGAGTCCATCGAGATTGAGCGCAGCGACGTGATCGTATTCGAGGAGAAGCCGGGATCATCTTTCGCATTGAGCGCGCAATACAAGTTCTGAATTGTAATTTCAAGGATCATCAAAATCGAAAAACAGGGACAGGGCCACAGGGATGTGGCAAGCGATTGATCAAGACCGCCTCAGAACCGGGTACTGTCACCAGTACCCGGTTTTTTTCCTCACTGACCTGACATGCTGTTCCAGATCTTCCTGCAGTTCCCGCGTCCGCACCATTTCGCAATAGCGTCCGTCGAGGCGATTGATACAGTCTTGCTGTACGGCATCGCTGGCTGAAGCGGTAGCATCCTCGATCAGCATTGGGCAGTAACCGAAGTCGGCTGCTGCGCGAATGGTGGATTCCACTGCCACGTCGGTAAAAACCCCGCAGCAGTAGAGCTGTGTAATGCCCAGTCGGCACAGTAGGGTGTGGATATCGCTGTTGCCGAATGGGCTGGCGGAGGTCTTGTTGATCACCAGGTCATCTTTTTGGGGCGCGACGGATTCGATAAATTCGGCTTCCCGCGAGCCGGGCGGGCAGTGCAGCCCGAGTTTCTTGTGCCAATAAGTGCGGTCGCGGCCATCCCCGGTCTGCGACATGACCCGGATATGGATGACCTCCAGGCCCTTGTCGCGAAACAGCGCCTGTAACTTCTGCACATTGGGCAATACCTGCTGTTCCAGGCGCGCAAAGTAGTATTCCTCTCTCTCCTTGCCGAAAGCGCTGTAGCCCGGATCGGTGAAGATTCCGCAGCCGCGCGCGGCATCGAGGTATTGCAGGTCTATGCAGAGTAGGGCGGGTTTCATGAATCCAGTGCATCGGGGATTTACTGAATCAGTTTAGCCGGTGTTGTGGGGGCGGTTGATTCCTTTGTAGGAGCGGCCGATGGCCGCGACAAATTTGTCTGGAACAAATTTGGACGCCGAAGGCGCCCAAAGGGTGAGCGCCAGGGACAAATCCGCCGGGAGCGGATTTGAGCAACTTCAACTGGCCGGAGGCTGAGGTACACGGATGTGCCGAGCTATGGTGCGAATCAGCGGCTTTACTTCGTAGCTACCGCCGATCGCGGCCATGGGCCGCTCCTACAGCGTATTGCTACCCCTTACATATTCGGGTAGTTGGGCCCGCCGCCGCCCTCCGGCGCGACCCAGACGATATTCTGCGTGGGGTCCTTGATATCACAGGTCTTGCAGTGCACGCAGTTCTGGGCGTTGATCTGGAAGCGCAGCTTGCCCGCTTCCTCCACCACCTCGTAGACGGCGGCGGGGCAGTAGCGCTGGGCCGGTTCGTCGTAGATGGGCAGGTTGTGGTTCAGCGGTATCTCGTCGTCCTTCAGGGTCAGGTGACAGGGCTGGTCTTCCTCGTGGTTGGTGTTGGAGATAAACACCGAGGACAGCTTGTCGAAGCTGAGCACGCCGTCGGGCTTGGGGTAGTCGATTTTCTTGCAGTCCGCGGCCGGCCTCAGTTGGGCGTGATCGGCCTTGGGATCGCGCAGGGTCCAGGGCAGCTTGCCCTGAAAGATGTTGATGTCGATAAAGGCGTAGGCGGAGCCGAGGATATTGCCCCACTTGTGCTGGGCCGGGCCGAAGTTGCGCTGTTTGTGCAGCTCTTTCCAGGCCCAGCTGTCGCGGTACCTGGTGGTGTATTCGGTGAGTTCGTCGTTGGCGCGGTCCGCCGTCAGGGCCTCCACTGCGGCTTCCGCGGCGATCATGCCGGACTTCATCGCGGTGTGGTTGCCTTTGATCTTGGCGAAGTTCAGGGTGCCGGCGTTGTCGCCGATCAGCAGGCCGCCGGGGAAGGTCATCTTCGGTTGGGACTGCAGGCCGCCCTTGGTGATGGCGCGGGCGCCGTAGGCAACCCGGTGGCCGCCCTCCAGGTACTGCTTGATCACCGGGTGGTGCTTGTAGCGCTGGAACTCGTCGAAAGGGCTCACGTGGGGGTTGCTGTAGGCCAGGTCGGTGATCAGGCCCACGACCACCTGGTTGTCCTCCAGGTGATAGAGGAAGCCGCCGCCGTGGGAGCCGCTCTCGTCCAGGGGCCAGCCGGCGGTGTGTACCACCAGGCCCTGCTGGTGCTTGTCGTCGCTGACTTTCCAGATTTCCTTGATGCCGATGCCGTAATGCTGCGGGTCCACGCCTTCGTCCAGCTTGAAGCGCTCGATCAGCTGTTTGCCCAGGTGACCGCGGCAGCCCTCGGCGAAGAGGGTGTACTTGGCGTGCAGCTCCATGCCGGGCATGTAGGAGTCCTTGTGCTCGCCATTGGCACCCACGCCCATATCGCCGGTGGCGATGCCTTTGACGGAGCCGTCCTCGTTGTAGAGCACTTCGGCGGCGGCGAAGCCGGGGAAGATCTCCACTCCCAGGTTCTCCGCCTGCTCCGCCAGCCAGCGGCACAGGTTGCCGAGGCTGATAATATAGTTGCCCTCATTGTGCATGGTGCTGGGCACAAAGAGGTTGGGTACGCGGGTAGCTTTCTCTGCGCTGCCCATCACATAGATGTCGTCGCCTTTGACGGGGGTATTGAGAGGGGCGCCGCGGTCTTTCCAGTCCGGGAAGAGTTCGTTCAGGGCGGTGGGTTCGAATACCGCGCCGGAGAGAATATGGGCACCCACTTCGGAGCCCTTTTCCACCACGCATACGGAGATGTCTTCGTTGAGCTGGCGAATACGGGAGGCCGCCGCCAGTCCCGCGGGGCCGGCGCCCACGATCACTACATCGTATTCCATTGATTCGCGTTCCACGGCGCTCTCCTCAGCTGGTTATTTTATGAGCTGTGTTTTACAACTCGGGCCTGCGCATCATGTATCTTTTATTGTGTCCGGGTGATTCGACGTTGAATCCCGGCCCCTGATTGGCTGCGGATTATATAGGCCTTTAACCAGCCCTACCAATTGCAGGATTATTCAATTGCCGTGGCAAATACGCCTCGGTTCGATGAGATAGACTGTTGAAATTGCTCGCTTTTATGCCCGGAAATAGATTTGTTGAATGGTGTTGGGTCCGGCTATTCGGCTATTGATTTTGCCTGTTAGAAGGGTCAACATAGCCGCCGTTCAAACGCCTGTTTGACTCAAAGACCGTATTTGCTCGCGATGTGAACAGTCAGTCGCGGTTCCCAAGTAAAGACTACTGAGACGGGATATCCATGAAAGTTCTTGTAGCTGTGAAACGCGTTGTGGACTTCAACGTCAAGGTCCGCCCGAAGGCGGACGGCTCCGACGTCGATACCGCCAACGTGAAAATGTCTATCAACCCCTTCTGCGAAATCGCCGTGGAAGAGGCGGTACGCTTGAAGGAGAAAGGCGTTGTCAGCGAGATAGTCGCCGTCTCCATGGGACCCAAGCAGTGCCAGGAGCAGATCCGCACCGCGCTGGCGCTCGGCGCCGACCGCGGCATCCTGGTGGAAACCGATGCCGAGCTACAGCCGCTGGCAGTGGCCAAGTGTCTGAAGGCGATCGTGGATAAAGAGGAGCCCCAACTGGTGATCCTGGGTAAACAGTCCATCGACGGTGACAACAACCAGACCGGCCAGATGCTGGGCGCGCTGACCGGGATGGGGCAGGGCACCTTTGCTTCCGAAGTAGTGGTGGAAGATGGTTCCGTGAAGGTGACCCGAGAGGTCGATGGCGGCCTGCAGACCGTCTCCCTGAAGCTGCCGGCGATCGTCACCACCGACCTGCGCCTGAACGAGCCGCGCTACGCCTCCCTGCCCAATATCATGAAGGCGAAGAAGAAGCCGCTCGACACCACTAGCCCGGAAGAGCTGGGTGTGGATGTCACGCCGCGCACCAAGACCCTGAAAGTCGAGCCGCCGGCGGAGCGCCAGGCGGGCGTCAAGGTCGCCAGCGTGGACGAACTGGTAGAGAAACTGAAGAACGAGGCGAAGGTAATCCAATGAGCATTCTGGTTATTGCGGAACACGACAACGCCGAGATCAAGGGCGCCACGCTCAATACCGTCGCCGCGGCCAAGGCCATCGGTGGCGATATCCACGTACTGGTAGCCGGTGCCAACTGCGGTGCCGCAGCCGAGGCTGCAGCCAGGATCGACGGCGTCGCCAAGATTCTGGTGGCGGACAACGCCGCCTACGAACACCAACTGGCGGAAAATGTGGCCAAGCTGGTGGCGGACCTGGGCGGGGACTACAGTCATATCCTGGCTCCGGCCACCACCACCGGCAAGAATATGCTGCCGCGCGTTGCGGCGCTGTTGGACGTGCAGCCCATCTCCGACATCCTCGCCGTGGAGAGTGCCGACACCTTCAAACGCCCCATCTACGCCGGCAACGTGGTTGCCACGGTACAGAGCTCCGATACCACCAAGGTGATCACCGTGCGTACCACTGCGTTCGACGCTGTGGCTGCGGAGGGCGGCAGCGCCGCGGTGGAGGCCGTGGATATCGCTGAGGACGCCGGCGTTTCCTCCTTCGTTGGCGAAGAGCTGGCGGTATCCGACCGCCCGGAACTGACTGCCGCCAAGGTGGTGATCTCCGGCGGCCGCGGCATGCAGAACGGTGATAACTTCGAGCTGCTGTACAAACTGGCCGACAAGCTGGGGGCCGCTGTGGGCGCATCCCGCGCCGCGGTGGACGCGGGCTTCGTGCCCAATGACATGCAGGTGGGCCAGACCGGCAAGATAGTCGCTCCCGACCTGTACATCGCCGTGGGCATCTCCGGCGCCATCCAGCACCTGGCGGGGATGAAGGATTCCAAGGTGATCGTGGCCATCAACAAGGACGAAGAGGCCCCAATCTTCTCCGTCGCCGACTACGGACTGGTGGCGGATCTCTTCGATGCAGTGCCGGAACTGGAAACAAAGCTGTAATTTTCAGTTAATATACTGATCGACCAGAAGGGCGGCATTGAGCCGCCTTTTTGTTTTTGAGTCGCTCTACCGTGAAGGGCCATCGCTGGCCGGTTTCGCCGGAGGGTGATCAAATTGCATACACTGATTAAATTATATGCTGTATGATGCGCCAAAGAGTGAACATTGCGTTTCTCAAAGTGACGAAAGAGAATAGGCGTCAATAATCGATAAATATGCTCAATCGTTGAAGTTGACTCACAGGGTTGTTCATGTCCGCAGTAAAACGAGCCTTTGTCTCTATTGGTGCAGTCGTTGGGCGGCGCAAGTCTTTGCCGCGCAGCACCCTGGCTTCCACCGCTGTCGTCGGTGGCTGGCTGCTGCTCAACCTGGTGGCTTACGGTGCACTGGTGGTTCCCGACGATAGCGAGGAGTCGCTGTTGGCCAGGCGCAGTGTGCAGGCATCCGCCGTTGGCCGGGTGGAATCCCTGCCCAATACCCCTTTCTTCGGCCGTGCCCCGGTGAAGGCTGCCAGCCAGCAGCCGGAAGTGGATCTGGCCAATATCCCCATCACCCAGCTCAACCTGGTGCTGTCGGGAGTGCTCGACAACAGTGCCAAGGACAAGGCCAGCGCCCTGGTGTCGGAGAAGGGCAAACCGGCCCAGCGCGTCTATATCGGTGACAGTCTGCCCGGGGGGGCGGAACTTTACTCCGTGGCAGTGGACCATATTGTGCTACAGCGCAACGGCAAAATGGAAAAGCTGACCTATCCGGATGAGGATGGCCGCCCCAGCGTTCCCATGCGGGAGATTGCCAACTACGCTCGCCAGGCAGTGGAAGCCAGTGCGAGCAGTGCCGCCAGTCGCTCGGAGAAACAGCAGTCCATCCGCGAGCGCCTGGAGGAGCTGCGCGAGTTGGCCCGCGAGCGGCGGGCTGCCCGTACAGACTAATCGCCAGATTGCCAAGACCATTTCTTTCAGACATACAAAATAAAAGAGCCAGATAAATAATGATGAGGATGTTCTATCGACGGCTGTTCGCAGTCAGCCTGGGTTTGTTGATATCGACTTCAATACTGGCTCAACCCCCGGAAGGGGACGTTCTGGCGCGGGGCCCGGAAGGGGCGGCGCTGACCCAAGGTCCGGAAAGGGTGACCCTGTCGCTGGACAACGCCGATATCCGCGACCTGATCAACTGGGCGGCGGATTTCACCGGCAAGAACATCATTGTGCACCCCAATGTGAAGGGTAAGGTCACCGTCGTTGCCGGCGACCCCATGTCCCATCAAGAGGCCTTTGAAGTCTTTATGTCCGTGCTCCAGGTCAATGGCTTCAGCCTGGTGGAGCAGGGGGGGGCCTGGAAAGTGGTGCCGGATGCCCTGGCCAAGCAGCAGGCGATTCCGGTCGTGAGCGACGAGACCCGCGCACCGCCAGAGTCCCTGGTGGTACGTACCGTGCGGGTGGAGAACATCTCTGCGGCCCAACTGATTGCTATGCTGCGCCCGCTGATTCCGCAGACCGGCCACTTGGCCGCCTACGCCGACACCAACACCCTGATCATCGCTGACCGCGCCGCAAACATCGATCAGATAGTGCATCTGGTCAAACAGCTGGATCGCGCCGGCGCCATCGAGATTGAACTGGTGCCACTGCAGTTCGCCTCCGCCAAGGAAGTAAAACAGGTATTGGGTGAGTTGCTGCAGGCGGGTGGCAAGAGCAGCCCAGGTAGTGAGGTGCAGCCCCTGCGCATCGCCGTGGACGAGCGCTCCAACAGCGTGCTGCTCACCGGCGATCCGGTAACCCGCCAGCAACTGAAGAATGTGATCGCCCGCCTCGACCAGCCGCTGGATGGTGAGGGCAACACCGCAGTGGTCTATGTGCAGTACGCGAGCGCCGTGGATCTCAAGCCGATCCTCGAGGGCATGAGCGGCAGCATCCAGAAGACCGAGAAGGACCAGCAGATCGCCGATGTGGAAGTGAGCATCCAGGTCAACGAGGCCCTCAACGCCCTGATACTCACCGCGCCGCCGTCACTGCTGGAAACCATGAAAGGGGTGATCGCCAAGCTGGACGTGCGTCGCGCACAGGTGTTGATCGAGGCGATTATCGTCGAAGTGACCGAGGGCACCGGCAACGAGCTGGGTATCAGTTGGATCACCGGGGCCAACGAAAATGCGGTGGCGGGCTGGAACAATAGCCCCGCCACTCAGGCCATCAATGAGGATGGTGAAGTGGTCGAAACCTTCAACCCCTTCTCCCTGCCGCTGGCCAGCCTGACCGGCCCCGGCGCCCTGCACCTGGGCTATTTGAGCGGCACCGATATCCGCGTCGCGATCAATGCCATCGCCTCGGAGAACAACGCCAATATCCTCTCCACGCCAACCATCATGGCTCTGGACAATGAGGAGGCGGAGATACTGGTGGGCCAGAATGTGCCCTTCGTTACCGGTGAGCAGCTGCTGTCCGGCAGCAATAACGACCCGTTTACCACCATTCAGCGCGAGGATATCGGTACCGAGCTCAAGGTGATCCCGCGGGTAAACAACAACAATTCCGTGACCCTGGAAATCGAGCAGAAGGTGGAGAACGTGCTGCCCACCAGCGAGGGCGCGGTGGATATCGTGACCAGCAAGCGGGAGATCCGCACCAAGGTTTTGGTCGACGACGGCGCCATACTGGTGCTCGGCGGCCTGATCGAGGACCAAGTCACCGAGTCGGTATCCAAGGTGCCGCTGTTGGGGGATATCCCGGGTATCGGCCGCCTGTTTCGCAATACTGACAAAAAAGTCAGCAAGACCAACCTGATGGTGTTCATACGCCCGAAGATCCTCAGCACCCAGATCGCCGGCTACGAGGAGACCCGCAAACGCTACCTGGACCTGCAGGAAAAGCAGATTCACCTGAAGGACAGGACCAGCCTGATCTGGGACTGGCATCGCGGCGACGTGCTGCCGGACCTGCTGCCACCTACCGGCGGCTACGACGGCATGGGAGTGAAACCGGACGGCGAGGCGCCGGTGGAAGTTCTCGATGCAGAGGTGATAGAGGCGGAAAAATGACGGCCAGCGCGGAAGTGACAACCCGGGCAGTGAAGCGGTTGCCCTATGCCTTCGCCAAGCGCCACCGTGCGCTGCTGCTCGACGTGGACGGCGGCGCTCGCTGCCAGTATGTCGCGCCACTGAACCCGTCGGTACTGGCGGAGGTGCAGCGCCTCTGTGGCCGCCCGGTGGATATCGAGGCGGTGGGAGAGGAGGCTTTCCAGGCCGCCCTGCAGCGGCTGTACGAAAACCGCGAGGGCGGCAATCTCTCCGATGTGGAGACACTGGGCGACGACCTTGACCTGGCCGCGGTGGCCGACTCCCTGCCGGAGACCGAAGACCTGCTGGAGCAGGAAGACGACGCCCCCATCGTCAAGCTGATCAACGCCATCTTCGCCGAGTCCCTCAAGCAGGGAGCCTCGGATATCCATATCGAGACTTTCGAGAAGCGCCTGGTGGTGCGTTTTCGCGTGGACGGCGTGCTGCGTGAAGTGCTGCAGCCGCGCCGCGCGCTGGCGCCGCTGCTGGTGTCCCGTATCAAGGTAATGGCCAAGCTGGACATCGCCGAGAAGCGCATTCCCCAGGACGGCCGCATCTCCCTGCTGATGGCCGGGCGCGAGGTGGACGTACGCGTCTCCACCATGCCGTCCTCCGCCGGCGAGCGGGTGGTGATGCGCCTGCTGGACAAGCAGGCCGGCAAGATGGACATGGGTAAGCTGGGCATGGCGGACCGCGACCTGCAGGTGATGACCGAACTGCTGGGTCGCCCCCACGGCATCCTGCTGGTCACTGGCCCCACCGGCTCCGGCAAGACCACCACCCTTTACGCCGGCCTCGCCAGCATCAACAACCGGGAGAAGAACATCCTCACCGTCGAGGACCCGGTGGAGTACAACCTGGAAGGCGTCGGCCAGACCCAGGTGAACACCAAGGCGGACATGACCTTCGCCCGCGGTCTGCGCGCGATACTGCGCCAGGACCCGGACGTGGTGATGGTGGGGGAGATCCGCGACCTGGAGACCATGCAGATTGCAATCCAGGCGAGCCTTACCGGCCACCTGGTGCTCTCCACGCTGCACACCAATACCGCACTGGGCGCGGTGACCCGTCTGGTGGACATGGGTATCGAACCCTTCCTGCTCTCCTCCAGCCTGATCGGCGTGCTGGCCCAGCGCCTGGTACGGGTACTCTGCCCGAAGTGCAGGCAGCCCCACAGCGCCGACGCCTCCGAGTGCCGTCTGCTGGGCGTGGAGGAGGCGGTGATCTACCGCCCCGCCGGCTGTGAGAACTGCAGCCACAGCGGCTATGTGGGCCGCGTGGGTATCTATGAACTGGTGCCCGTCAACGATGTCATGCGCCAGCTGATCCACGACCGCGCCTCCGAGAGCAAGCTGGTCACGGAAGCGCGCAAGGTGGCGTCCAGTATTCGCGAGGACGGCGTGGCGAAGGTATTGGCGGGGGTGACTTCGCTGGAGGAGGTGGTGCGTGTTACGCAGGAGTCTTGACGGCGGGATCACGGGACCCGGGTCCCGATTCTCCCCTACCTTTTCCGGGCTTGGAGGTCTCTAAATCGTGGCCGCCTTCCAATACATCGCCCTTACCGATTCCGGCCGCAAGAACCGCGGCACTCTCGAGGCCGACAGCCCCCGTGCGGCGCGCCAGCAGTTGCGCGCCAAGGGGCTGGTGCCACTGGAGGTGTCCCCGGCGGCGGACAGTGCCGGCGAGAGTGGCGGCAGCCTGCTTGCCGGCAGCCCGGGCCTCAGTATCAAACATCTGGCGCTGCTCACCCGCCAGATCGCCACGCTGCTGCGCGCCGGCATTCCCCTGGAAGAGACTCTCGGCGCCATCGCCAGCCAGACCCGCAATCACAAGATCCGTCGCATCGTGCTCGCGGTGCGCGGCAAGGTGCTGGAGGGCCACAGCTTCGCCCAGGCCCTGGGCAGTTTTCCCCGCGCCTTCCCGAAGCTGTACCGCGCCACGGTGGAGGCGGGAGAACACTCGGGCCACCTGGATGCGGTGCTTGAGCGTCTCGGCGACTACACCGAGAATCAGCAGAAATTCCGCCAGAAGGTGCAATTGGCGCTGATCTACCCGATGGTGCTGGTATTCATCTGTGTCCTGGTGGTGACCGGCCTGATGGTCTACGTGGTGCCGGACGTGATCGAGGTGTTTACCGGCACAGGCCAGGTGTTGCCCCTCCCCACGCGCATACTGGTGGCGGTGAGCGATTTCATCTCCGCTTGGGGTTGGCTGGTGCCCCCGGCGCTGGCGGCGCTGATAGTGGCGATTATTTTCCTGTTGCGCCGTCCGGCAGCCCGCTACCGCTTTCACCACCGGCTGCTGGAACTGCCGCTGATCGGCTGGCTGGTTCGGGGTGGCCAGAGCGCCCGCTATGTGGGTACCCTGGCGATTCTCACCGGCAGTAGCGTACCGCTGGTGCAGGCGATGGGTATCGCCAGTGGGGTGATGAGCAACGATTTTCTCAAGGAGCGTTTGCAGGCGGCGCAGAAATCTGTGCGCGAAGGTGGCAGTTTGCGCCGCGCGCTGGAAGACGTGGAGTATTTCCCGCCCATGATGATCTATATGATCGCCAGCGGTGAATCCTCCGGCACCCTGGATGAAATGCTCCGCCGCGCTGCGGAATCCCAGGAGCAGGATCTGCAGGGGGCGGTTACCGCGTTTGTCAGTCTGTTCGAACCGGCCATGCTGCTGCTGATGGCCGGGATCGTTCTGTTTATTGTGATGGCGATCATGATGCCCATCATGAGCATGAATCAACTGGTTGTGTAAAAGCCTGTCTACAGGCGAAGGGAGCGAGAAAATGAGAACTTTACGAAAAAGCGGCGGCTTTACGCTGATCGAGATCATGGTGGTGATCGTGATTCTCGGGGTGCTCGGCGCCCTGGTGGTGCCCAACGTGCTGGGACGCACCGGCGAGGCGCGGATGAAGGCCGCAGTGGTGGACCTGCGCGCCATCGAGACTGCGCTGGATATGTACCGCATGGATAACTTCGTGTACCCCAGCTCCGACCAGGGTCTGCAGGCGCTGGTGAGCAAACCTTCCGGCTTTCCAGAGGCGAAGAACTGGAACGAGCCCTATCTGAAAAAGGCTCCCAAGGATCCCTGGGGCAATGAGTACCAGTACATCAGCCCCGGTAGCACCGGCCCCTACGATCTGTACAGCCTGGGGGCCGACGGCAAGCCCGGTGGTGAGGGTGAGGCGGCGGATCTATCGCTCGCCGAGCTTTGAGTTTGACCGGGATGGCGTGCCGGCTTGAAGTAGGGGGGCTTGAATCGCTCCCCGGACAGATCGGGACTCGGGGCTCTCGGCTCGCGACTCGGGTTTGTCTGCCGGACGGGCGCTGCCAAAGCGCGGGTACTGCCGGCACTCTATCCCCAAGCCTTTCTCACGCCGGGTCCCGGGCCCCGGGTTCCGGTTCCCGTCAATCCGGCTTCACCCTGATCGAGATTCTGGTCGTCATCGTTATCATCGCCACCCTGGCGGGGATGGCAGTGCTGTCCCTGGGCGGTGCCGGCAACCGCAACTGGACCGGCGAGGTCCAGCGCCTGGCCAGCCTGTTGCAGTTGGTGGCGGACCGGGCTTTGATCGACAAGGCGCACTACGGGGTGATGGTGGAAAGTGACGGCTACAGCGTGGTGCGTTTCGATGCCGCGGCCATGAAGTGGCAGGCTCTGGACACCGAATCCGCGGGCCGCAGCGCTGCGCGTTTCGCCTCTCATCAGCTGCCGGAAAATATCCGCCTGGAAGTGCTGGAGGAAGCCCAGATGCCCGGCACCGAATCCAAGGAGTTCGCCGCTGAGCGAAAAGAGGAGGAGGAACAACTCCCTCAGTTCGTGGCGCTTTCCAGCGGTGAAATCCTCCCGGTAGAGCTGGCCATGTTCCTGCTCAGTGACGGCGACATCAGCCGCGGAGCATCGATTTCCTATACCAGCCTGGCGGGATTGAAGGTGGAGTGGCAGGTGGATGACTGAGCGTAGATACGGGTCCCGGGTCCCGGGTCCCATAGTTCCCATTTCTCGCTCCTCCGGTTTCACCTTGGTGGAGGTGCTGGTCGCGCTGGTGATCTTTGGCGTAATCGCCGCCAGCGTGCTGAAAACCATGCAGGGCAGTGTGCGCCAGCAGGCAGCCATGGAGGAGCGCCTGGCCGCCAGTTGGGTGGCGCAGGAAGTGCTGGCTGAGATTCGCGTGCGCAGCCCCTGGCCGCCGGTGGGAGAGAAAGCCGAACGGGTGCCGCTGGGTGGGCGCGAGTGGCAGGTGACCGCCACCGTGGAGGACACCAGAGAGGAGCGTATGCGCCATATCATCGTGGAAGTGGCGCGGCCGGACGGCGAGTATCCGGTATTCACCCTGGATGCCTGGGCGGCGAAGGGGGGGCGGAATGGTGAATGATGACAAATTTGCAGGAGCAAATTTGGACGCCGAACGCGCCCGCAGGGCGAGCGCCATGGATGGCGCGAGTCAATGCGGAATGCGGAATGTGGGACGGGCAAAGGCGCGCAGCGGGCAGATAACGGCGCATTCCGCATCCAAACAGTCCGGCTTCACTCTGATCGAGATCATGGTGGTGCTGGTACTGGTTTCCATCATCAGTATCGGGTCCTACGCCCTGCTGGACACCTTCAACGCCACCGACCGGGCACTGGAAGGGCGCGCGGAGGAACTGCGGCGGCTGTCCATGGCTCTCTACCGCATCGACGATGACCTCCGCCAGCTTACGGTCCGGCCGGTCAAGAATGCCTACACAGGCTACGAACCGGCCCTGCGGGGCGATGCGGACGAAATCGAGTTTACCCGCCTGGGCGCGGCCAATCTCACTGGCGAGCCCCGCGGCGAGCTGCAGCGCGTGGGTTACTCCCTCGGTTATCCTGAGGAGGAGCCCGGCGGAAACGCCCTGGAGGAGGACAGCGGCGGCTTGTTCCTGCGCAGTCGCTGGCGGGTGCTGGACCGAGGCCCAGATTCGGAGCCGGTGGCGGAGCCGTTGCTCGCCGGCGTCGACGCGCTGACCCTGCGCTATTACGACCCGGATACCGAAACCTGGCTGTCCCAATGGCCGCCGGCATCCTCACAGACTTCCGCCGGCCAACTGGACATCCGCCTGCCCCAAGCTCTTGAGCTGGTGTTGATGACCCGCACCGGCGGCGAGTTGCGGCGGGTCTTTCCCGTAGCCAGCCCTCCCGATAAGGACGCCGGCGAGCGCGGGGAAAACCCGTGAATGCCGCCGGGCCCAAACAACAGCGCGGGGTTGCGCTGATCACCGTGCTACTGGTGATGGTCATCGCGATCGCCGCGGTAACCCACTCCATACTGCGCAACCGAATCGCCCTGTCGCGCACCGGCATGTTGCTGGCCAATACCCAACTGGCTGAGTTCGTCGGCGGCGCCGAGGCTTGGGCGCGGGTGGCCCTGGAGCGGGACTGGGAGGCGGACAAGGAGGCCGGTAAGAGGGGAGAGGATCCACCCGCCGACCATGCCGGCGAGCCCTGGGCGCAGAAAGCGTTGGAATTCAATCCGGACAATGGGAAGATCCGGATTCAGATCAAAGACTTACATTCATGTTTTAATGTGAACAATCTCACTGCAGGCGGCTCGGGCAGGCAGGGCGGACAGGGCAGACAGGGGGGCGAGCAAAACGAGATTTTCGAACGCCTCGTGCGCAATGTCAGCGGCAAGCCGGAGCTGGCCAACGCGATCCTGGACTGGCTGGACGCCGACGACACCCCGAAAGCGCCGGGCACCGAGGATGACGGCTATCTGGGGCTGGATGTGGCCCATCGCACCCCGGATACGCAGATTACCGATGTGTCCGAACTGGCCGCAGTGCAGGGGATGGAGGCGGAGGACTGGCAGAAATTGCGTCCCTTCCTGTGTGCCCTCCCGGAAACGGACACGAAAATCAATGTGAACTTCGCACCGGTGGAATTAATCGAGGCGGTGCAGCCGGAGGCCAACAGCGAGGAGATTGTTCGCCAGCGGGAATCGGAGATGGTTTTCAGTGATTACGCCCAGTTGGCCAGCTACGGTGTGACCGGCGGCTCGGGGCTGGTTTTCGAGAGCAGCTATTTTCTCGCCCGGATCGCGGTGCAACTGGGGGACGGCGGCGACTACCGCCAGTACTGGGAGACCACTTTAAAAGTCGACCAGGGCAAAGGCAGCGCTGAGGTGTTGCATCGCCAGCGGCGCAGCTTCTCCACCGGGCACATGCAGGAGTTACTGCAGGATTCTTCCGAATCTGCGGATGATAAATCAAGAAAAACCAAATAGTTATGGCAGATAGTTTAAGTTTTGAATCAAAGGGTGCAGCACCTGGGCGGCAACTGATGTTGCTGCGCTTACGGGAGGATGAAAGTGGCCTCGGCATCCTCTGCTGGTGCAGCGACGGCTGGCGTCCCGTGGCCCTGGACGACAGCTTTGTGCGCGCCTTTGACCCGGACCGCGAGCCGCTGGAAACCCCGGAGGACGCAATCCAGCTCGATTTTCCCGAGAACGCCCGGGCGCTGCTGCTTCTTCCCGGCAACTGGGTGTGGAGCGGCGTGGAGGCGATCCCCAAAGCCGCGCGCCGCCAGAGCAGCGCAGTTGGGTACATGGTGGAGGAGCGGTTGGCCGAGGACGTGGAGGATCTGCACTTCCTGTGCCGGCCCATCAGCGGTGAGCAATGCAGTATCTATGCCGTCGCCAGGGAGAAGATGGATGCGCTGCACAGCCAGTTGCAGCGCTTGCAATGGCCGGTGGTCGCGGCTGTACCAGAGTACCAGCTACTGGAACCGCTGAATCGGGATATCGCCCTGTGGATAGACGGCAGCCAGGCGCATATCTGGCACAAAGCAGGGTACGGCCTCACTGTTCAGCGCCAGCATCTGCAGCCGCTGTTGGCCCATCTGGCGGAAGCTGGCGAAAGTGACGATGACGCGGATGAGAGTGCTGAGAGTGCGGTGCCCGAGCTGCAACTGCTCGGTGCCGGCGGGGATGACTCCCTGGTCATAGCGGAATTGGAAACCCTGTTTGGCGAGCGCCTACAGCGCTCCGAGCGGGCGGCGGAGGAAGAACTCCTGGCCTGCGCCAGGCCCGATTGCCTGGCCAATCTGCTGAGCGGCGATTACCAGTTGGACGACGGCAGCGATGAGCGCGACTGGTGGTACAAGCCGGCGATTGCGGCAGTGGCCTGCTTCGTGCTTCAACTGATGCTGTACTTGGCTGCCGGGGGCTATTACCAATGGCGCGCGGGCAGTGCGGAGAGCGAGGCGCAGGCGCTGTTCGGCGAACTCTTTCCGCGGGACCGGCCGAGCGCGGATATCCGCCGCCAGATCGACGGCTACCTCAACCAGGCCGCCGCCGGCAGCAGCAGCTTCGGGCGCCAGATGCAACTGTTGAGCAGTGTCTGGAGCCAGCACAAGGGCGGTGAACTCAAGCTGGAGTCCCTGCGCTTCGACGGCAACCGCGGGGAAATGGTGTTGCAGCTACAGGCGCCCAACCTGACCGACCTGGACACCCTCGTGGGACGCCTGTCCAACGGCGAATACAAGGCGGAGCTATTGGCAGCCAACGAACTCGAGAAGGGCGTGTCCGGACGTATCCGGCTGCGCTAATCAGTTATTAGTGAATTCAGTGATCTAACAGCGATGAAAGAACAAATCGAACAATGGCGACAGAAATGGCAGGCGCTGCCGACCAACGACCAGCGCGCCCTGGGCTTACTCTCGCTGTTTCTCGGCGGGATGTTTGTGGTCTACGGCCTGTTTATGCCCGCCAAGAACTTCTTCGACAGCGCCCGGGCCGAAGCCGAGAAATCACGTCAACTGGTGCAGTGGATCGAGTCTCAGCGCCCAATACTGGAGCGCCTGGATACCAGCTCCATGGGCGCGCCGGCCCAATCCCAGGGCACTCTGTTGCAGCGGGTCACCGCCGCCGCGGAACAACACAAGATTACTATCAGGCGCTTTGAGCCGGAAGGAGAGGGGCGCATTCGCCTGTGGATAGAGCAGGCCCGTTACCAGGATCTGCAACCCTGGCTGAACAACCTGATACAGCAGCGCTTTACCATTCGCACTGTCAACCTGGACGCGCTGCCCCAGGAAGGGATGGTGTCCGCGCGTCTGACCCTGGAAGGATAATCAGTCCTTCAATAGCTGGAAGTTATTTTTCAATAATTTTCCGGTCAAAATATAACCTTGCGTTCGTTTTTGTGAGTTTATTGGACGGAATTTTGCCGTCATATTTCTGTTTTTTTGGGCTGTTGGTTGTTGAGCCAAGTGTGAAGCCGCCAGGATGGTCCAACGGAAGTGGCACCTAAACCCCTATACTTGGGGTACGAAGACGAAATGGATGCCACGATGCTGTTTAAAGATATCGCCACCAACCACCTGGTCGAGGTAGCCGATATAGTCACCTTGGCGAATCCCTACGAGTTGACTGTTGTGGGTCGCTACCTCTGGGGCGAGGAGGTGCAGGATCCGGAGGTCTTCGACAAGACTCAGTTGAGCTTCCTGTCCGGAGAAGCGCTGCCGCTCTGCTGGCATGACAGCCGATACCGTGACCGGGAAGTTCGCCGACTGCGCTGCGGTACCCGGGCGGAGGATGGGGATTACTACCAGGGAGCATGATCCGTGACCAGATAGCCGTGACGGAAGCGCCACTGTTAACTGATCACTGATCACTGTAGAATCCGCGCCAATTTTCGAGGCGGGTGGTTCCATGTCATTCGAACAGTTTGAAGAGTACTCCCTCTGGTTCGGTGTCGGCGGACTCATCCTTTTTATGGTCTTTATCGTCTGGAACCTGGCCAAGGAGTCCAAGGCTGGGCGTTTCGGCACCTTTATTTTGTTTATCGCCCTGGGCCTGGGCCTGCTCGGATTCCTTATAAAAACAGTCCTGGTAGAGATACTGGGCATTGGTTAGCGGATATGCCGTTATTTGACCGCCCCGAACTGAAAGTCCAGAAAGACCGCCGGGTGTGCCGGAACACAGACATGCGGGTTGCCAAGTACACCCGACGCGGCTTGCTGTTGTCCCTGCTCGCTTTTGCCATTGCCATCGCAATGGGGGATCTCCGCTCGGAGATGCCGCAGCTGGTTTTGATTCTGGGCATCGGACTGGTGCTGCTGACCCTGGCGCGCGGCTATTATGTCTTCCGTTTCGCCGGTATCTACGCCGCCGGGCCCAATCGATGGCGTCAACGCTATTTTCTCTCCTCCACTCTGGGGGCCCTGTGGTGGGGGATAATCCTACTCTGCCACGTGTGGCTGGTGGGCTTTGCCCCGGAAACTCACTTCCTCTGGCTGTACACGGTAATCTTCTGTTCCAGTGTCGCCACCGTTTTTGCTCCCTACCATCGATTTCTCGCCTGGTTTATCTCTGCCTGCCTGTTACCCGCCGCTGTGGTGGCCTTCCTGTCGGGAGATATCCTCGGCACCATCTACGGTGCGGCGACCTTTATTTTTGTGTGGTTGACGGCACATCAGGGGCGTCGGGAGTCCGAGAACTACTGGGATCGCATCGCGGCCATGTACGAGCTGCAGCAGCGCGCCAGTCACTTGGCCGCGGCGAGCAAGCACTCGGAGGCGGCGGTGGCGCTGACCAACGAATTTATCGCCAATATCGGCCAGGAATTTCGCAGCCAGGTGGCGGACTCCATGGATGCGCTGACCCTGCTGGAGGAGGAGCCGCTGACCAAGCGTCAGCATGAACTGATCCAACTGGCGAAGAGAACCGGCGGCCAGCAGCTGAAGCTGGTGGACAATGTGGGGCTCTTCGCCCGCGTCGCGCGCCAGGATATCCATCTGCGCCAGGGGCCTTTCAATCTGATCAAGGCGATTGAGAAATCCTTCAAGTTTGCGGCCGACACCGCGCACCAGCAGCATCTGGAACTGAACTTCCAGATCGACGATAACCTGCCGGTTATGGTCACAGGTGACAACCGCAGAACCGGCCAATTGATCCGCAACCTGGTGGATTCCGCCACCATGATTGCCCACCGGGGTGAACTTTGGGGGCAGGTGAATTTCGAGTACCTCAACAGTGCCGAGGGGCAGTTGACCATCCAACTGCGCGATTCCGGTGAAGGAGAGATACTCCCCGAGGAAAGTGAGCTTTTCGGCGCCTTCTCCCGCCTGGATAGCACCCAGGTGACCACCGGCCTGGGCTTATCCATCGCCAAGGGCCTGGCGGAGATCATGGGCGGCCATATGCAGCTGTATTCCTCCGACGAGGGCAATCGCTATCAAGTGGCAATGAAATTCGCCATTGAGCCCAACCAGCGCACCTATCTTACCCCCGAGCGCCGCTTGCAGGACCACGAAGTGGTGTTCCTGCACCAGGGAGGGCTGTTTGTTGCCGGCCTTGTTCAGGCACTGCACTCCTTCGGCATGGAGGTGGCCAGTTACAACTGGTCGGAAGCCAACCGCAAGGTCGCTGAGGAATCCCTGCGACAGGCACTCAGCTACGGGCGTCTGATATTGCTGGTGCCGGCCATGGGCGATCGGCAGTTGCTCGCCGATGTCACCGCGATTCTCAGCGATGAGAGCGAAAGCCAATCCCCGTTGCTGTGTCTTGGGGGCTATGGCCATGAGGGCGACTTCGCCCCACTGCAGCAGGCGCTGCCCAACCCTCGGTATCTGCCGCGGCCGGTAACCCGCAAGGAACTGCACGACGCGCTGATCGAACGCCTCTTCGGCAGTGCCAAAAAAGTCAGTCGGCGCATTGTTTGTCGCAGCGAAGAGCAACCACGGCATAGATCGCTGCTGCTGATCGAGGAGACTCACCAGCACGGAGTCACTGAAGAGATGTTGCAGGCACTGGGCTACCGCGTCGATGTGGCCTCTTCGATAAAGGAGGCCCTGGAGCGCCTGCCGGAGGGCGGATACAACCTGCTGCTGGTGGATTGCCAGCAGAACACCGAGCACAGTGCACAGATTATCGAGAGCCTGCGCCGCTGGGAGGCGGACAACACCCCCGGCGACCGCTTGCCGATCGTCGCCCTGACCAGCACCACACGGGAGCAGTTCGAGAGTCGCTGCCTGGCGGCGGGCATGGACAGTTTCCTTACCAAACCGCTGGACCGGGACAGCCTGCGTGAGACACTGGAGCGCTGGCTCGGAGGACTGTGACGTACACAGCGCTTCCCCGCACTCGAAAAGAAGTCCTTCCACTCACTAATTTATTCTTTATTGCTGTGAGTGATAGAATAATATATTCTTTTGTCATCTTTGGGGCTCACTAAAAATAGCGACAGGAGGCTCCCCATGATCGGCAATTTGTGTGGCACGGGTCAGCGGGCGGTGCTGGTGACTCTATGCCTGCTGGGGCTCTTGTCCGCTTGTAGCGATTCCACTGAACCCCTGTCGTCGGACAGGAATTACGGTTTCTCCACCGATGTCCCGGGCATCCAACTGCCCATGCTGTCCGCCGCCTTTTGGATTGAGCGGATTGGGGACGACTCCGAACGCCTCACCGCTGATGTCATCGCCGAATTCAACCGGCGCAACCTGGCTTCAGATCCGCACCTCCACGATCTCGCAAACCTCCCCGATACCCTCGCCCGGGAACAGCTGCTGTCGCTGCTGGACGACGTCAGCCGGCCGGCCCGGTCGCCGCGCTATTATGCCGACGGACGCGAAGTCTCCAGTGCGGATTACGCGCGACTGGAATCCGCACTGGGGCGCGAGGCCGTGCCCGCGGAGCTGGAAGTGCGGTGGGGACTGGCGGTCCGGCGCGACAGCATGCGCAGCTATCCCACCGGCGAGCGGGTGTTCAGGGACCCCGCCGAAAAGGACCTGGACCGTTTCCAGGAAACCGGCGTATTCCCGGGGCAGGTGGTGGCCCTGTTGCACGAGAGCGCGGACGGCGACTGGTGGTTTGCGATGAATTATCACTACGCGGCCTGGCTGCCCAAGGCCGCTGTCGCCACCGGTCCGCGGGAGGAAATCGAACGTTGGCGGAACAGGGCTCCGCGCCTGGTGGTCACCGGCGCAAAGGTTGGGACCAACTTCAATCCGGTCGACCCGCGAACATCTCAGCTGCAGTTGGATATGGGCACCAGCCTGCCGCTGATGACTGCCGTCGAGGTCGGGCACGACGTCAACGGGCAGAACCCCTACGCCAGCCATGTGGTGGAGCTGCCGGTGCGCGACGACGACGGCCGCCTGGAATTCCGGCCCGCACTGATCGCGCGCAGCCGGGATGTGAGTGTGGGGAATTTATCTTACCGGCCGTCGGTACTTTTGCGGCAGGCATTCAAGTTTCTCGGCGAACGCTACGGCTGGGGGCACGACTACAACGCCCGGGATTGCACCGGCTTTATCGGCGAGGTTTACAAGACTTTCGGCATCCTGATGCCGCGGAACTCCGGCCAGCAGGGGCAGAGCGATTTTGCTCCCACACTTTTTTTTGCCGACGGCGATGGCGACAACGAGCGCCGGCGGCGCGCGCTGGAGCGGCTGCAAGTGGGCGACCTGATTTATACTCCCGGCCATGTAATGATGGCTATCGGCCGCGTAGAAGGCGAGCCCTACGTCATCCACGACGTAGTGGGGTTGGCCTATTACGATGAAAGTGGGGAATTCTATCGCGGCACACTCTCCGGCGTGTCGGTTACCCCTTTGACGCCCCTGTGGCTTAGCCCCGGCAAAAAACTTGTCGACAGTATCTACGCCATCAAATCGATCCGCTAACCGGTGTTTTTATGAAAATAGTTGACGTCAAGCTCGGCATGCTGAAAGTGCCTCTGATCACGCCCTTCAAAACTGCCCTGCGCACCGTCGAATGCGTGGAGGATGTGGTCGTCATCCTGGAGACCGACACCGGCCAGTTGGGCTACGGCAATGCTCCAGCCACGGCGGCGATTACCGGGGACACCCACGGCTCCGTGGTTGAGGCGATCCGCACCATCTTCACTCCGCTGTTGCTGGGCCGAGAGGTGCAGCATCTCAACCGAATCTGCGGCGAAGTGCAGGCCGCGCTGGTCAATAACTACAGCGCAAAGGCGGCGATCGAAATTGCCCTCTACGACCTGTTCGCACAACTGCACCGGGCGCCGCTGTACCGGATTCTTGGTGGGGACGGGAACGGCCTGACCACCGACATCACCATCAGTGTCGATTACATCGACAAGATGGTGGCCGATGCCAAGCGTGCGGTGAAGCGCGGTTTTGAGATACTGAAACTCAAGGTCGGCAAGGACATCGGTCTCGATATGGAGCGTATAAAGGCGGTTTACGCCGCGGTGGAGGGGCAGGCGCGCCTGCGCCTGGACGCCAATCAGGGCTGGAATCCGAAACAGGCGGTGCTGGCGATCAAAAACCTGGAGGAGGCCGGGGTGGTGCTGGAGCTGGTGGAGCAGCCGGTGAGCGCCCGGGACCTGGACGGCATGCGCTATATCGCCGAGCGGGTGCAGACTCCGATCATGGCCGATGAAAGCATTTTCGGGCCCATTGACGCGTTCGAGGTGATCAGGCAGCGCGCCGCCGAGATTATCAATATCAAATTGATGAAGACCGGCGGAATTTCCAATGCGATAAAAATCGCAGATATTGCTTCTGTCTACAATGTCGAATGCATGATGGGCTGTATGCTGGAAACCAGCATCGGCGTTTCCGCGGCTGCCCATGTGGCGGCGGCAAAGCCCTGCGCGGTGACCAAGCTCGACCTGGACGTACCCTCCCTTTGCCAATATGATCCCGTGGTTGGTGGCGTTACCTATAAAGATGCGGATATCATCCTCAGCGAGACCCCGGGGCTGGGTATTGAGCGCATCGAGGGCCTGAGGCCGCTGGACAATTGAGCGGAGTATCCAAGCGGAGCAACAGGGCATGAACTGTTTATTGAAAATGCGTTCCATGCGAGAGCAGATGTCTGTCAATGAACGCAAACTCGCTGATTTTATTCTGGACAACACCAAGCTGCTGCGCGATTACTCCTCTCAACAGCTGGCGGACGCGGTAGGGGTCAGCCAGTCCAGCGTCGTCAAGTTTTCACAGAAGCTCGGTTACAAAGGTTATCCCAGCCTCAAGCTGGCCGTGCACGAATCCTACGCACTCAATTCCCGCGCCGAAGCCAGTGAGGCGGAGCCCGAGTCTTTTTTTCCCGGCCCCGAGAGTATTCTCAGCACCCTGGGCCAGAAGAAAATGGAAGTGTTGCAGCACACGGTGAGTGTCAATGATCCGCAACAGCTGGGAGCGGCGGTGGAAGCGCTCGGCCGTTCCCGCTGTATTCAAGTCGCCGCCTGTGCCAGGTCGGTGGCGGTGGCCCGCTACCTGAATCTGCACCTGCGGGAAAACGGCCGCTGGTCGGTGTTCGAGCAGGACATGGATCTGCAAAAATCCATCGTAGCCAATATGGAGGCGGGCGACCTGCTCTGTATCGTCTGCGACATGGGCGGCGAGGAGTCCCTGGTGGAAGTCGCCAAACGCGCCCGCGAATGCGGCGCTAAAGTATTGAGCCTCACCCGCTACAACCACAATGCGGTGAGCATGCACGCGGATATTCGCCTGTTCGTAATGCCCATGGAGGAAGAGGATCGGGCGCTGCAGCGGCTGCTGTTCCAGGCGGGACAATTGCACTTGGTGGAAAGCCTGATAACCGGTTTGATTCTAGGCAAATAACCTGTTTGCAATCGCTTTTTTTCTTGTAGGAGCGGCCATGGGCCGCTCCTCAGGTATTGATCAGTTCTCAGGTTTGACCAGCTGCCATTCCAGATCGTAATTCCACTGATCGAAATACAAATTCCCACCGCGCCACTCCACCTCCCCGCGCTGCGAATCCACCGTCTCTGAGCGAAAATGTTCTTTCTCGGGGAAAAAGGGCTGGCTGTAATCGCTGTTGAACACCAGGCGGAAGGCGTCCAGCCCGCCCAGGTAGAACCAGGTTTCCGCTTCCGTCTCGCCGGCCAGCACACCGTGGGTGACGTCCATGGGCAGCCAGCCGTAGGGCTCCAGGTAGAACTCTCCCCAATCGTGCATGGTATCGAAATCTCCCGGGGAAAATTCCCAACCGGACTGCCAGCGCGCAGGAATACCGTTCATGCGCATCAGGGTGATCAGTAGCAGTGTCTGCTGGCCGCAGTCGGCGTGGCCCGCATGGGCGGCGTAGTGGCTGATATTGCGGATGGTGGAGTATTCGCGGGCACTGGCCCAGGGGATTTTGTCGACGTGGGCAAAGAGTTTTTGCGCGATCCGGTAGCTGTTGGATTCGCCGCCGACAACACGCTGTGAGAGCGCGCGCAGTTCCGGAGTAAAGACGATATGTGGTGGGCGCTCCGCAAGGTAGGGTGCCAGCTGGCCGTCTTTAGATAGCTGCTGCACGCGTCGCTGATCTACAACGGTGTGGCGGGACAGGCTGTCGAAGGCATAGCGGATCTTGAACTCCGTGGCCTCGCCGGCGCGGGCCGTTTTCTCCAGGTAAATGGTGCGTTGCGGTTGCAGGGGGGGAGCCAGCTGGTAACGGCCGGGGCTGCTGGCTAGCAGCTCGATATTTTCCTGACTGCCGGGTAGGGGGATGGGGAAGGGCAGCCAGGCGCGCACGGTTTCCCCGGCGGGAACCGCATCGGGTTTGACCCGCAGGGTGTAATCCACCTGGATGCGGTTGCGCAGCGGCGTCTTCCCGTTGATCACTTCGCGGTGGTGCGGGTGCAGGGAATAGAGGGGAGCCTTCTCGGTGAACCCGCGAAAATCAGCGCTGCGCTGTGCGAGCTGGTCGGAGAGTTGCAGCAGGTTGTACGCAGCCATGCGGAAGTAGCGCCGCTCGCCATCGATCTGTTTGAATTCCAACCACTCTGCACGATCCCAGTCGCGTATTTCCTCTTCGCGGGCGTCGGGAATATAGCGTCGAATCGACGCCTTCAGTGCCGCGTAATCCTGCGGAAAATCCCGTTCAATCCGGCGCATCCGCTCGGCCTCGAACGCCAGTTGTCTGCGCAATGTGGGGGCTTCAGCGATTTGCAGTAATTTTTCAATCTGTACTTTGGTATGGCGGTACTGCCCGGCATCCACCAGCGCCTTTACAGCCTGGAGCCGGTCTGGATTATCCGCTTTGGCGCATAAAGCTACACAGAGGAACAGGACCGGGGAGAGAAGGCGCAGGGAATGCATGGAAAGCTCCCATTAAATAAATTATTCGAAGTTTTTGTGCGGAGATAGGAATAAATTATATTTACATCGAGATCGTGTATTGATAAATTATTCTGAAGAGGTCGCTGCGTCAAGCGGTTGGGGCGCAGCCAAGCCCGTTCCCAACCTTCAGAGGACCGCACTAATGATAAGAAGAAACTTTAAAAGGCAGCTTCTCACCGCAACCATCGGGGCTGTAATCGGCAGCGCCTCTACTCTCGGAAACTTCGCCTACGCCCAGAACAACGACGGTGCGGTGAGTGGCCTCATCAGGGAGGGGGGCAGTGGAATTCTCGTTGGTGCACAGATAACCATCATCAATAAAGAGACCGGCGCTTCCCGCACCGTGACCGCCGACACCGGCGGTCGCTATCGCTTTTCCCGCCTGCCTATCGGCAATTACCAGATTCGCGCGAGAAAAGAGGGCTTCGACAGCGTGCTGGTGGAAAATGTACGTGTAACCATCGGTGCCGTTACCAACGTGGACGTGGACCTGTCCACAGGCTCTCTGGAGGAGGTGGTTGTAGTTGCGGACCGGGGCTCCCATCGCATCGATCTAACTTCGTCCGAATCCGGAATGACCATCAACAGCGCGGAACTGGAATTCCTGCCGGTGGGCCGCAGCCTGGAATCCGTGGCATTGCTGGCTCCCGGGGCGGTAGGTGGTAGCAGCGCGTTTGGTGGCGTCTCGTTTGGCGGCGCCTCGGTGGGTGAAAACGCGGTTTTTATCAATGGTCTGAATGTCAGTGACGTAGAGACTGGCATCGATGCGGCCAGTGCTCCCTATGCGTTCTATGAGGAATTCCAGGTAAAGACCGGCGGCTACTCGGTGGAGTACGGGCGTACCACCGGCGGGGTGGTCAGTGCGGTGGTCAAGCGTGGGACCAATGAGTTTCAGTTCGGTGCGGAAAGTTATTATTCCCCCGATTCCCTCCGCGGCACTGGCGAGGACTCCTATAATCGCAATGGCCAGCGGATTTTCCACAGTTCCGACGACGAGAGCGACAGCTGGTCCACCAGCCTTTACGTCTCAGGTCCGATAATCCAGGACAAGCTTTTCTTTTTCGCCCTGTACGAACCGCGCAGCAATGAACAGGTTTCCTATAACAGTTCCGGTGATACCCGCAGTGAATCCAAGGACGACTCGGGATTCTGGGGCGGCAGGCTGGACTGGTTGATAGCGGAAAACCATAGCCTGGAGCTGGTTGCATTTTCCGATAAAGGCGAAGAGGAGACCGACCGTTTCGTGGACGATGTTTTCAACGATACCGCGGTGGAGGAAACCGGAGGCGAAAACGCTATCGCCACCTATACCGGTTACTTCGGGAATAACCTGATGGCGCGGGTGCTGTACGGACACAGTGAAACCCGCTATGTCACCGACAATACCACTGGCCTGGAGTGCAATCGGGTATACGACAACCGTGCCGATGAGGAGATCGGCTGCACCACCGATAGCCGCTTTGACGGCCGGCTGAACTCCCGCGATGCCCTGCGCCTGGACTTCGAGTATGCACTTGGGGATCACCTGATCCGTTTTGGCCTCGACAACGAGACCCGAACCACGGAAATGAGCCGGCTGACCACCGGCCCGGGCGAAGTTTACTATTCGATCTACGGCATTAATCCCGGCGATGAAGTCAACGGGGCCGTCGTTCAGGGGGACGCCTATGTGGTCGCCCGTACCCGCAACTCCATCGGAACTTTCGACCAGGATACCTCCGCTTACTACCTGGAGGATATCTGGAGCCTGAACAGCGAGATGACCCTCACTCTGGGCCTGCGCTTCGACGAGTTCGATACCAAGGACGCCGCCGGCAACTCTTTCCTGAAAATCGACGATATGATTTCCCCGCGCGCCGGTTTCGCCTGGGATATCAACGGCGATGGCCAGTCCAAACTGTTTGCCAATGCCGGTCGCTACTATTTTCCTATCGCCAACGGCCTGGCGGCCCGGGAGGGCGGCGGCACCCTGGACGTGCGCAATTACTACGAGCTGGCCGGCCTGGAGACCAACACCACCGGTGCGGGACTGACCAATGTCACCCCGATTCTCGGCGACAAACTCGGGCCCACCGAGCAGTTCGGCGCCGCCGGTGACGGCCTGGAAAATACCGAGGAGTTCGTGGACAACGATCTGGAAGCCAGCTACCAGGACGAATTTATTCTCGGCTATGAGCGCCTGCTCAACGACGAGTGGAAAGTCGGCATACGGGGGATCTACCGCAAGTTCCACAACGCCATCGAGGATATGAAAATCAATGTGGACACGGCGAACTGTGGCAATATTTCCGGCTGGGTATTCGCCAACCCGGGCCGCGAATTGACCCTCACCCGCGACTGCGGTAACGGCCCGGAAAAAGTCACCATCGACCTGGGCGAAGCGCAGGACTTCGACGTCAACGGCAACCCCATCGGCGGGCCGGAGGCGGAGCGGGAATACAAGGCCTTGGAGCTGGTCCTGAAGCGGGAGTGGTTCGACAACTGGTCGATGGATGTTTCCTACACCCTGTCCCGCAGCGAGGGCAATTACGAGGGCGGTGTCAACTCGGATACTGAAAATAATATTCCCGGATGGACCGAAGCGGGTGACAACGTAGCCTATCTGCTGGGCAATGATGGCCGAACGCCCAACGACCGCACTCATGCCTTCAAGCTGCGCGGAGCCTATCAGGTCAACGAAAGTCTTACATTGGCGGCCAACTTCAGCCTGATTTCCGGCCGTCCGATCAACGCCCGCGCCCAGGGTAATCCGTTTACCGAGAACACCTCCTACGACTACAACTACATCTGTGTGGCCAACTGCGACGCCGACTCCAACGGCGACCGAGTGTTCGAGCGACTGGACAAGGGAGAGTACGGCGATACCGACTGGGTGACCAGCCTGAATATGAGTGCTTTCTACCGCACGCCGCTGTACGAATCTGACCTGGTGTTAGGCCTGGAAGTTTTCAACCTGCTCAATAGTCAGAGCGCCACCGGTGTGGATGAAATTGTCCGCTACGGTATGACCACTCCCAATGAGGATTTCCTGTCCCCGACGGACTACCAGGAGCCCCGCCGGGTGCAGTTGAGTGCGCGGATAGATTTTTAGGGTGAATTAAGTATTGAGGCGATCCTGCAAGGTAGTACCCGGCATCAGGGCCTTCGCATCACGGTTGTTGCGTAATTAAGCATTGTAGGATGGGCACGCTTCGCTTTGCCCATCCTACGGGGGTAGCAACACTTAAGTCAGCATGGCTTGAAACAGGCCTTTAACACTACAGTTAATCGTCCGATATAAAGTAAAAAGTATTCTCCCTCAGGCAATATCACCCCCAATTGCCGCAGGTGTTCGGGCCCCTCAAGGGCCCTTTTTTTCGGAGTGAAGACCGGTGCGATATAAAGCTTTTATTCTATTGATCACCACGTTGCTGCTGGCCTGCGACGGACCGGGAAAGGATTCGCGCGGCGATACTCCCAAGCACATACCGCTTCCCCATGCGGCGCTGGAAACACTGATAGAGCGAATCATGATGGAGGAAAAAGTCCCCGGTATGGCAGTGGGCATCTGGCAGGAGGGGAAGCCACAATTCCTGCGCGGCTTCGGTATCACCAGTGTGGACCGGCCGCGACCGGTGGATGAACACACCCTGTTTAAACTGGCCTCCACCACCAAGGCGTTTACCACCGCGGCTCTGGCGTTGCTGGTGGAGGAGGGAAAACTCAAATGGGACAGTCGAGTGGTGGATTTCCTGCCCGGGTTCGCCCTGGCCGATCCCTGGATCACGCGGGAGTTCCGCGTGGAAGACCTGCTCACCCACCGCTCCGGCCTGGGCCCCGGTGCGGGGGACCTGATGCTCTGGCCCCAGCCGAATTCTTTCTCCCGTGAAGATATTCTCGCGGGATTGTCGCATCTGCCGCTGTCGGGGAAGTTTCGCGCCGACTATGCCTACGACAACCTGCTCTACATAGTCGCCGGTGAACTGATCGAATCGGTTTCCGGCCAGCCCTTTGAAAGCTTTGTTGAAGAGCGTTTATTGAGACCGCTGAATTTGCGCGAATGTTACGCGGGCCCGGTGCCGGAAACGGCGAGGGACAATCTGGCGGATCCCCACCTATTGATTTCCGCAAAAATCGCAGTCGATACCGCAAACTTGGCACCCGACACACGGATCGTCTCCGCGGCTGCCGGGGGCATGCACTGCAATGCCGCGGGAATGTTGCGCTGGTTGCAGTCCCTGCTCGCCGGCGGCGTGACCCCCGAAGGCCGGCGGTTGTTCAGTGAAGAGACTCGCGATCGCTTGTGGAAGCCGGTTACCCTGATGCCCATGTCGCGGGCGCGGGCACAGCGGGACGGAGGGTATTTCTACACCTATGCGCTGGGCTGGCGGGTGCAGGATATGTACGGCAAAAGGGTGATCCACCACACCGGTTCGCTGTCGGGCATGTACGCCTGGACGGCAATGGTGCCCGAATTGGACCTGGCGATGGTGGTGCTGATGAATCGCAGCGCCGGCACCGCGCGCCAGGCGATGATCTACAGCCTGCTGATGCCTTACCTGGATGCGCCGGAGCGGGACTGGCTGGCGTATTTTCAGCGGGAAAATGCCGTACAGCCTGCCAGCCCGTCACAAATCTCAATTCCCGAAAATGATTCCCCGCTCGTCGAGTCGGACCTGCCCGGCCTTTACCGCGATGCCTGGTTCGGCGATGTGGAAATTGAAATGAGTCCGGATGGCCTGCACCTGAGCGCGATAAAATCTCCGAGGCTTTCCGGCGACCTGCACCGACAGGCCCCGGGGGTCTGGCAGCTCCGTTGGCAAGACCGTACCCTGGATGCGGACGCCTGGCTGGTGGCCCGCAAGTCGCAGGATGGAAAAGAAACCTTTACCCTGCAACCTCAGTCCACGAATATCGATTTCAGTTACGATTTCGCGGATCTGTACTTTGTGCGGACAGGCAAAAAGTAGGGTGCGCCACGCGCACCGACAGGTAAGTTGTTTTTTTGGAGAAGGCGGAATGTACAGGCGCACCTTGATCAAATCCCTGGTAGCCGCGCCATTGCTGGGCGGACTCGCGGCGGGTGCTGCGGCGGAGGAATCGCAGCCGAAAATCCAACGGCCGGCGCGGTTGCGGACGGGGATGACCATAGGCTTGGTAAGCCCCGCCAGCAATGTCTGGGAGAACGAGGATATCCGTTTCGCCATGGATGTGGTGAAGTCGCTGGGGTTTGAGGTGAAGGAGGGCACCCACCTGTACCAGCGGAATCAGTACCTCGCCGGCAGCGATGAGGACCGGGCCGCGGATCTCAATGCCATGTTCGCCGATAGCGGGGTAGATGCGGTGTTCTGCCTGCGCGGTGGCTACGGCAGTGCGCGTATCCTGCCGTTGCTGGACTACCGGACGATCGCCGACAACCCAAAGGTGCTGCTGGGTTACAGCGATATCACTGCGCTGCTCAACGCCATTCACCGGCACACCGGCCTGATCACTTTTCACGGCCCCATCGCCGCGCAGAATTTTACCGACTATACCCTGGAGGAATTCCGCAAGGTGCTGGTTAACAGCAGAGCGCCGGTACCGCTGGGCGCGCCCCCGCCATTCGACGGCGGCCCCGGGCGGGTGGAGCGGAAAAACCGCATTACCCGTTTCCGCGGTGGCAGGGCCAGGGGGCGGCTGGTGGGCGGCAACCTCAGCCTGGTAGCCAGCCTGCTGGGCACACCCTACGAACCGGATTTTCGCGGCAGGATCCTGTTTCTGGAGGATGTGGAAGAGGCGCCTTACCGCATCGATCGCATGCTCACTCAACTACGCCTGGCAGGGAAACTGGAGCAGGTGGCGGGCATCGTCTTTGGAAAATTCACCGAGACGGATACCGACGAGAACACCTTCAGCGTGGAACAGGTACTGCGCGACCGCACCGCCGGCCTGGCGGTGCCGGTAGTGCGTGGACTGATGATCGGACATGTGGAGGACCAGACAATTGTTCCCGTCGGGGCCATGGCGGAGCTGGACGGAGACAAGGGCAGCCTGACCCTGCTAGAGTCCCCTCTTGTTTGATATTCCCACTTGTAGGAGCCTGCTTGCAGGCGAATGGCTGAAATAACAAGAAAAAAGCAGTATGAACGAACCGAGCTGGCTTTCCGTACTCCCCCCCTTCCTGGCTATCGGCCTGGCGCTGCTCACCCGCCAGGTTTACCTGGCGCTTTTTGCCGGTATCTGGCTCGGTTATTTCCTGCTGGGCGACGCCGGTATGGTCGCTTCCCTGGCTGAGGGCATAGACGGCGTTATCGCGGTGCTGGGCAACGCGGGGGATGCCCGCGTGGTGGTTTTCACCCTGGTGATCGGCGCATTTATTTTTACCCTGGAGCGCAGCGGCGCGGTCAACGGCTTTGTGCACTTCCTTGAGCGCAGCCGCTGGGTGACCAACGGCAGACGGGCCCAGTGGCTGGCCTGGCTGGTGGGTGTGGGAATCTTTATCGAATCCAATATCACCGTGCTGGTGTCCGGCACAGTGTCGCGGCCGCTGTTCGACCGTTTCAGGGTCGCGCGGGAAAAACTGGCCTATATTATCGACTCCACCTCCGCGCCTATCTGCATGTTGATCCCACTGAACGCCTGGGGCGCATTCAACCTGGGCCTGCTGGAGGGGTTGGGTGTGAACGATCCGCTGGCGGTGCTGCTGGCGAGCATTCCGCTCAATCT
Organism: Microbulbifer sp. TB1203; assembly: GCF_030997045.1. Taxonomy (NCBI): domain Bacteria; kingdom Pseudomonadati; phylum Pseudomonadota; class Gammaproteobacteria; order Cellvibrionales; family Microbulbiferaceae; genus Microbulbifer; species Microbulbifer sp. TB1203. Next base: position 1,412,239 of record NZ_CP116899.1, on the reverse strand, counting down.
CTACGCCATTGCCGCGGTGGCGATGACCGCGTTCACCATCACCCGCAACTACAATCCCGGCCCAATGGCCGCCGCCGAGGCGCGTACCGCTACTGGCGAGATCGACGGCATAGAGATTTCTACCGGTTTGGAAAAGGACAGCGCGAGACCGCGGCTGGTGAATATGCTGCTGCCGGTAGCGGTATTGATTGTAGCGATGCCGGCGGGACTTTGGATTACCGGAGGAGGGGAGATCTTCGCCGGTTCCGGCTCCACCAGCGTGCTCTGGGCCAGCCTTGCGGCGCTGGCCACCATCTCGCTGCTGGTGCTGCTCCAGCGCACCATGAGCCTGGACAGGCTGACCCATGTGTGGATGGAAGGCGCGGGCCATATGCTGCCGATCGCGGTGATCCTGGTGCTGGCGCTTGCGCTGGGTGCAGTGGCCAAGACGCTGGGCACCGGCATCTATGTAGCCGGCCTGGTGGGTGACACGATACCGCTGGCACTGCTGCCGGTGGTTATTTTCCTGGTTTCCGGTGTGATCGCCTTTTCCGTGGGCTCCAGTTGGGGCACCTTCTCGATCATGCTGCCGATTGCGATACCGATCGCCACTGCGCTGGGCGCAGAACCGGCTCTTTTTGTGGCTGCGGTATTGTCCGGGGGGATTTTCGGCGATCACTCATCGCCGATTTCCGATACCACTATCGTATCGTCGCTGGCGGCGGGCACCGAGCATATGGATCATGTGAAAACCCAGCTCCCCTACGCGTTGCGCGCGGGAACGATCAGCGCCCTGGGTTTTGTTCTCCTGGGGTTCCTGCTGTTGTAGGAGCGGCCGTTGGCCGCGATCGATGTTGGTTGAATCCACAGATCGATCGCGGCCAGCGGCCGCTCCTACATGGTGAGTACCAGGCTCAGAACTGGTAGCTGATTCCCAGTCGGGCGTGCCAGAAAGAGGGCTCCGAAACCCGTGTTTGTCCAGCCGGGTCCAGGAATTCCTCGAAAACATAGCGGCCCTGGTCGTCCACACTGGCGCTTACCGCCGCTTGGTAGCGGGGGAAGCCGGTCTGGTGCATCACCCCCCAGTCGTCATTGAGCAGGTTGCCCAAGTTCGCCACTACAAAATAGGCCCGGGCGCGGTCGTCGGGGCGGAAACCCGGCAGCTCCTGATCGATACGGAAGTCGAACTTGGTCCACCAGTCGCTGTTCAACTCGTTGCGCTCCGTAATGCCGCCGCGGTCCAGGTCCTCGGAATCCACCCAGGCGAAGAAGGCTTCGGTATCGAAGTCCTCCCCGAACACCACATTGGGATCATCCGCGCCGCTGGGTACGTACAGCAGGTGGCGGGATACCCAGCCGGTGGAGTCGCCGAACATAAAGCCGCTGTCAAACGTATAGCTGTAGGGGCGGCCCTGGTTGGCGGATCCGAACAGGCTGAAGCGGGTCTCGTAACCGGAGAAGAACTCTCTCGCGTAGTCCAGCTTAAGGGTGAAGCGGTGGGGAATTGCGTAGTTGGAGGTCGCGACACCGGGGTCTTCCGGATCGGCGGTGGCGATATTGGTGTAGTTGGAATAGGCCACCGAACTGGTCATCGGATTGACGTCTTCAGCGTCGGTATAGGCGTAGCCCAGGGCCACGTCCAGACCGAAGTCAAAGGACTTGCTCAGGCCCAGCGACAGGACGTTGGAGTAGCCGGAATCGCCGTCCACATTGGTCAGCATAAAGTCCTGGTCGCGGCCGTTGGCGCTGTCGTAGATCGAGCGGCCGTCGATGGCGGTGCCCACCTGTACTCGGGAGATGTCGCGGACGATCGCCGCATCCTGATAGTCGCTGTACAGCCAGTCCGCGGAAACCAGGTAGCCGTTTTCAAACTGGTAGCTGCCGCCCACTGCGTACTTCCATACCGAGGGGATTTCGAAATCCGGGTCCAGCAGGTTGACGCCGCCGGCACCGCTCTCGGCATTGGCCACCGCGTCGTACAGCTGTTGGGGGACACCGTAGATGGGCTGGCCGGACCCGGTCCATTCCATATCGGGCAGGGGCGTGCCGCTGGAGTCGCTCACTTCCAGTTGGGTGACACCGTTGTTGGAGTAGTTGTTGGAAATCCACACATTGGGATTGCCGCCGGAGTAGAGTCCGATACCACCGTGAACTTCCAGGTTGCCATCGATATTCCAATTGAAGCCCAGGCGCGGTTGTAGCAGGTCCTGACCGTCCATGTTGTGCTGGTTGGAGAAACCGTATAGCGCCTCTATCTCCGGGTTTTCCGTCGGCTTGTCGCCGCTGGTATACCAGTCGTAGCGCAGACCTCCCACGAGGGTCAGGTCGACATTGGCGAAGGTGTATTCGTCCTGCAGATAGACGGTATTGATGTCGTAGCTGAACTCGGCCGCCGCATCCTCCGGGTTATTGGTACCGGCGGCGCTCTCGTAGATGACGCGCGAGGCAATGCCCTGCTCGAAATCCTCGATACTGGCGAATCGGTACTCGCCCTCGGCCTCTTGAACGAACATATTGAAGACGTCAAAGGTGTCATGCTCGTAACCGAACAGCAACTGGTGATCCTGTAGCTGCAAGCGGCCGGCCAGTTTCAGGTTGAAGGTCTCGTAGTAAAGCTTATTGGCGTGACGGGAGTCGTCAGCCCCCAGGTAAACAGTAGCACGGGAGCTATTGCCGTCGCCGTCGTGGTCGTTCTCGGTGCTGATCTGCACCTCGCCGAAGTCGGTGCCGCCCAGAGACAGCTGGCGGTTGTCCAGCTCCGAATAGCCGAATTTTACTTCGGTGGAGAAGATATCGCTCCAGTCGGAAAACAGCTGGCCCACATAGGAAGTCAGCTCGGCTCCTCGCTCGTAGTAGTGATTGGACAGTTCCAGTTCATCCGGATCTCCGTCGGACTGGGCGATATGGAAACCGTCGTTGTAGTTGTAGCTGAAGGCCGCGCGCTGGCCGTCGGCGATATTCCAGTCCAGTTTGACCAGCAGCTTCTCGTCTTCCACCGGCAGGCTGGAGGGCAGGCCGCCCGGCTCGTAGCCGTATACATCGCGGGAGATGCGCAGGATTTCATTCAGTTGTGCCTGTGATACCCCTTGTACTTCGGCGACTGCGCCGGCGCCAGCGGGGCCGCGGTCGAAGGTGTCCACGCCTTCGAGTTTTTCGTAGGAGGCGAAAAAGAACAGCTTGTCCTGAATAATCGGGCCGCCCAGGGTGGCGCTGTAGCGCTGTTCATCAAAGGATGCGATATCGAAGCTTTCGCCTTCCAGCGAGTCTCCGCTGAAGCCGTCGTCGGTGTAGTCGTAGAAAACGGAACCGTGCCATTCGTTGCTGCCGGACTTGGTTACCGCGTTGATATTGCAGGCGCTGAAGCCGCCGTATTGCACGTCAAAGGGTGCCAGTTCAACGGCTACCTGCTGAATGGCATCGTAAGAGAAGGGCATACGCTCAGTTGGATAGCCATTGCCGTTCAGGCCAAAATTGTCATTCATGCGCACGCCATCGACGGTGAGGCTGTTAAAGCGCGGATTGGCACCGGTACATTGGATAGCATCGCCGAAGGATTCGTCGATATAGATCCGCGGGTCCATGCGCACCAGAGACTTGATGTCGCGGGTGGTGGAGGGGGCGCTTTCAATATCATCCAGGTTGAAGTTCGAGGAGGGGCCCAGGGCGGTGACCCGCTCCAGCATGCGCGCCACTACGGTGACTTCCTCGAATTCGCTGGAACTGAGGTTGACGGGAAGATTCAGGGGGTCGCCCAGGGTCAGGTACAAATCATCGATTACCTGCTCGCCTTCGTCAGATTTTATCGTGACGACATAAGGGCCACCCACACGCAGCCCCTTCAGGTTGAAGCGGCCGGATTCGCTGCTCAGGATTTCGCTGCGGCTGTTGGAGGGGGTATGGACGACGGTGACCCTGGCGTTGTCGATGGGATTGCCATCGGTGCCGGTGACGACACCGCGAATGGCGGCGGAAGTTTCCTGAGCATAGGCCGCGGGCGTCATGCCCATCGCCGAGATCACCGCTGCGGACAAAAGTGCACGCGGGAAAAAGCAGCGTTTCATGAAATTCTCCTCGTCTTGAAGTGGCCAAAGAAGCAGGGCCATCGGTGTGGTGTGTGATTTATCGTTTCCTCGGTTCTGTTCAATGCTTCCGAGAATTAGCGCCGGCGCTATTCTCAGGGAGAAAAATGACACTGGGATGAAAATTTTATTGATGTTATTTGGTGCGGAGTTTGAATAGGGAAAGTCGTTGTACTCAACAGTTAACCACTTTCGCTCTTTTTTCTGTAACATAGAGGCAACAATTATGCCAAAAGGTGCCTGTATGGTTATGTTTTGGCTGTCGGTTTTTATGCTGCGGAAGTGCCATTCAAATTAGAACCATCTGGCACCAATATCGGGCATCCGCTTCATTACAATGAAGCAGGCTGCATCAAAATGGGCTCCCGGAAATACGCCGGAAATAATTTCTGTCTTCAAGTTCAAGTTTGTCATAAAGTCCAGATAGGATAGGCCGGGACGGAAAAACACAATGAGGCATGAAGTGAAACAAAATAGAAATATTTTTGTAAAAGTAATCTTCTGCTTTTCCATATTACTGACCTCGGCCAATACAATGGCCTGGGGAGAGGACGGTCACCGGGTGGTGGGAGAGATCGCCTGGGGCTATTTGCGTCCGGAGGTCAGAACCCGGGTGGAAGAGCTGCTGGAGAGTGTCGGGGAGCCGAACCTGGCGGAGGCCACTACCTGGGCGGACCGTATTCGCAGCGACAGCCGCTACGACTGGGCGGCGCCGATGCACTACATCAGCCTGCCGCGCCAGTGGGATGGATATAAGGAAGAGCGCGACTGCCCGCCGGCTGGGTGCATCCTCAAGGCCATTGATCACTTCGGGAAAATACTCGGTGACCCCAGTGCACCGGAAAACGATCGCGCCGAGGCATTGCTGTTTGTCGCCCACTTTGTCGGCGACCTGCACCAGCCGCTGCACACCGGCCTGACTGAGGATCGCGGAGGTAATGATATAAAAGTCGAGTTCTTCGGTTTTCCCACCAACCTGCACGCACTCTGGGATGTCTACCTGCCCGCGGGCTTTGTGCGCGACTGGAAGCAATACGCCGAAGAACAGCGGCGGTCAATCGGCGAGCGGGAGCGCAAACAGTGGCTGGACAGCACGCCGGAGGACTGGGCTGCTGAATCCCAACGCCTGGTGCACAGCCATGCCTATACCAGCCAGGTTAAGTTGGGGGAGGATTACTACCGTCGCAACCGGGAGATTGTCGCGCAGCGCCTGCGCCAGGGCGGTGTGCGCCTGGCGGGTGTGGTCAACCGGGTGCTGGGGCAGCAGTAATCATTGCCGGCCGTAACAATGGTGCGCGCGGCGCACCCTACGATGGGTGGTGGTGCCGAGGCAGTCTCAGTGATAGTACCGCCGCCAGCAGCAGAAATGCCGCCGATATCCATAGGCAGGCCTCCAGTCCGGCCGTCTGGTAGACCCAGCCGGACAGCACTGTCCCCGCCAGTCTTCCCATGGCATTGGCCATATAGTAGAAACCCACATCCATGGACACACCATCCTCCCTCGCATAGCTGACGATCAGGTAGCTGTGCAGGGAGGAATTGATTGCGAAGAGTGCGCCGAACAGCATCAGCCCTCCGAGCAAACTGGCCGCGGGGTGGATGTCTCCGAACAGGGCCATTGCTATCAGCGCGGGGACCAGCGCCAGTACTCCGGCCCAGGCAAAAGCGGTTCTGCCGTCCGGCAGTTTTCCCCTGCCGGTAAAGTGCGGAGCCAGGGACTGGACAATGCCGTAGCCGATAATCCAAAGCGCCAGGAAGCCGCCCACTTGCCAGTAATCCCAGCCGAAGTGGCTGGCGAGAAATACCGGCAGCGCCACCACAAACCATACATCCCGCGCGGCAAACAGGAACAGCCGCGCCGCGGACAGCAGGTTGACCGCGCGGCTCTTGGAGAAAATATCGCGGAATTTGCTTTTCGCTTTGGCCTTGCCCAGATCCCTTTTCAGCAGCAGGACGCTCGCCAGCCACACCAGCGCCAGGGCGGCTGCCATTATCCCCACGGCGCCCCTGAACCCGAGCAGGGCCAGCAGGGCGCCGCCGAGAAAAAAGCCCACGCCCTTCAGGGCGTTTTTCGATCCGGTGAGTATTGCCACCCATTTGTACAGGGTGCCCTGGGCTTCGGCGGGTACCAGCAGCTTGATGGCACTCTTGGCGCTCATCTTGTTGAGGTCCTTGGCGACGCCGGAGAGCGCCTGGGCGGCCATCACCCAGGGAACCGTCAGCAGCGCGGCGGGAACCAGCAGCATGGCGAGGGCGATTACCTGCAGCGCCAGGCCGATATTCATGGTGCGGTTCAATCCCAGCCGCGCGCCCAGCCAGCCGCCCACCAGGTTGGTCACGACGCCGAAGAACTCGTAAAAGAGAAACAGCAGGGCGATCTGCAGCGGGCTGTAGCCCAGGTCGTGGAAATAGAGCACCACCAACATGCGCAGGGCGCCGTCGGTGAGGGTGAAGGCCCAGTAGTTGCCGGTGACCAGCAGGTACTGGCGGACTTGGGATGGCAGGGAGGAGAGAGAAAGCATCAGGATCTCGATGACCGATGTAGGAGCGGGCCATGCCCGCGATCAGCAGAGGTTAAGCCCACCGGCTGATCGCGGGCGTGGCCCGCTCCTACAGGGAGATTGATCAAAGGCTTTTACAAATTCCGATCCATGGAGCCAACCATTCGCGCCAGCTCTGCAGTGCGGTTGGCATAGCCCCACTCGTTGTCGTACCAGGCATAAATTTTTACCTGGGTATCGTTCACCACCATGGTGGACAGGGCATCGATGATACTGGAGCGGGGGTCCGTCTTGTAATCGATGGAAACCAGCGGGCGCTCCTCGTAGCCGAGGATATTCTTCAGTTCAGTTTCCGCCGCGGCTTTCAGAAAACTGTTGACCTCGTCGACGCTGGTGGCCCGTTCCACTTCGAATACGCAGTCGGTGAGCGAGGCATTGGCCAGGGGCACGCGCACTGCATGGCCATTCAGTTTGCCTTGCAGTTCGGGAAAAATTGCCGTGATCGCGGTGGCGGAACCGGTGGTGGTGGGGATCAGGCTCATGCCACAGGCGCGGGCCCGGCGCAGATCCTTGTGCGGCGCGTCGAGAATGGTCTGGGTGTTGGTGAGATCGTGGATGGTTGTAATGGAGCCGTGTTTGATCCCCAACTTTTCGTGGATCACCTTGACCACCGGCGCCAGGCAGTTGGTGGTGCAGGAGGCGGCGGTCACGATACGGTGCTGATCCCTGTCGTAAAGCTGGTGGTTGACGCCCATGACGATATTGAGCACGCCCGGCTCCTTGACCGGTGCGGAGACCACCACCCGTTTGACACCCTGGTCGAGATAGGCCTGTAGCAGGGCGGTGGATTTCATCTTGCCGGAGGCTTCGATCACCAAGTCGCACCCGGACCAGTCGGTATCGGCGATGGCGGTATTTCGCGAGCAGGCCAGGCGCCGGCCGTCGATGTCGATGGTATCGCCGTCGGCCTCGGCGGTATGCTGCCAGCGGCCGTGCACCGAGTCGAAATTCAGCAGGTGCGCCAGGGTTTCCGCATCGCCGGCGGGGTCGTTGACCTGCACGAATTCCACCTCTGGCCAGTCCCAGCCCGCGCGCAGGCAGAGGCGGCCGATACGGCCGAAGCCGTTGATACCAATTCTGATTGCCATATTTTTCTTGCTCCGTTAGCAACAGGAGCGCAGACGCTCCGGCCTGTCTCCCATGGAGGATAGCTTCTTCAGGTTTTCGTCGAGGAACTGCCGGTTGTGTTCGGCAGTTTGCTCCAGGACCGCCTTTGCCCAAGGGGGCAGGGCGGGATTGATACGGTAGAAAACCCACTGTCCCTGGCGGCGGTCAAGCAGCAGGTCGCATTTGCGCAGTTGGGCCAAGTGACGGGAGATTTTGGGCTGGATTTCCCCCAGGGCACCGGTCAGCTCGCAGACGCAGAGTTCTCTCTCCATATGGATCAGCAATATGCAGCGCAGGCGGGTTTCATCGGCCAGGCATTTGTAGAATTGGAGAGGATTCATTTGCGGGACTGCTCCTGGATATGCGCTGAATCATATATATGGATTTTCATATATGCAAGACTGGAGAAACGGGTGTTGGTAGGTTGAAGGGCTATGGTGGGGGAATGGGAAGCGGGCCTGTGGCCCGCGGGCGGAGCTGGAACTCCGCGGTCCCGGGGATCAGAGCTTGAATTCGGCCCACACCGGCGCGTGGTCGGAGGGGCGGTCCATGGCGCGGATCTCGTAGTCCACCCCGGTGCCCACACAGGCCTGGGCCATGGGGGCGCTGGCCAGGATCAGGTCGATGCGCAGGCCCCGCTTGGGGTCGCGCTCGAAGCCCCGGCTGCGGTAGTCGAACCAGCTGAATACATCATTGGTGTCCGGGTTCTGTTCGCGGAAGGTATCCACCAGCCCCCAGCCCTGGATTTTTTCCAGCCACTCGCGCTCTTCTGGCAGGAAGCTGCACTTGCCGTCGCGCAGCCAGCGCTTGCGGTTGGGTTCGCCGATACCGATATCCAGGTCTGTGGGGGAGATATTCATGTCGCCGATCACCAGCAGGGGAGCACTGGGTTTGCAGTGCTTCTGCAGGTATGTGTCCAGGTCCGCATAGTATTTGCGCTTGGCGGGGAATTTGATCGGGTGCTCGCGGCTTTCCCCCTGAGGGAAGTAGCCGTTGATCACCGTCAGCGGTTCCCCCTTGCCGATATCGAACTGGCCGATCACCGTGCGTCGCTGGGCGTCGGCGCCATCTTCGGGGAAGCCGTACTCCTCTTTGACAAACGGCAGGCGGGAGAGCAGGGCGACGCCGTAGTGGGTCTTCTGGCCGGAAAAAATAACTTCGTAACCCAGGTCGCGCACCACATCCACGGGAAAATCCTCGTCGGTGACCTTGGTTTCCTGCAGGCCGATAATCTCCGGACTGTGGCTCTGCACCAGCGCCTCCATCTGGTGCAGGCGCGCGCGGATACTGTTGACGTTGAAGGATACGACTTTCATATTTTCCCCCTGAAAATAAAAAGGTTGGGCTCAAGCCCAACCTGAAAACAATGATCGCGGCCGCGGGCCGCTGCTGCAATTCCGTCCCGAGGCTTAGAGCCTGTTCATAATCTTCTGACGAGGTTGGGAGACTGGGAGGGATGGTCCTTTGCGGGACCGTCGGAGGCATGGATGCCGACGGTGAGCCTATAAGGACGTATTCACAGCGTGTCCCGCAAAGGACCATCCCTCCCAGTCACGTTCAGAAACGCGAGATTATGAACAGAGTCTTCGGAAGCGGAGCTGGAGCTCCGCGCTCCCGGGGTTTAGAAATTCGCCACCTGTGGTGGCGCCTTGGAGGCCTTTTTATTCAGGCCGATAAAATCCGCCATGATGTAGCCGGCCTCGTTGAGGATCGGGTCATCTTCAAGCTTGATTTCCACTGGCCCACCCAGCGCGGCGACATCTTCGGATTCGCTTTCCTCCAGGGCCTCAAAGCTCTCGTAGGGTTCCAGGCCCTTGGCGTTGCGACGGCGGTTTTCCATGGTGAGCAGCCGCTCGTTCAGCGCTTCGCGCTCCTCTTCCCGCGCCTTTTCGTTCAGGGAAATGGATTGCTGGTCGGCCCGTTCCCGCTCGAAGCGGAACTGTTCGCGCAGGTAGATAAAGTCCGGGTCGGTCGCGGTGCGCTGATTGTGTTTGCTGACCAACACCGGCAGCAGTTCCTTCAGGTCGAAGTACTTGGCGTGCGGAACGGCGTGGATGCGATCCCAGGGCAGGGCGGTATCGTAGGCGCTCTCACCCACGCTCTCGGTATCGATCAGCTGTGGCATGGGAATATCCGGAGTCACTCCGGCATGTTGGGTGCTGTCGCCGGATACCCGGTAGAACTTGGACTGGGTGATCTTCAGCTGGCCTTCCTTGAGCGGCGCCATGGTCTGTACCGTACCCTTACCGAAGGATTGGTTGCCCACCACCAGGCCGCGGTTGTAGTCCTGGATGGCGCCGGCAAAAATTTCCGAGGCGGAGGCGGACAGGCGGTTGATCAGCACCATCAGCGGCCCGCGGTACATGGCGCGGGAGCGGGAGCGGTTATGTCTGGAAATCTGCTCGTTGGCATGCCGGATCTGCACCACCGGGCCCTGGTCGATAAACAGGTCGGTGAGCATGGTGGCCTCCTGCAGGGAGCCGCCACCGTTATTGCGCAGGTCCAGGATCACGCCATCGACGTTCTCCTCTTCCAGCTCGTTGAGCAGCCTGGCCACATCGCGGGTGGTGCTCTTGTAGTTCGGATCGCGGCGGCGATAGGCCTCGAAATCGATATAGAAGGTCGGCAGGTTGATCACGCCGATCTTGTAGTTCTTCTCTCCGTCGGAGAATTCGAAAATCGCCTTTTTCGCCGCCTGGTCCTCGAGCTTCACCTTGCTGCGCTTGATCAGGATGGTCCGGTGGCTGCCGTCGCCGCCGGTGGGGATTGTCTCCAGGCGAACATAGGTGCCGGCAGCGCCGCGAATCAGTTCCACCACGTCATCCAGGCGCCAGCCGACAACGTCGACCATCTCGCCTTCCTTGTCCTGGCCCACGGCGACGATCTTGTCGTTGGGTTTGAGTTTGCCGGTGCGATCCGCGGGACCACCGGCGACAAGACGGGCCACCTTGGTATATTCATCCTCCATCTGCAGCACGGCGCCGATGCCCTCCAGGGAGAGAGACATGCTCATATTGAAGTTTTCCAGCGAGCGCGGCGACAGGTAGTTACTGTGGGGATCGTACAGGCGGGTGAGTGAGTTCATATAGAGTTCGAACACATCGTCGCTGCTCTGCTGCTTCACTCGCTTCAACTGGCCTGTGTAACGGCGGGTGAGCAGATCGCGGATCTCCTCGTCCTTTTTACCGGTGAGGCGCAGGTTGAGCACACTGGATTTGAGGCGCTTGCGCCACAGCTCGTCGGCGGCGCTGATGGAGACGGGCCACTGGCTGTCCTCGCGGTCCACCTCCAGGGATTCGTCTCTATCGAAGTCGAACTCGGGCAGGCCCTTATCCAGTTGGGAAAGGATATTGTTCAGGCGATCGGTTACCCGCAGGCGGTAGCGGTTGTAGATCTCGAAACCATGGTTTACCTGGCCGGTGCGTAATTCGTCGTCCAGCTTGGTGCGCCACTGGCGGAACTCGTTGATGTCGGAAGCCAGGAAATAGCTCTTGGTGGGGTCCAGGGCCTTAATATACTCGTCCCACAGCTCCTCGGACATCTCGTCGCCGAGCTTCAGCTTGTTATAGTGCAGCATCTCGAGTTTGCCGACGATCTCCCGGGCGGTACTGCCCTGGTCCTCCTCCGGTTGCAGGGAATCCGCTTCGGCCAGGGTGGCCACGGGCAGCAGGGTCAGGGTGAGGATTAAGAGGCCGGAAAACAGGGCGGCGATCCGATTGGTCAGCATAGGGGGTCTCTTTAATACGTCCTACTTCACAGTTCACCACCGCCCGGGGTGGCGGCGGCGAGATATAGCTTAGGACAAGTATAAAGGCACAAAGCTCCAAAAGGCATGAAATGTGTCCAACTCGGGACAGTTGATGCCCCAAAAAAGCCTTCAGAGGAACAAAATTCCCCTTCCCGGCGGCGATTTGCTCTTGCGTACCACGGTTTGTGAACTGATCTGGGCCTAAGGCTGGGTGGGTCAATAGTTTTTACTTTAACTAGAACCAATAACTCATTGATTTGGTGGTAATTTACTGCTCAGTCAGAAGGCCCGGCCAGGCGGGGGAGCTCGACAGTCCCCCGGAGGCGCACCTCTGTCGGCCTGTTGATCCCGGGCGGCGGTATCCTGGGCAGATCCTGCCGTGCTGCCGGCGAGCCCGGCGGGTCACGCCGCGACGAGCTGCCGCTCAACTTGAATCTGGTGCAGTGTCCGCCAGTGCCTGGAAGGTACGGAAAACCCTTAGCCTGGGCTCTGTCGGGGCGGCGCAGGCAATTGTGTAAGAAAATGGCCCTGGTGCCAGACAAACGTATTGTCGCGGCTATGGCCCGGAAGTACCGGGGGAGCTGGCCCGATAGCGGATTGCGGGAAGCTGATTCCAACTTTCCACAACTTACTTTGTCACAACGTTGATTGTGTCTCTCGAGATAACCCGGGCGCAGACCTGGCGGAGTAATCTGTTTATGTTGATAAAGACCAAGAAGCGGGGGGATCTGGCGGAAGGGAGTGTCACTCCCGAGACCGCCTACCTGAATCGCCGCACGCTGTTAAAAGGCATCGGCCTCGGCGGCATGCTGGCCGCGGGCGGTGCTCACGCCGGTTTGCTCGATTTCCTGTCTCCGGACTCTGAAGAACGGGAGGCGGCCGAGCGAAAGGCATTGCAATTCAGTCCGCACTCTCCCGAGCCCTCACTGACCCTGACGCCAGAAGCCAAGGCCATCAATCACAACAATTTCTACGAATTCGGCACCGGCAAGACAGACCCGGCCCGCAACAGCCAGTCGTTGAAGGTGGAGCCCTGGACGCTGACCGTCGAAGGGGAGGTCGCCAAGCCGGGCAAAGTGGATGTGTGGCAGTTGATGGCCGGATCGCAGCTGGAGGAGCGCATTTATCGCATGCGCTGCGTGGAGGCGTGGTCCATGGTGATCCCCTGGATCGGCTTTGAACTGGGCAAATTCCTCCAGCGTTTCGAACCTACCAGCAGGGCCAAATACGTCGCCTTTGAAACACTGTACGATCCCGGGCAGATGCCGGGACAAAAAGACCGGTATCTGGGCGGGGGTATCGATTACCCCTACGTCGAGGGCCTGCGTATCGATGAAGCGATGAATCCCTTGACCATTCTGACCGTCGGTTTGTACGGAAAGACCCTGCCGCCCCAGAACGGCGCCCCGATCAGGCTGGTGGTGCCCTGGAAATACGGCTTCAAGGGAATCAAGTCCATCGTCAAAATACGTTTGCTGGAAAAAATGCCGCCCACCACCTGGAATATCCTGGCCCCGAACGAGTACGGGTTTTATGCCAATGTGAATCCCGCGGTGGACCATCCCCGCTGGTCCCAGGCCACGGAGCGGTTTATCGGCCCCGGCGGCCCGCTGTCGGTCACCCGGCAGGAAACACTGCCGTTCAATGGCTACGGCGACCAGGTGGCCTCCCTGTATTCACAAATGAACTTGAGAAAATACTTTTAGCGTATGGCAGTTCTCGAACAGCGATCCGGAATCCAGCCGCTCCGGTTTCGCAAAACCCTGGCGATTATTTTGCAGGTTGCGGTGCATATCGGCTCGGCACTGCCGCTGTTGTGGCTTTTTTATGCGGTAAACGCGGGGTTGATGGGCGGCGATCCGGTAAAGGAGCTGATACATTTCCTGGGCATTGGCGCCCTGCGATTGCTGCTGCTGACCCTGCTGGTTTCCCCGCTGGCCCAGTGGCTGTCCACTGGCCAGCTGAACCGGTTGCGCCGCCCGCTGGGACTATGGTGTTTTACCTGGGCCTCACTACATTTCACCAGTTGGCTGGCCCTGGATCTCGCCTTTGACTGGTCCCTGATTGGTGGCGAGCTGATAGAGCGCACCTATATTCTGCTGGGTTTTATGGCCTGGATACTGCTGCTGGCCCTGGCTCTTACCTCGGTTCCAAAGCTGATGCGACTGATGGGGAAACACTGGAAAAAACTCCACGGCTTTGCCTATGTGGTCCTGCTGTTGGGCTGCTGGCATTTCTGGTGGTCGGTAAAGAGCGGCTGGATGGAGCCGGCCCTCTATCTCGCGGCTGCGGTGTTTCTGCTTTTACTGCGCCGGCGCAAAGTGGTTCACTGGCTGGGCAGTTTTATCCCCGCTCCCGGCCGGCCACGATAATTCCCATGCAAAAAGAGTGCGGTGGTTTTCAGTAACAGCACGGGATGAATATCCGCTGATTGAGTTGAGGGCAGGGTACCGCTTTGCTAAAGTCAACGCACTCTATCACCAGAAGTGGTCCACATCCGCGATGAACGCCGTTCGAATATGCTATCTGCTGATCGCACTGCTGGTGTTCCAGGTAGCGACGGCTTCCTATGAGGCTGAGCACCAGCGGGAGCCGGCCACTCCAATAGAATTGCAGCATGCCAATGCCGGCAATCACCCGCTTGAGATACCGGATGTGGATGAGCTGGCTTTGGATACGGCACCCGATCCCGATCGCTCGAATGTATCCGTGGCCGAGCAGGATTTCTGCCAGCAATGTTGTGACTGCCACTGCTGCGGCTTTGCCGGACCGATGGGACAGTCTTTACAGCAACTCCCTTTCGGCGCCGCCAATTTTCGGGATTTTGTCTATTTTTCCGTACCCTCCAGCTATCCCTCCGTGGTTTTCCGCCCACCCATAGCCCGCGTCTGATCGCTTACCGCGCGGCCTCCGCGCCACTGTGATTGACTTGGGAGAACCCTATGTTTTTGGTATTTGCGCACTCGAGATGGAGTGTGCTGTATCGCCGCGCCGTGCCTGCGGTGTTGGTGATGCTGTTCTGGATGCCGCCGGCCGCTGCAGAGCAGGGCGGGGGGCCGTTGCTGACGCTCTCTTCGGCTATCGAGCGGACCCTGGCGCAGAATCCGGAGTTGGCGGTGTTCCGGCTGCGCGACAGGGCGCTGGCGGGCCGGCAGCAGACAGCGGCGCTGCGCCCGCCCCTGGAGCTGGGTGCCGAGCTGGAGAATTTTGCCGGTACCGGCGGCGCCAGTGATGCACAGCTGACCGTCGCCCTTTCATCGGTGATCGAACTGGGCGGCCAGCGCCGCGCCCGCGTCGATGCCGTATCCGCTGCCCGCGATCTGCTTGTGGCCGAAGAGCAGGCGAGGGCGCTGGATTTGCTCGGCGAAGTGATCCGCCGCTACACGGAAGTGCTCGCCGCGAGGGAGCGGCTGGCGCTGGCCGGGGAATCCGTACGTCTCGCCCGGGATACGCTGCGCGCGGTCAAGCGGCGCGTGGAGGCTGCTGCGGTGCCGCGGGCAGACAGGTTGAGGGCCGAGGCCGCGCTGGCGGAAGCCGGGCTTCGCCAGGCCTCGGAAAAGCGTTTGCTGGCCTTCCACAAGCGGGCGCTGGCGGCTCTGTGGGGACAGCTGGATGCGGATTTCGATGTGGATACCGCCGCGCTCTATCGCCTCGAACCCGCCGCGGATTTCGCTGAACTCTACGCTCGCGCGCAGCAGAATCCGGCCATTGCCCGTTTCGCCTCCGAGGAGCGGCTGCGCGAGGCGCAGCTTCGCCTGGCCGAAACCCAGTCCAGCCTGGATATCGGCTGGTCTCTGGGTGTGCGCCAGTCACGTGAGCTGGATGAAACCACCCTGGTGGCCGGCGTCGAGGTGCCGCTGTTCCCGGCGCGACGTAACGTCGGTGAAATTGCTACAGCCATCGCCGAGCGGGAGCAGGTGGCACTGCGCCGCGAGACCGCGCTACTGCGATTGCACAGTCAGCTCTACCGGGCCGTCAGCGGCCGCGAACAGGCTCTGGCCAATGTCCGGGCGCTGCACCGTTCCATTATTCCCACATTGCGAGAAGCGCTCGAACAGGTGGAGCGCGCCTACCGTCGCGGCCGCTATTCCTATGTGGAGTGGGTTTCGGCGCGGGAGGAACTGATCCGCGCGCAGCGCGCGCATATCGAAGCCGCTCGGGCGGCACTGCGCTACGGCGCGGAAATAGAACAACTCACAGCCGCGCCCCTGCTGCCCGCGGGTCCGGAGAACAGCAAATAAATTCAGGGTCTGAGAATGAAAACATTTAATTTAGTCGGATCGCTGCTGGTGTTGCTGGCCCTCTGCCTGAGTGTCCCGGCTTCTGCCAGCGAATCGGCTCATCACGAGGATGAACACGGGGGTGAGCATCACGAGGAAGGCGAGCACCATGGAGAAAATGACCGGGTGCAGATTTCCGAGGCAGCGGCGCGCAGGTCCGGCATCGAAACCGCACTGGTCGGCCCCAGCATCATTCGCGAAACGATAACCGTCTACGGCAAAACAGCATTGGACCACGACAATATCAGCCATGTGCGCGCGCGCTATCCCGGCCCCGTGGTCGAGGTGATGGCGGAAATCGGCCAGCGGGTGGAAAAGGGGCAGCGCCTCGCCACCATCGAATCCAATGACAGCCTGCAGACCTATCCGCTGCTGGCACCCATCGCCGGCCAGGTGATCGAAAAACAGATCAGCCGCGATGAGTACAGCGGCGATCGCGTGCTTTTTACCATCGTCAATGACGATCGCCTGTGGGCGGAGCTGCAGGTTTTTCCCGGGCAGCGCCCGCGGGTCGCCCGCGGGCAGAAAGTGCGGATTCTGGCCAATGACCGGGAGCTGGAGTCAATCATCGCCAGCCTGGCGCCGGCAACCCACGGCAAGCCTTTTGTCATTGCCCGCGCCGTTGTCGACAACCCGGGAGGCCACTGGACACCGGACCTGATGGTGCGGGGCAAGGTGGTAGTCGGCGAGGTGGAACTGCCGTTGGTGGTCGACAACCGCGCGCTGCAGCCATTCCGTGGTGCCACCGTGGTATTTGTCAAAACCGGTGACGGATACCAAGCCCGGCCGCTGCAACTGGGCCGCAGCGACGGCCGCATGACCGAGGTGCTGGATGGACTTGAGGCCGGCGATCGCTATGTGACCGCAAACAGCTACCTGATCAAGGCGGATATCGAAAAGTCCGGCGCGGCACATCACCACTGAGAGAGGGCAGAAGATGATTGAATCCATACTGCGTCTCTCCATCGAGCGGCGTTACCTGATGTTGTCACTGGTGTTGGTGCTGATCGGTGTGGGTAGCTGGAGCTACCGGCAACTGGCGATCGACGCGGTGCCGGATATCACCAATGTGCAGGTGCAGATCAATACCGAGGCTCCAGGCTACTCGCCGCTGGAGGCGGAACAGCGCATCACCTACCCGGTGGAGACGGCGCTGGCCGGTCTGCCCAACCTGGCCTATACGCGCTCTCTGTCCCGCTACGGCCTGTCGCAGGTGACGGCGGTGTTTGAGGAGGGCACGGATCTGTATTTCGCCCGCAACCTGATCAACAACCGCCTGGGCGCCATCAAGAGCCGGCTGCCGTCGGCCCTGGAGCCAGAGATGGGTCCCATCGCCACGGGCCTCGGCGAAATTTTCATGTACACCGTCGAGGCAGAGCCCGGCGCGCCCCAGCCGGATGGCCGCCCCTATGACGCCATCGCACTGCGGGAAATCCAGGACTGGATCATCAAGCCGCAACTGGCGGTGGTGCCCGGGGTCACCGAGGTCAATACTTTCGGCGGCTTCAACAAGCAATACCACGTGACGCCGGACCCGCAGAAACTGCTCAATTTCGGTGTATCCATGGAGGATGTCAGCGAGGCCCTGCGGCAGAACAACGACAACCGCGGTGCCGGCTTTGTGGAGCGCGGCGGCCGTCAGTTGCTGGTGCGCTCCCCGGGACAGCTCAAGGATATTGCCGAGATCGAAAATGTGGTGGTGGCCAACCGCGCCGGCGTGCCGGTGAAAATTGCCGATGTCGCCGAAGTGGCTATTGGCAGGGAACTGCGCACCGGCGCCGCCACCCGCGACGGCCGCGAAACCGTCCTCGGCATCGTGATGATGCTGGTGGGGGAAAATTCCCGCGCAGTTTCGCGGGACGTGGCGGAAGCCCTGGATAAAATCCGGGCCTCGCTGCCCGAGGGAATAAAGCTGGAAACCGTCTACGACCGCACTTCGCTGGTGGAAAAGACCATCGCCACGGTACAGAAAAACCTGGTGGAGGGCGCGCTGCTGGTCATTGCGGTGCTGTTCCTGCTGCTGGGAAACCTGCGCGCGGCGATCATCACCGCCGCGGTGATTCCGCTGTCCATGCTGGCGACCATTACCGGCATGATAAAAACCGGCGTGACCGCGAACCTGATGAGTCTGGGCGCACTGGACTTCGGCCTGATCGTCGACGGCACCGTGATTATCGTCGAAAACTCCATTCGCCGGCTGGCCGAGGCGCAGCAGCGCAACGACGGCCGACTACAGCTCGCCGAACGCCTGGAGCTGGTATTCCGGGCCACCAACGAAGTGATCCGTCCGAGCCTGTTCGGGGTACTGATCATTACCGTGGTGTATATCCCGCTGTTCACCCTGAGCGGCGTGGAGGGCAAGATGTTCCACCCGATGGCGGCAACCGTGATCATGGCGCTGCTCTCGGCGCTGGTGCTTTCCGTGACGGTGGTGCCGGCAGCCGTGGCGGTGTTCCTGACCGGAAAAATCAGCGAGCGGGAGAACCGGGTCATCATCGCGGCAAAATCCCTTTACCGGCCGCTGCTGCTGGCGGCGATGAAAATCCGCTGGCTGGTACTGTCCGCAGCTGCGGTGCTGGTGCTTTTCTGCGTCTGGCTTGCGACCACGCTCGGTTCCGAATTTGTGCCGGAGCTGGACGAGGGGGATATCACCTTACACGCATTGCGGATTCCCGGCACTGGCATCGAGCAGTCGGTGCGGATGCAGAATCAACTGGACAGCCGCCTGCGGGAATTTCCCCAGGTGGAAATGGTGTATGCGCGCATCGGCACACCGGATGTCGCCACCGATCCCATGCCGCCGAATCTGGCGGACAACTTCGTCATCCTCAAACCGCGGGAAACCTGGCCCGACCCGGAGCTGCCCAAGAGCGAGCTGATCGCCCAATTGAAAGCCGCTGTGGAGGAAGTGCCGGGCAACAACTACGAATTTACCCAGCCGATCCAGATGCGCTTCAACGAGCTGATTTCGGGCGTACGCGCCGAACTCGGTATCAAGGTCTTCGGCGATGACCTGGACCAACTGGCAAATTCCGCCAACGAAATACTCTCGGTACTGAGAAGCATCCCTGGTGTCGCCGACGCCCGCGTCGAACAGGTGGAGGGGCTGCCGGTGCTGTCGGTGGTGCCCGAGCGCCTGGCGCTGGCGCGTTACGGTCTCAATCTGCAGGATCTGCAGGGCCTGGTGGCCGCAGCCATCGGCGGCGAGTCCGCCGGCCTGATCTACGAGGGCGACCGCCGCTTCGAACTGGTCGTGCGTCTGCCGGAAGAGCTGCGCACCGATATCCTCCGCCTCGGTGATCTGCCGGTATCGCTGCCGCAAGGCAGTCCGCTTGGAGACTATGTGCCCCTGTCGGAAGTTGCCCGCCTGGAGATGACGCCGGCCCCCAACCAGATCAGCCGCGAGAACGGCAAGCGCCGGGTGGTGGTCACCGCCAATGTGCGCGACCGGGACCTGGGATCTTTTGTCGAAGAGGCGAGGGCGCGCATTGCCGATCAGGTGCAACTGCCGCCGGGCTATTGGCTCGATTACGGCGGCACCTTCGAGCAACTGGAATCCGCCAGCAAACGGCTTTTTCTGGTGGTACCGCTGACCCTGGCCATTATCCTCGGCCTGCTGATGCTGGCCTTCAACTCGTTGAAGGATGCGTTGATCATTTTCACCGGTGTGCCGCTGGCGCTGACCGGCGGCGTGCTGGCACTCTGGCTGCGCGGAATGCCGCTGTCGATTTCCGCCGGGGTGGGCTTTATCGCCCTGTCCGGCGTGGCGGTGCTGAACGGCCTGGTGATGCTGTCGTTTATCCGCGAACTCTGGCGGGAGCGCGGCGAGCTGCTGTCGTCCATCGTCGACGGCGCCATGATCCGCCTGCGCCCGGTACTGATGACCGCACTGGTGGCCAGTCTCGGCTTCGTGCCCATGGCGCTCAATACGGGGACCGGCGCCGAAGTGCAACGGCCCCTGGCCACGGTGGTGATCGGCGGGATCATCTCCTCGACAATATTGACGCTATTTGTATTGCCACTTCTCTATGGAATTGTGCATGGCAGATCGCAGAGAGGTTACCCGGTTTAAATTTTTTTCAAATAAATAGGCCCGCGGACTGCAGGGCCTATTCAATCAGCCGTTTCGCGTCGCCCGATATGCCGCCGCCGCACGCAATATCGGTCAACTCGGCCGGAGTTGGCGCCGCCGGAAAAGGTCGGCGGGGAAGCCGTTACTTGAAGGGGATATACACTTCAACCCGCAGCCCGCAGCCCGCAGCCCGCCGCCGCTGCGGTTGCGCAGAGTGAGCTGCCCGCCGTGGGCCTGGATAATATTCCGGGCGATGGACAGACCCAGTCCCACGCCACCGGTTTCGCTGCTGCGGGACTTGTCCAGCCGATAGAAAGGTCTGAGTACCGCGGACAGTTCGTTTTCGGGGATTCCGGGCCCCGGGTCTTCAACGAGAACAGAGACCCCCTGCCGGTCCGCTTCCATGCGAATATGCGCCGAGCCGCCGTATTTGACGGCGTTGTCGATAATATTCTGTAGCCCGCGGCGCAGGGCCACCGGGCGGCAGTCCAGGATATACGCGCGCTCGGTGTGTGTGCAGCTTACGGGATAGCCCTCCTCCCTCAGGTCCTCGGCAAGGCTCTCGACCAGCGCGGTGAAATCGATGCGCCGGGGTGTCTCGTTCGGCTCTATGCCCCGGACGAAATCGACCACCGACTGGATCATCGACTTCATGTCGTTGACCACCCTGAGCAGGCCCTCGCTCTCCTGCGGATCGCGCAACAGCTCCGCGCGCAGTTGCAGGCGGGTGGCCGCCGATCGCAGGTCGTGGGAAATGGCTGCCAGCATTTCCGTCTGTCCGTGCACCAGCCTGCGCAGGCGGTACTGCATGCGGTTGAATGCCCTGGCCGCTGCCACGACTTCGCGCGGACCGCTCTCGGGCAGGGGAGGGGTGTCGATATTGACCCCGATGTCGTCCGCTGCCTGGGCGAGCTGTTCCAGTGGGGCCACAGTTCGGCGTATCAGGTACCAGGCCAGCAGCAGGGCGACCGCGCTGGAAAACAGCAGGTAGATGAGCACCGCATCGTGGATCAGGGATTCGCCTTCGGGAAGGATGGCGTGGAAGACGGCCCGCTCATCGTCCGGAAAGCTGATGGACACCAGCACATCGAAACCGCGCCGGGGATCGCCGCGGGCGAGCAGTCGAGCGGCCGCCAGGCGGCGCAGGCACACACGGGCGTCGAATCCGGGAACGTCGGCGAAGGCGCTGTCGAGGGACTCGGACATTCGCGCGGAGAAGTCGTTGTCCCGGCAGCGCTCGTCGTCCAGGCTGGCCGGTTCCGGAAACATGGTGAGAAACTGGGTTTCGGCGGCGGCGAGAATCTGTTCGCGATCCTCTTTGGGAAAGCTCCGCGCGAGGTTCACGACCCCGATAATCCGCGCGGCGAGATCCGTGGCTTCAGTGAGCAGAATGGTCTTCTCGCGATTGATTTCGTAGATCGCCAGGCTGACCGCGTGGGAGAGTAGGAAGGCGGCAGAGAGCACCAATGCAGCCCGAGACTTGATGGAGCTGGGCAGCCAGGCGGTCACATCGTCTCCACCGGGTAGGTGAATATATAGCCGGTGCCCCAGGCGGTCTTTATGATTTCCGGCTTTTTGGCGTCATCTCCCAGTTTGCGCCGCAGGCGGCTTACGTGGGAGTCGATGCTGCGGTCGAAGGGATAGCTGTTCCTGCCCTTTGTCAGGTCCAGCAGCCGGTCGCGGGAGAGGGGATTCTGCGGGTTTTGCACGAATGCCAGCAGCAATTCGGTCTCGCTGGTGGAGAGGGGAATGGCGGTGGCGTCTACCACCAAGGTGGCGGTCTATGCACTGGCGCGATCCTATCCGGGGACCGAGTTGCTGGTTTATATCGGCGCGACCATGGCCTGCTTCCCGATTTTCTTCGCGGTGATCGAGAACGACCTGCGCCGGGTGTTGGCCTACAGCCTGATCAACCAGCTGGGTTTTATGGTGGTGGGTATCGGTATCGGCACTGCGCTGGCGATCAACGGCGCGGTGGCCCACGCGTTCAATGATGTGATTTTCAAGGGGCTGCTGTTTATGTCCATGGGGGCGGTGCTGCACGTCACCGGGAAAATCAACGGTTCGGAACTGGGCGGGCTGTATAAAACCATGCCCAAGACCACGGTGCTGTGCATCGTCGGCGCCGCGTCGATTTCCGCCTTCCCGCTGTTCAGCGGTTTTGTCAGCAAGTCACTGGTGATGAGCGCGGCGATCGCGGAGGGCTACGACTGGGTGTGGCTCCTCCTGCTCTTCTCCGCGGCAGGGGTCTTCCACCACGCGGGGATCAAGATTCCCTATTTCGCCTTCTTCGCCCACGATTCCGGCATCCGCGCCCAGGAGCCGCCGATCAATATGCTGGTGGCCATGAGCATCGCCGCGGTCCTGTGCCTGGCGGTGGGCATCTACCCGCAGGCGCTGTACCAGCTGCTGCCCCATGAAGTGTCCTACAGCCCCTACGATGTCACCCATGTGCTGACCCAGCTGCAACTGCTGTTCTTCTCGGCGCTGGCGTTCGTGTGGCTGAACCTGCGCCGGTTGTATCCGCCGGAGCTGCCGTCGGTGAACCTGGATGTGGACTGGCTGTACCGGCGACTGCTGCCGGACGCCGTCCGTCGTGCAGTGGCCGGGGCTTTTCGTGTCGATGCGCAGCTGCGCGGTGGCGCGGTCAAAGCCGTCGAGCGGCTACTGGATAGCGTCAGCGCCCAGCAGAGGGCCGGTGGCATCCTGGCGCAGAACTGGCTGACCGGCAGTATGGTGGCGGGTGTGGCGCTGTTGCTGGGGGTTTTCCTGCTGTTGGGATTAGTCGGCTGACCAGCAGCGTCCTGTGGTACCGGCGGCCAGTACCTAGTGTGGTGTAAGGTACTAAATGCGGATATCAGCGGGCCGCTAAGCGGCCAGATGCAAGGCGCATTTGCGCTGGCGTAGTTGCTCTACGTCAAGCAAATGCAACGCCGCAGATGGCTGCTTAGCGGCCCGCCCGAAGGGAGCCCCCCCTCTTCACCAATAGAGAGGGCCCACAGCCGCGTTGCCGCTCTTGAAAAGGGCGAGCCATTCCCTGCGAGCGGCGCCTTCCTGTGAACATTTTGGGGGGCTCTGATAACCGCATTTAGTACCTTACACCACACTAGATACCCTGTTCCAAATCAAGCTTTGGTCATGCCGGCGCAGGCCGGTATCCAGCCCAGTGGCACCTGGGTTCCGGCCTGCGCCGGAACGACGACAATGCGTCGTAGATCTGTAGGATGGGCACAAATCGGCAATCCTGCCGATTTGTGCCCATCCTACGAATCCAGTAATTGTCGGGAATCCCGCCTGCGCAATGTGGGCGAGAGGCGCACCATATCGATCAGCGCGTCCATATAACGTTCCCCCAGCTCCGCCAGATCGCCGATCTGCGGCTGCAGCAGCCAGTCCTCCAGTACCCCCACCAGCGCGCCGTGCAGCATGGGCACAACCACTTCGATATCCAGGTCGGCGGGAAGCTGGCCCCTGGCGACCGCCGCGGTAATCAGTTCGCGTACCCGTTCAACACCCTCGGCGTGGCCCTTGATCAGGCGCTGGTGGATCTCTCCACTCTCGGTCACCAGTTCGCAGCGGTGGAAGACAATTTCCAGGATCAGTTGCCACTGGCGGTTGCGGGATACTTCCCGGAACAGCCACAGCCAGAGGCTGCGCAGCACACCCAAGGGATCTCGATTTACGTCTTCGGTGGTGCATTCACAGAGTTTCTCGCCGGGGAATTGCACCCGCTCGGTGAGCGCTGAGAAGAGGTCCGCCTTGTTGCGGAAATGGCCGTAGACGGCGCCGCGGGTGACGCCCGCGAGTTCGGCGATTTCGGTCAGGGAAGGGCGGGCGACCCCGTGCTCGTGAAACACGGTGATGGCGGCGTCCAGGATACGCTCGCGGGTTTCCCTGGCTTCCTCTTTTCTGCGTCTGGCCATTTGGCTGGGCTCCGGGTACTTCTGTGCGGTGCGATGATATTGGTGTGTATCCTAATTCATATTCATGCGTGAATAAATACTTTGGAGTTGGAATAACCACACCTGTCGCTCCTTGAATTACAATGCGATCACTACAAGCCGTTACAAAAAAAATGAAAACACAAAGATATTGCCTACTGCTCGACCTCGAAGATGATCCTGCGCTTATCGAGGAATATAAAAAGTATCATCAGGGGGTATGGCCGGAAATCATTCAAAGCATAAAGGGTTCTGGCATAGAGGATATGGAGATCTACCTGCTGGGTAACCGGTTGACAATGATCATAGAGGTAAACGAAAACTTTTCTTTCCGGCAAAAAGCTGAAATGGATGCAGCCGATCCTACAGTACAGAAATGGGAAGCATTAATGGCGCAGTTCCAAAAACCGCTGCCCTGGGCCAAAAAAGGGGAGAAGTGGGTGAAGGCAGAGTGCGTATTTAAGTTGCCTTAGTCACAGGGCAATAGACGGCGCCCCGTCGGCGGCGCGTCCAGGATGCGCTCGCGGCCTCTCTGGCTTCCGGGTACTTCTCAATTGCTCCGTTGGCCTCGGATACCCGGCTACTGGCCGACTTTCAATTGAAGTCGGTAGATTTGGCGCCGTTAATAGCGACTACTACAAGATTTGGGCGGTGGGACCGTCCTCCTGCATCGGAGTAGGCACATCCTAGTCCATATTCACGGGTGAATAAATACTTGATATTCATTTATGCATGAATATAGAATCCGTTCAATCCATCAAAACAGGACAGAGCTGTCTGTCCGTGCAACCTTTGCTTAAGTGCGGCCCGCCCGGAAGGCGGGCCTTTACCGAGGTAGTCATGCTCAAAAAGAAAGCGTTCGTTAGTAGTGTGCTATTGGCATCTGTACTGCTCGCTGCCTGTGGAGAGGAATCCGCTGCTCCGCCACCGATGGCACCACAGGTAACTGTTGTGACCCTCAAGTCGGAGCCGGTGACCCTGACACGGGAACTGCCCGGCCGAACCAACCCCTACAAGGTGGCCGAGGTGCGTCCCCAGGTGAACGGCATCATCGGACAGCAGTTGTTCCGCGAGGGTGGCCTGGTGGAGGCGGGACAGCCCCTTTATCAACTGGACGACGCCATCTATCGCGCCGATGTCGACAGCGCCAAAGCCAGCCTGCAGAGCGCCCGCGCGACATTGAACGAGGCTCGCCTGAATGCCGAGCGCATCGCGAAACTGGTGAATACCGGCGCAGTGAGCAAACAGGAGAACGATAGCGCCCAGGCGACCCTGCAGAAGGCGGAAGCCGAAGTGGCCAGGGCCAAGGCGGCGGTGCAACAGGCCCGTATTCAACTGGACTACGCCCGTATCAGCGCGCCCATCGGCGGGCGCATCGGCAAGTCCGCGGTGACCCAGGGCGCCCTGGTCACCGCCAACCAGTCCGCCGCACTGGCCACGGTGCAGCAACTGGACCCCATTTATGTGGACCTGACCCAGTCCGCCAGTGAACTGCTGAGCCTGCGCAAGGCCCTGGATGCCGGCACCCTGGAAAACTCCGGCGACCTGCCGGTGAGCATCCTGCTGGAGGACGGCAGCACCTACGAACACAAGGGCAAACTGGAATTTGCCGAGGCCAGCGTGGACCCCTCCACCGGCAGCGTGCTGCTGCGGGTAGTGGTGCCCAACCCGGAGCACCTGCTGCTGCCGGGCATGTACGTGCGCGCGGTGGTGGGCCGCGGCGTGCGCGAGAACGCGATCCTGGTGCCCCAGCAGGGCATCGCCCGGGATCCCAAGGGCAGCACCTCGGCCATGGTCGTGACCGGCGAGGGCACAGTGGCCCAGCGCTCGGTGCAGGTAAGCCGCACCATCGGCGACAAATGGCTGGTGGAGAGTGGCCTCGAGGCCGGTGACAGGGTCATCGTCGAGGGTCTGCAGAAGGTACGCCCGGGCGTGCCGGTACAGGCCGCCGAGGCACAGCCGCCCGCGACGCCCGGGGGTGTCGAGGCCACCGTCGGCGAGGACCAGCCCGAAGAAGTCCAGGCGCCGACCGCGCAAGAGTCGTAAGGAGGTCCGGCAGTGGCAAGTTTCTTTATCAACCGCCCAATCTTTGCCTGGGTGATCGCGATCATGGTCATGGTCGGCGGCGGCCTGGCGATCACCCAGTTGGCGATCGAGCAATATCCGAATATCGCGCCGCCCGCAGTGACCGTCAACGCCCATTATCCCGGCGCCTCGGCGCAAGTGGTTGAGGGTTCGGTTACCCAGATAATCGAGGAAAACATGAAGGGGCTCGACGGCCTCCTGTACATGTCCGCCACCAGCCAGGCCAATGGCTCCGCCTCGATCACCCTCAATTTCTCCAGCGACACCGACGCGGACACCGCCCAGGTGCAGGTGCAGAATAAGCTGCAACTGGCGATGCCGCTGTTGCCGCAGGAGGTGCAGCGCCAGGGGGTCAACGTCAGCAAGTCGCGCAGCGGCTTCCTGCTGGTGGCCGGCTTTGTATCCTCGGACGGCAGCATGTCCAAGACGGATATCTCCGACTATGTCACCTCCAGCCTGGTGGACCAGATCAGCCGGGTACAGGGCGTGGGCAATGTGCAGGTGTTCGGTTCCAAGTACGCCATGCGTATCTGGCTGGACCCCAACAAGCTGAAGACCTACAGCCTCACACCGGCGGATATCTCCGCGGCGGTGCGGGCGCAGAATGCACAGGTGGCCGTGGGCAGTCTCGGCGGTACGCCGGCGGTGCCGGGGCAGCAGCTCAACGCGTCGGTCAATTCCCAGGGGCGGCTGCAAACGCCGGAGGAGTTCCGCAATATCGTGGTGCGCGCCAATCCGGACGGCTCGGTGCTGCGCCTGGGGGAGGTGGCCCGGGTGGAGCTGGGCGCCGAGGATTATTCGACCCTGACCCGCTTCAACCGCCAACCCGCCACCGGTGTGGCCATTTCCCTGGCCAGCGGCGCCAACGCCCTGGAGACGGCGGAGGCGGTGAAGGCGAGGTTGAACGAACTGGAGGCGAGCTTTCCCCCAGGGCTCAAATATGTGGTGCCCTTCGACACCACGCCTTTCGTCAAGATCTCCATCGAGGGCGTGATTCACACGCTGATGGAGGCGGTGGTGCTGGTGTTCCTGGTGATGTTCCTGTTCCTGCAGAACCTCCGTGCCACCCTGATCCCCACCATCGCCGTACCGGTGGTGCTGCTCGGCACCTTCGGCGTACTGGCGGCGCTGGGTTACTCCGTGAACATGCTGACCATGTTCGCCATGGTACTGGCCATCGGCCTGCTGGTGGACGACGCCATCGTGGTGGTGGAAAACGTCGAGCGGGTGATGGCGGAAGAGGGCTTGTCGCCGAAGGAGGCCACGAAAAAGTCGATGCAGCAGATCACTGGCGCCCTGGTGGGTATCGGCGTGGTGTTGTCGGCAGTGTTTGTGCCCATGGCGTTTATGAGCGGTTCCACCGGCGTCATCTACCGGCAGTTTTCCATCACCATCGTATCGGCCATGGCGCTGTCGGTGCTGGCCGCCATTGTGTTGACGCCGGCACTCTGCGCGACCCTGCTCAAGCCGGTGAAAAAGGGCGGAGAGCACGGCACTTCCGGTTTCCTGGGGGGCTTTTTCGGCTGGTTCAATCGCAATTTTGAGCGGGGCAGTGAGAAATACCGGCGCGGTGTGCGCGGCATTCTGGCGCGCAGCGGCCGCTTCGTGGCAATTTATGCCGCCCTGTTCGCGGCCGTGGGCCTGTTGTTCCTGCACACCCCCAGTTCCTTCCTGCCGGAAGAGGACCAGGGCGTCCTCTTTTCCATGGTGCAGGCGCCGGTGGGCGCCACCCAGGAGCGTACCATGGAGTCCATCCACAAGGTGGAGGACCACTTCCTGAACAACGAACAGGATACGGTGGCATCCGTCTTCTCCGTGCAGGGCTTCAGTTTCGCCGGCAGCGGCCAGAATGCCGGTATTGTCTTCGTCAAACTGAAGGACTGGAGTGAGCGCGAGGAGGAATCGCAAGGCGCCGGCGCCGTCGCCATGCGCGGCATGGGCGCGCTGATGCAGATCAAGGACGCCATTGCCTATGCCTTCGCGCCGCCGGCGGTGATGGAACTGGGCACCTCCAACGGCTTTAACTTCTACCTGAAGGACAACGGCGCCCTGGGTCACGAGGCGCTGCTGGCGGCCCGCAACCAGTTTCTCGGCGCCGCGGCACAGAGTGAGCTGCTGGTCAATGTGCGCCCCAACGGCCAGGAGGATACGCCCCAGTTCCAGGTGGATATCGACACCGCCAAGGCTGCTTCGCTGGGCGTGTCCCTGAGCGCCATCAACAATACCCTCAGCGCCGCCTGGGGCAGCCAGTATGTGGACGACTTTATCGATCGCGGCCGCGTGAAGCGCGTCTACATGCAAGCGGACGCCGAGTACCGCATGGACCCGGAGGACTTCAACCTCTGGTATGTGCGCAACGATCGGGGCGAGATGGTGCCCCTGTCCAGCTTTGCCAGCTACCGCTGGAAGTACGGTTCGCCGCGCCTGGAGCGCTACAACGGCGTGGCGGCCATGCAGATCAACGGTCAGGCCGCGCCCGGCGTCAGCTCCGGCGAGGCTATGGCAGAAGTCACGCGGCTGGTGGCTACCCTGCCGCAGGGAATCGGCATGGAGTGGACCGGTCTGTCCTATGAGGAGCGCGCCGCCGGCGCGCAGACGCCGCTGCTGTATGCACTGTCGCTGCTGGTCGTCTTCCTGTGCCTGGCGGCGCTGTACGAGAGCTGGACGGTGCCCACCTCGGTACTGCTGATGGCCCCGCTGGGGATTCTCGGCGCGGTGCTGGCGAGCAACCTGCGCGGCATGGAACGGGATATCTATTTCCAGGTGGCCATGCTCACCACCGTGGGCCTGACCAGCAAGAACGCCATCCTGATCGTGGAGTTCGCCAAGCAGAACCTGGAGAGCGGTATGGAGCTGGTGCAGGCCACCATGCAGGCGGTGCGCGACCGCTTGCGGCCGATTATCATGACGTCGCTGGCGTTTGGTCTCGGCGTACTGCCCCTGGCCATCGCCTCCGGCGCCGGCTCCGGGGCCCAGCGCGCCATCGGCACCGGGGTGTTGGGCGGCATGATCGTGGGCACATCGCTGGGGATTTTCTTTATCCCGCTGTTTTTTGTGGTGGTGCAGAAGCTGTTTGGCCGCAGGCAGCCCGGAGAAGTGGCGGTGAAAACCAGTGATACGGCACTGCCCCGCGAGGAAGCCGCCGAAGCCCTGTAGGAGCGGCCCATGGCCGCGATCGAGCTTGCCGCCGATTCGAGCCATCCATGATGCCCTGCGGGCGCCTTCGGCGCCCAAATTGGTCCAGCCAAATTCGATCGCGGCCATGGGCCGCTCCTACAATTCCCTTCCTGTTTATGCCCCGCAGCCTCGCGGGGCACATCCGAAAAAACCGCTTTCGCGCCAATCACAAAACTGCACCGCAGTTTTCTGTGATATATCACGAATCCCGCGCCAGCCGTCTGGTATTGGCCTGGCCACCTCTGTATAGTCCGCTCGCAATTTTGGCATCGATGTCGCCCGTGCGACGTATCCCGCCCCCGCAGCTGATGGATGCTGGACGGCTGCGCCCGGAACAAAACGTTCCCATTAAGAAGAACAACTAACTGGAAGAACGACAGTTCGCGCTTTTTCCCGATGGAAAAAGCAGCGGGAGCTGTTTTGCTGTTTGTGGCCGGAATCCGCCGGGTTGTCAGATGACCCTATATCTATTCAAGGATCGTGAAATGTTCGAGATAGTTCTGCTTTTCCTCTTGGCCGCGGCCCTGGTGCCGCCGCTCTACCTGTTGGGCCAGGTATCGGTGCTGAAAAAACGTGTTGAACGGGTGCTGGCGACCTCGGCCGGCCCTGAGGAGTGCAGGCATGTCCTGGTCACCGCCCAGCGCGATCTGGTGCAGTCCTTCGATGTTTTCGACAGCCTGCTCGCCTCCCTGCAATATTCACATGGGGCCCTGAGCCCCGCCGCCCGCATGTTTGTCTCCACTTTCCGCGAGCGGGCTGCCGCCTACGTGGAGCGGGGTTGTGAAGGCAGCCTCCTGAGTACGCAACTGCGCGAGGACCGCTTGAAACAGCTGGCAGTGATACTGGCGCAGAAGCACCAGGCGGATCTCATGCGACGAGGCTATCCGCCAGTGAATACGGATGCGCTGGATAACGGGGACTTCAGCGAATATCTCAAACTGCTGAAATATCTTGTGCAGTGCTACCTGGCGCATATCGAAGGCTCGGAAAGCGGGCGGGTCGTCGGGGCCAGGCTCTTCCCTGCAGAGGCTCTTTGAGGCGGTGATGGAAAAGACATCAACGACTGTGCCCGCAATTATCGGCTTGTGCCGGGAATGGTGCCGGGAAACGGAAGCTATCTGGCCCCGCCTGCAGAGGTTTGTGGAGCAGATGTCCGACAGGGTACGAATTCGCGAATTGGGAATTCAGGTTCAACGGGAACTGCCGGAGGATTCCCACACGGTGGCGGAGCTGGCCTATTGGCAGGTGCAGTGGGTACTGGACATGGAACCCGCGCAGCTTTGTGACAATACGGTTGCCATTGCGCGCTTCTGCCGGGTATTTCTCTTCGCCGGCGAACTGGACCGGCGAGCCCTCCCGCCGGGCTCCGAACAGCTTTTCGAAGAACTGCTGGAATATACCCAGTGGATGGAAATCACTCTGCTGATGGAAATACAGGGCACCGTCAAATCTCGCCGGCTGGAGCAACTGGCGGATGCGATCCACCGCAGTTGCCGGCGGCTGCCGGAACCGGCGCGGCTTTCGCGGATTTCACAGCGTTGCGGGCCACTTACAACGCTTTCAGGGAGCGGCCAGTAGTTTTAGAATCCCGGCAGGTCCAATAACACAAAAGGCACGGGAATGAGAAAAGGCACACTGGCGGCGGGATTGGTTTCACTTTTTGCCGGCAATCCGGTTACAGCCGAAGAAAACCGGCTGGAAACCATCGCGGTTACCGGCACCCGCTACGAGCAGCCGCTGCGGAATCACGCCGGCAGCCTTTCCCTGTTGAGCGGTTCCTCGCTCGAACTGATCTCCCACACCCACATCCAGCAGAGCCTGGCTCGCGTGCCCGGAGCGGATTTTGCCCGCGGCAATGGCCAGGAATATCTGCCTTCCCTGCGTTCGCCGGTATTGAGCGGCGCCGGCGCCTGCGGCGGGCTGCTGGCCGCGGAGGACGGCATCCCGCTGCGCGCCGCCGGTTTCTGCAATATCAATGAACTCTTCGAATCCGGCAGCGAAATGGCGCGGCGCATTGAAGTGGTCCGCGGACCCGCCGGAACGCTATACGGCTCCAACGCCATGCACGGTGTAATCAATGTGATCGGCCCGGAGGTAGAAAAGGAAGAGGGAGTGACCATAGGCTTGGAGGGTGGGCCCCACGATTACGCGCGTACAGGTATTTCCGGCAACAGCGGTTTGTCCGGCGCCCGCGGGTTGCGCGCGGATCTTTCTCTGACCCGCGACGGCGGTTACCGCGATCACTCCGGTTTCGATCAGCAGAAACTCCGACTGGCGCACCGTTACGACGGCGTTGAACTATCCGTGACCACGCGGCTGGCTGTTGCCAATCTCAATCAGGAAACCGCCGGCTATATCAAGGGGGAGGGCGCCTACCGCAGCCGGCGCCTGAGCCGCACCAACCCCAACCCGGAGGCATTTCGCGATGCCCAGGCCCTGCGATTGTCGTCGCAGGTGGAAATGGATCTGGAGGAGGGCGCCCGACTGAGCCTGACGCCCTATCTGCGCAAGACGGAAATGGAATTCCTGCAACACTTTCTACCCGGCAAGCCGCTGGAAGAAAACGGCCAGAGCAGTGCAGGTTTTCGCAGCAGCTACCGGACCGATCCCGATGCACCCTGGCAGCTGATCGCGGGATTGGATGCGGAATACACGCGTGCCTTTCTGCTCGAACGCCAGGACACACCCACCGAGGGCTCGGAATTTCTGCGGGAGACGATTCCTCTGGGCCGGCACTACGATTACCAGGTGGACGCGCTGATGGCCGCGCCCTTTGCGCTGGCGAACTGGCAGGCAAGCGAGTCGCTGGCGCTAAACGCCGGCCTGCGTTACGAGACGATGGTTTACGACTATGACAACCGCATGCTCGCCGGGCGCACCGCGGAGGACGGAACGCCCTGCGGTTTCGGCGGCTGCCGTTTCAGCCGGCCGCAAGACCGCGAGGACCGCTTTGAAAACTGGTCGCCGAAAATCGGCGGTATCTATCAAATGGCTGAAAACCAGCAGCTCTTTTTCAACCTGGCCCACGGTTTCCGCGCACCACAGGCCACCGAACTCTACCGCCTGCAACGGCAGCAGACAGTGGCGGAACTGGACCCGGAAGAAATTGCCAGTGTGGAAATCGGTCTGCGCGGTGAAGGGGAAAGACTCGGCTATGAATTGGTGGCCTACGCTATGCACAAGGACAATGTGATTTTTCGCGATGCGGATTTTCTCAACCAATCCAATGGCAAAACAAAGCACCGGGGAGTGGAGCTGGCCCTGGACTATGCACTGGCGGAAGACTGGCAGCTGGAGATGTCCGCCAGCTACGCCGACCACCGCTACCGGGACGACCGCCTGCTGGACGGTATGTCGATAGAGAATAATTTAATGGACTCGGCCCCGCGGCATTTCGGCAGCAGCCGCCTGCTCTGGCAGCCCTCGGCGCAAGTACATGCTGAACTGGAGTGGCTGCACCGGGGGCGCTATTACACCGATCCGCAGAATCTGCACAGCTACCCGGGACACGACCTGCTCAATCTGCGCACCCGGTTTCAATTGGACGAGCGCTGGGCGCTGTCGGCGCGGCTGATCAATCTCACCGACGAAGCCTACGCAGAGCGGGCGGACTACAGCAGTTTTTCCGGCAACCGCTATTTTCCCGGCGAGCCGCGTTCCCTCTACCTGGAACTCCACGCAAACCTCCTGTAGGAGCGGCCAGCGGCCGCGATCAACCTTGCTTCGTAGCTAGCGATATGCGGCTAACACGGAACAGCAACTTCTCCTTGTAGGATGGGCAAAGCGTAGCGTGCCCATCTTCCGGGGCCTCAATGGGCACGCTACGCTTTGCCCATCCTACAAAAATTGCCCTGGCCCCGGCAGCTCTGCAGGGCGGACACTCCATAAACATTCCCCTTTATTTTTCTCTTCGATTGATCGACTTACACAGTCGTGCAATGGATTTTCCATTGATTTTACAAGAGTGCTCGTGTTAGAAGAGGCGCCTCTGCTGTATAAGATCCCAATTTGAGGCCATTTCCTGATTGGCCTGGAAAAGTAAGCGCAAGCGCATTATTGCGGACATGGAGTGTGATGTGGGGGTACCAATAGCAAAAGGAAGCTACTTTTCCTGTTTGTCTGTCATTGCCAGATTTCACCATTTGGCAACCAATCCGACACAGTTAAATCGCGAATTCCCTGAATCCGAATACTTGGCGGCACACGAGGCGATAGCGGCGGCCAACTTCCTCGGCCTTAAAGCCAGGCTTGTCCAGAGAAAGGCCGAAGAGCTGAGCGAGCTGCCCTTGCCGGCAGTGGTCATTTCTGCGGAAGGTGCATGCGCCACACTGGGCCGCATTCACGATGGCAAGGCGCTGCTGCAGAAGGCCAGCGAGCCCAAACCCTATACCGTTCCGGTTGAGGAGTTACTCGATTCCGATTCGGGTGCGATCTCCCTGCTGGTCTTTCGCAGGAAGGGAGTACTGTCCTCTATCCAGCAGAAGTTCGATATCTCCTGGTTTATTCCCGCCATTCTCAAATACAAGAAGTTGCTGGGCCAGGTACTGCTGGCATCCTTCTTTATCCAGCTGTTTGCCCTGGTTACACCGCTGTTCTTCCAGGTGGTGGTGGACAAGGTGCTGGTGCACCAGGGGCTTACCACCCTGGACGTGCTGGCGCTGGGCTTTCTGGTGGTCTGTGTGTTCGATGTGCTGCTCAACGGCCTGCGGACCTATCTGTTCAGCCATACCTCCAATCGCATCGATGTGGTGCTCGGTGCCCGGCTGTTTCACCATCTGCTGCGCCTGCCAATCGCCTATTTCCAGAGCCGCCGGGTCGGCGACACCGTGGCGCGGGTGCGGGAGCTGGACTCCATCCGCCAGTTCATCACCGGTTCGGCGCTGACACTGTGTATCGATCTGTTCTTCACCCTGGTGTTCTTTGCGGTGATGTTTCTCTACAGCCCGACGCTGACCTGGATAGTGCTGGGCTCGCTGCCGCTCTACGTAATCCTTTCAGTGGTCATCACACCGATACTGCGCAATCGCCTCAATGAAAAATTCAAGCTCGGCGCGGAGAACCAGGCATTCCTGGTGGAAGCCTGCAACGGTGTGGAGACGCTCAAGAGCCTGGCGGTGGAGCCGCAGATGCAGCGCCGTTGGGAGGACCAGATGGCGGCCTACGTCAATGCGTCCTTCCGGGCCCTCAACCTGGGCAACGTCGCCAATCAGGTCGCGAGCCTGATCAACAAACTGGTGACCATCGGCATCCTGTGGGTGGGGGCGCACCTGGTGATCGCAGGCGAGCTGAGCGTGGGCATGTTGATCGCCTTCAATATGATCGCCGGCCGGGTCAGCCAGCCGATCCTCAAGCTGGTGCAGCTGTGGCAGGACTTCCAGCAGGCGGGCATTTCCGTCAAACGCCTGGGCGATATCCTCAATACACCCAGGGAGGCCGGGCATGATCCCAACCGCACCACACTGCCGGACATTCGCGGCGAGATCCGCTTCGAGCATGTGAAATTCCGCTACGGGCCGGACAGACCCCTGGTCATCGACGATATCCAGCTCGCCATCAGGCCCGGAGAAATCGTCGGCATAGTGGGCAGGTCGGGTTCCGGCAAGAGCACCCTCACAAAGCTGGTGCAGCGGCTACATGTGCCTGAGGCAGGGCGAGTACTGATCGACGGCGTCGACCTGGCGCTGGTGGACCCGGCCTGGCTGCGCCAGCGGGTCGGGGTGGTGTTGCAGGAGAGTTTCCTGCTCAACCGTACCGTGCGGGAGAACATCGCCCTGGCGGACCCCGGCGCGCCCATTGAGAAAGTGATTGCCGCGGCCAGGCAGTCCGGAGCCTACGATTTTATCCTGGAGCTGCCGGAGGGCTTCGATACCGTGGTCGGCGAGCAGGGCAGCTCCCTCTCCGGCGGGCAGAAGCAGCGCATCGCCATAGCCCGCGCGCTGATGGCAGACCCGAGGATACTGATCTTCGACGAGGCCACCAGCGCCCTGGACTATGAATCGGAAGCGGTGGTGCAGGCCAATATGCGCCAGATCTGCCAGGGCCGAACGGTGTTGATTATCGCCCACCGCCTCTCCGCCGTGCGCGACGCCAACCGCATCGTGGTGATGGACAAGGGGCGCATCGTGGAGCAGGGCGGGCCCAAGCAGCTGCTGCAGAAGAACGGCCACTTCGCCAAGCTCAATGCCATGCAGTCCAACCTGCGGGAGGTGGTGTGAGCAAGCTGCCTTCACTGTTTTCGGCCCGCCCCGGGCGGCGCAAGCGGGATTCACTATTGGACTTCGTGCCCGCGGCGCTGGAGATAGAGCAGTCGCCGCCCAACCCGCTGGGCCTGTGGCTGATCAACAGCATTTGCCTGTTCTTTGTCATCGCCATCCTCTGGGCCATCTTCGGCAAGATAGATATAGTCGCCGTGGCCGAGGGCACCATCGTTCCGGATGGCAAGGTGAAAACCATCCAGGCCAACGAACTGTCGGTGGTGCGGGAAATCCATGTGCTGGAGGGCAGCCGGGTTCAGGAGGGAGATCCCCTGATCACCCTGGACGCCACCAATGCCGCCGCCGACCTGGAGCGCCTGGATGGCGAACTCAAGACATCCCGCGCCCGCCTGGCGCGGGAGCGGGTGTATTCCACCTACCTGCCGCGGCTGGGGGAGGGGAAGGTCGCGATGATGCAGGAGGCACAAGCCGGCCTGCGGGACAAACTCGTCGGTGTGGATGCCCGGGAACAGCTCCCCTTCCAGCAGAGCCTGCTGCGTGGCTACTTTACCGACTACCTGGCCGAAAGCGACCTGATCGACCAGCAGATCGACTCCAAGCAGCAGGAACTCGACATGTCCCGCGCCCTGGTGCGCAAAGCGGAAAAGACCCTGCCCATACTCACCGAGCGCACCGCCTCCCTGGAAAAGCTCCTCAGCCGCGATTTGGTAGCCCGGGACAAATACCTGGAACTGGAACAGCAGCGCATAGACGCGGAGGAAGGGCTGGCACTGGAACAGGAGAGGATAGAGCAGCTCCAGTCGCAGCTTCGCGAACTGGACTTGCAGCGGTCCGCCCTTCTGAGCAAATCGCTGTACAACAGCCTCTCCCAGCAGGAAGAACTGGAGCGGAATATTACCTCCCTGGAAAAGGAGTACGCCAAGGCCCGGCTCAGAAACCACCAGCAGGTGATTCGCGCCCCCATCGCCGGCACCGTCCAGGAGCTGGCAATCCATACCCGCGGCGCGGTGCTCGAGCCCGCCCAGCCACTGATGCAGATAGTGCCCGCCGGCAGCACGCTGGAAGTCCAGGCCTGGGTACTGAATCAGGATATCGGCTTTGTCGAGGAAGGGCAGCCGGTCACCGTCAAGGTATCCACCTTTAACTTTACCAAGTACGGAATCATCGAAGGCACGGTCGCCAACCTGTCCGAGGATGCAGTAATGGACGAGGACAAGGGCTACCGCTACCTGTCCAGTGTCCGCCTGAACACCCAGAGCCTGCAACTGCCGGATCGGGAACTGCCGCTACGTGCTGGTATGCATGTGGTGGCAGAGGTGAAAACCGGTAAGAGAAATATCTACGAGTACTTTACCAAGCCGATTCGCGAATCACTTGGTAGCAGTTTTGGGGAAAGATAAGCATGAATAACAGCATCCAGAGCAACTCCCTGCTCCTGTGTTGGAGTTTTCCTCACAGGCGATTCGGCTGGCTGAGAGTATTTATGATGATAGTTTTCCTCCTGGTCGTAACCGCCTGTGCCACACCCCGGAAGAATGAATCGCCAGATAAGACACAAATCGATTCGAACCTCGCCGACTGTACGACAGAAAGCGAACCAGTAGAGAAGATGATCTGTAAAGATAAAGAGCTACAAGAACTCCACGCGGAACTTCAAGATATACACCTGCAGCTACAGGCAATACCGGAAGCTCGGGTTCCCATAAGAAAATCGCAGCAATCCTGGCTACGGACCAGAAATGGCTGCCGGCAAAGGCACTGTGTGGAATTGGCCTACAGTCTGCGTATCGGTCAGCTGAAAATGATGCTGGATATATGTGAGATGGAAAATAGCAGGATGTACTCTTCTCTGGTGAGGCCTACCGAACAATGCCAGAACTCCCTGGCTGGCCTGGAAACCTCAGGAATAGGTGGCGTAATGCCCATTCTGGGACCAAAACCACAGATACGAAAAGTTTATGGAAAGCTCAGTCCGACTCGGAATACTGTTGCCCCTGCTCGTCCCCAGAGTTCAGGATTTGACAATAAAGATAATTCAAGATACTCGAATACAAAGGTTTCCAGGGAGAGAATATCCTCGGAACAGGATCGGGAAGACGTAAAAGAAGTAAAGCCGGGATTTGATTGTAACCAAAAGCTGAATTACAGCGAAATGTCCATATGCTCAGATTCATATCTGTCTAGCTTGGATAATTATCTAAACCTCCTGTATAGGCAATATCAGGAGCTAAGTTTCTCTCCTGGTACCTTGAAAAATAAACAATTGAAATGGTTGAAGAAGCGCAACTCATGCAAAAAGTATGACTGCATAGAGAAAAATTACAATATCAGAATTTCAGAAATCATCCGCGGAATCAAGAATATTGACAATCGTTTTTCCGCTCTTGAGCCAAGTGTGGTGGTGGGTTTTTTTGAAAAAGAGAAAAAGTCTTATTCCGCCATATCAATAAAGGAAACTATTGGCGGTATTGATGAAAACAAGAAACTTTTCCCTGAAACGTTTTTTCGTCTTGCGTCGGCAGATATCGAGGCATTCGAGAGGGAAAAAAGGGATATGTATAAGTTTTATTACTCATATCAAGTTTCATATAAGAATATCTTTCCTGAGACATTGAAGGGCCAGTTTTTGGTAGATTCTTTGGGTAACTTGATCTCTGTAAATGTATATAAAAATACCAATTTTGAAAAGATTCTTGATGGGATAGCAAAATCTTCTATGCCCAATAGTAAGGACCATCTGGAGATAATGCATAGCGTCTTGATTGAGCTTCGATCTGAAGGAGTGGAAACCACCGGAGATTTCCTCAAATACTTTGAAATGGAGCCATTAAAAATATTAACGGGTTCTGGGAAAATTCCGTGTTCCAAACATAAGAAACGGCCTTACTTGATTAAAGGTAGCGTTCTAAAAGACATTGTTAACTGTAGCTGGGGGAATGATATTATCGACACCTACCAAGGTAGTGATGAAATCGAAGGCAGCTGGGGAGATGAAATAATAGCAGCCGGCGCAGGTGATGACATCATAGACGGTAGCTGGGGTAATGAAATGATCTATGCCGGCCCGGGAAATGACAGCATTGAGGGAAGTCACGGGAGTTTAACGCTTTTGTATGGTGCTGACTGGGGCAATGATTCTGTATCAGGGATTTGCGATCTTATCATCTTTTCCTCGGAAAATAAGTCTGATGAAATACTTTGGGAAAATAAACGAGAAATCGTAAACAAAAGAACTGGTGATAAAGTCAAGCTGACGAGCCAATGCAAAGATGTGCACTTCTCAAGCATTGGTTTTGAGTAACTGGCGCCACCGTACGGAATAGGGCAGCTATTATGAGTAGAAGAACGAAAACCATCCGTCACATTGCTTATTCGATAATCATGTTGCTCGTATCGACTATTTGCCATGCGGATCTTGTCGACGAAACCTCAACGACTACTATAAGCGTGCGAGAAATAAAGCAATCGGAAAGGCAGGAGCCTCGGAGCTTTGAAGGTCCGAGTTTCGACTGCAAGAAAGCTTCGACAAAAGTCGAAAAGACAATCTGTAATTACAGATACCTGTCGGATCTTGACCGAGAACTGGACGAAATATACAAGCAAAAGAGATCAATTCCGGAAATTCGGGAAAGTGTCAGAGAATCGCAGTTGGATTGGCTGCGCAATGATAGGACCAAGTGTGAAACTGCTGAAGGTATGTCTTATGACGGTAGCGGGCCAAGGATCGTGTCGTGTATCAGTTCCGCCTACCGGAACAGAATACAAGAACTCAATACTTTTAGTGCTCCTTTTCATTCCAGTATAGAAATACTTGACTCAAGGAGTGGGTCGGGTGCAGAACCTTCTGTAGCCTCAGGTAAGCCCATAAAGTTCAAGTTAATGATAGGAGGCGAGTATCCATTGTGTAGAGACTATGTGGATATGCTGAACCAAGCAGGATACAGAGAGGCGCCTGTTTGTGAAAGGAAAATCCTTCCTGATTTTCCAAAATTCAAGGCTGTCGAATGGGCTGAAATAACGGACAAAGAAGAAATAAAAAAAATAAGGAAAGAACAGATAATAATGGAGTTTCTGTGGCCGACAGAGGGCCAAAAGAAAGCGAAAAAATTCTGGCTTGCAGAAGAAAGGAAAATGGATTCCGGGGATTATCCGATTTTGCACAGAGCACATATTGATATTGATCATGATGGAGAGGTTGAAACGGTTTATCGATTTTCAGTATTGAAACCCGAGTTAGAGAAGTACGGAAACTGTACAACATTGAAAACTTATTTTATTAAGCATGATGACGCGAAGAAAAATGAGGAAGTTTATGGTCGTCCGTTAGGTGTTGCTAACACGCTTAATTCAAGATCAGGCCTATCTAGGTTGTTTTATTATGACAGTCGTGTGCGTATGGATTCATGGAGTCAAACTTATAGATATCAACTAACCGTTGCTGACATTGAACCAGGTCCGGGGAGTCATGCTTGCGGTGTAAATATTGTTCAACATGGAGAGGCTGACAAATGATTACGGTTAAAGATCAACTGACAGAAGAGCAGTATGAGGAGTTGCGCTGGAATGTTATCCGGTATATGGAGGAGCGGGGTGGCGAAATTTCATGGAGCCCTTATGTTGATTCTGCCACGCCTCCGCAAACTACCATTGGGGTAGGGTTCAATATCCAAGGAGTTCCTGGTTTAAGAAGGCAGATATACAACCTGCTTGGAATTGACCAAGTAGATGGTCTGGATGACTCCGGTTACCGTCTTCGGCTGGATGCAGCTATAGACAATAATGATCTTGCAGAACTGGATGCCATCATGCTGGAGCGGTATAACGATGCCACGCCCGAGCAGCGTGATGGAATGCCAAGTTCATTCACGATTCCTCACGACGACCTTGATGCGGCAACCCAGACAATCCGTTCGATTTTTGACGATGTAGCAGGTGATCCGGCTACTCCCGCTGCAGGAACCTATGAGGCACGCTTGAATACCTGGCTGGGCTCCGAAACCCTGGTAACGTCCAGCGAGCGCGTGGCGTTGTTATCGCTGATGTACAACGGTGTGCTGTCAAACAGTGTCAACCTGCAAGATGCCGTGCAAGCCGGTGATCGTATCCGCTCCTGGTTTGAGATTCGATATGCCAGCAATCCCGCAAGCGGTGGAGTGAGAGACAGCGGACTTGCCAAGCGGCGTGCTTATGAGGCGGCTTTGTTCGGCCTGTATGACAATCGCTCCGAAGAAGAGCAGGCACAGGACATATACGACTTTTTGAATGCTGCCGACCCCTATGACGGAAGCCAAAGGGTTATCGACCGAATCCTTGCCTATGAAGGTCATACCGGGACGGGTAACCACTATTTCAATAGTTGGATCAATAGCAATACTGTTCGTGATTACGACATTGCTGACCATGGGTTGATTCAGCAGGTTTCTTTCCAAACCCTGTTCCTTCCCATAGCTACAGAGCTTGCCGAGTTCTATGCCACTGATGGTTTGGGAGAAACTGATGAATCTTTCAGTGTGATTCTTTCCGTTATTTCTGGTGCCTCTATTGACAACCAAGTGGTGATTGGCCTGGAAACCAATGGCACGGTCCAGGCAACGAATGTGGGTGAAACCAGCAATGGCAATGACTTGCTGATAGCGGTTGATGAGAATGGTCAAACTCTAAATGGCGGAGCTGGCAGTGATGTGCTGATCGGTGCATCGGGTGTCGATACCTTGAACGGTGGTGAGGAGGGTGACGTTCTGGTTGGCAAAGGCGGTGGTGATCACCTCTACGGCCAGGACGGTTTCGATATCCTGGGGGGCGGCGCGGGTGCGGACACCCTGAACGGCGGCAAAGACGCGGACCTTTTGCTCGGCGGCACCGGTGGCGACACTTATGAATTCAACTCCGGTGACGGCGTAGACACCGTAAAAGACAGCTCCACGGGCAATACCCTTCAACTGGACGGCAGCGCCATTCCCGAACTGACCGGGGTCTCAGCCTCCAACATGATCTACAAAAGTGAAGAGGGCGATATCCGCCTGATCAAAACGGACGATGGGTTTGTCGTCATTTATGGCGACGCTTCCCAAACGGTTTCCGCCATCCAAGTTTCGGGGCTGGAAGACGATTTCGGGTTAACCCTCAGTGATTACCAGGAAGAGGATACTACCCAGCCCGCAATGGATCCGAACAGTTTTGAGGTGGGGGACAGCAATCTGGGTACGCCGGAGGAAGAGGATTGGCTTGACTTCGATCAAGAGTCCAGAAGCCCGGATTTCAACGCCCAACCGATCTTCTTCGACGCAAGCCTGATCAGTTCCGACAATCCAGATTTTCCCGAAGACCCTGGCGTCCACACCTGGAATTTCGACGGCGGCGAGGCCAATGACACTCTGATTGCGGATGGAGACTACTTCAACCCCCGTCTTTTCGGCCTGGACGGCGAGGATACGATCGTTATCGGCGCTTCCGACTGGGCCTGGGCTACCGGTGGGGAGGGCGGCGACTATATCCGGCACACCGGGGGCAAAGGCTTTCTTTTTGGAGATTTCCACCTGCCGGTGGACTTGCCGGAAGAATATCGCGAGTACGACGGGGAAGGCGAAGATACATTGATCAGCGAGTCCACCGCCTTCAAAAGCCTGGACGGCGGCGGTGGCAAGGACATACTGATTGCGGGTGCCGGCGGTGAGGGCTGGCTGATGGGCGGTAGTGGTTCCGACATCATCCAGGGCGGGGACGGTAAAGAGTTTATTTTCGGGGACGGCCGGGCAACCCTGGAGCAAGAAGGGAGTAGAGTCTCTCTCACCTTGCGAATACAGGATATTTTCGCCTCCGGCCTGGAGTATGACGACATCATCGACGCTGGGGATGGGGACAACGTTGTATTTGGCGGCGCCGGCAACGATACCATCACTGCCGGGGATGGCGATGACAAAATCTGGGGCGATGTCGGTAGCGCCCAGTTCCACGGCTCGAATTTACTCCCGGAGGATATTCCGCTCGATATGCACGGGGACGACGTGATCTACGCCGGCGG
This sequence comes from Microbulbifer sp. TB1203, assembly GCF_030997045.1. Classification (NCBI taxonomy): domain Bacteria; kingdom Pseudomonadati; phylum Pseudomonadota; class Gammaproteobacteria; order Cellvibrionales; family Microbulbiferaceae; genus Microbulbifer; species Microbulbifer sp. TB1203. The sequence continues at coordinate 1,369,974 of NZ_CP116899.1, read as the reverse complement.
CGGCAAGAATCAAATCGTCGGCGGTGGCGGCCATGATGTCATTCTCGGGGGCGGAGACGTTGACTGGATCTGGGGCGATGACCCCACCCACGAAGACCTTGAAGGCGGCAACGACTACCTCAACGGCGGCGCTGGCAACGATTATATCCAAGCCGGCGGGGGCAATGACGTCCTGATCGGGGGGGCCGGCTCCGACATCCTGCGCGGTGGCGATGGCGATGATACCTATATCTTCAATCCGGGGGATGGCCTGGACTACATAGTGGATAGCGACGGCGACAACCGAATCGTGATTAATGGCGCTTCACTGCAAAACGCCCGCCTCTATCAATATGGCGACATAAGCTTCGGTGCTGATTTGAACCTGTCGATCGCCTATGGCGAAGGAGACATGATCGACCTCCCTGAATCTACACTGTCCTCCAGCACTGTGATTTTGGGTGGTGCCGCCTATGACTTTTTCGATCTCTGGAGCGCTTACACCCAGCAGTGGCTGCGCAGGAGCGAAGCCATACTGGATGCGATCACGGGCGGCTCCGGTGATTCTCCCGAAAGTGCGCCCGGCACCCAAGTCTCCACAGCCCTGAATGCCTCTATCTCCCCGATGGAAGCTGCGGCAACTGAATCAACCGCCACGCTTACCGACTGGTACGGCGGCCAGCTGGTCGCCATTGATGCCAGCACCGCCGGAATAGACTCTCAAGACCCCAGCACCTGGCTGCAAAACGGCGCCGTCTCCCTCACTGGCATACTCACCTTCTACACCGATGCCGAAGGCACGATCATGGCTGGTGTGCCAGACGGCGAGGGCGGCTACCTGGCCCCCGCGGGCGCAATACAGGAATATCGGCTGCTGCCCGATGGTTCCCTGTTCTCCCGCGAACCCGACTTTGCCCGCGGGGAAGCCCCGGCCCTAGGTCAGGACGTGGAGCCGCCCACCGGCGCCGAGGGCGACACCTCGGGCATCAATGTCGACGACGAAATCATCGACGGCACCAGCGGCGACGACACTATTGATGGCGGTGAGGGTATGGACCTGATCCGTGGCGGCGATGGCTCGGATCTGATCGACGGCGGCGTTGGCAAGGATATCCTCCTCGGCGGAGCGGGGAACGATACGCTACACGGTGGTGACGGCGATGACTTCCTGTACGGCAATGAAGGCGCTGACCAGTTGCAGGGCGGAGCCGGCAACGACTATTTGGATGGTGGGGATGGCGATGACATCCTGCAGGGCGGCAATGGCAACGACCTGCTCAAAGGCGGCAGCGGCAATGACACCTTGAGCGGCGGCGCCGGCTCGGACCAATACTTTTTTGGTCTTGGCGATGGCCAGGACACCATCGACAATAGCGGCGATACCGGAACCAGCACGGTCGCCTTCGCCGAAGAAATCAGCCCCCACGACGTAAAGGTCACCAGAAGCGGCGACCACCTGCTGCTGACGGTCGACGACGGCGGCGATTCAGTAACAATTACTGGCTACTTCACCCAGGACGCCACCACGGAAAGCGCCGTGGATAAAATCACCTTCAACAACGGCCGGACAGTGTGGACCATCGATGACGTTAAGGCACTCGCCCTGATCGGCGACGATGCCGACAACACCTTGCGGGGCTACAACAACAGCGACGACCTGCT